>JBKEAB010000186.1:0-35946 GCA_047971845.1 Paracoccus sp. (in: a-proteobacteria) | reverse complement strand
TGCCGAAGCTGCCACCCGATGCGGTGCTGGTTCTTGACAACGCAAGCTTTCACAAACGGTCTGATACCGAAAAACTGATTGCCGGTGCCGGACACACTCTCGAATACCTCCCGCCCTACAGCCCCGATCTCAACAAGATCAAACCGATCCGGGCGCAGGCAAAGGCCATCAGACGACGAACCAGACTGTCCGTCGATGAACTCTTCTCCTGTAAAAAATGGAATCAAAATTAAGTCGTTAGGTTATATTGGCGCGTAGCGCCAATATAAAGGTAAGCTGCCTACCGAAAAAGCTGGCAAATAGGGGGTGATTTGCACCGCTTACCATGGAAATGACAATGCCAGCAGTGATGAGGAAGGATAAGCCGTAATCCGGCCTGAAGGTGCCACCAGTTTCAGGATGGTGAAATACTTTTGGCTGCGGGGCAGGGACGGATAATGATGGGGCTGTCCGGTTTCCTGCCCAGATCCCGACAATTTTTCCCATCGCAGAGACGCCATGGCGACGGTGTTACTCCAGAAGCGGCCAATACAAGTTCGGACTGCAATGCAAGATGTGTTTCCCAGACCCACCAACCATTTTGCAATATAGCATTGGGTCCCGGTTCCATTCCCGCGCCAGAACCCTTGATTGCTGCTTTTATCAACTGAAGATTGTTGCGGTCAATAACCCATTCCTCTTTCCATGCTACCCGTTCAACGGAGTGTGTCCATTCCAGTGTAAAACGGTCACCTGAAAGGCCAACAGCCAGAGCTCCGATCAGAAGACAGCTCATTCCGGGCCTCGCATGCTCCACCAGCAAACAGCAAAACCAGCAGTCAGAACAAGACCCAATCCATCGCTCAGAGGCAGGGCAATGATCAGGGAACATGCCCCGGTAACGGCCAGGATACGCTCTGGCCAGATCAGACGATGTTCCAGCCAACCAATGATTGCCGCCCCCCATAAGGTGATGGCAAGCAGACATTTTACGACAATATAGACCACAGCCAAAGGGAACCCAAAAGTTTCGCTAAGCGGTCCACCTGCTTGCAGCATCAATGCAGGAGTAAAAACCGCCATATAGGGAATGACAAAGCCTGCCGCAGCAACCTTGATTGCCTCAAGACTGATCCGGAACCCGGATTCACGGGCAATGGGTGCGGCCGCAAAACAGGCCAGTGCAACAGGCGGCGTCAGATCGGCAAGGATGCCAAAGTAGAACACGAACATATGGCTGACGATCAGGGGCACACCCAGTTCCAGAAGGGCAGGCGCAGCAATTGACGAGGTGATGATATAATTGGGAATGGTCGGAATCCCCATGCCCAGCACGATACAGGTCAGCATGGTCAGGATCAGGGACAATAGCAGGCTGTTTTCGCCTACACTGACAATGAAGATACCAAATGTGTTCGCGGCCCCGGTCAGTGTCATGGTTCCGATAATGACACCGACAAGGGCACAGGCGATGCCGACGGGCAGGGCAGTCTTGGCTCCCTCTGCAAGGCTCTCGATAACTTGCCAGATAGTTTTCCGTCCACCGGAAGTTGCAGTACTGAAGGCCATCAATCCCAGAATCAGGAACCAGAGCAGCATTTCCTGTTGCTGACGAAGAAGAAACCCAACCGCAAGGCCAAGCCCGATCCAGAATATCGTACGGATTACAGGTGAAGGCAGCCCCAGCATCAGTGATGCACCGAGGATCAGCATGATTGTCAGGGCCAGTCCGACAGCCCCTGCAAAAAGAGGTGTAAAACCAGAAAACAGCAAAAAGACCAGAACAGCCAATGGCAGGAGCAGATACCAGCCATCATACAAGGCCTTGCGGACAGAAGGCAGGTTATTTCTTTCCATACCCTTCAATCCGCGGCGACCTGCCTCCAGATGAACCATCAGGAAGGCAGAGGCAAAATAGAGGATTGCCGGGATAATCGCAGCACGTACGATATCAACATAAGGAACCCCAAGGGTTTCAGCCATGATGAAAGCCACAGCGCCCATGACAGGGGGCATGATCTGCCCCCCCATGGATGACGTCGCCTCGACACCACCGGCAAAGGCAGGGCGGTAACCAAAACTTTTCATCAAAGGAATGGTAAATTGCCCGGTCGTAACGACATTGGCGACTCCGGATCCGGAAATGGTACCCATCAGCCCCGAGCTCACAACGCTGACCTTTGCAGCACCGCCCATGCGGTGTCCGACCATGCCAAGTGAGACATCTGTGAACAACTTGATCATTCCCGCCTTTTCCAGAAATGAACCGAACAGGATGAACAGGAAAATATAAGTTGCGCTGACGTATAATGGTGTCCCATAGACGCCCTCGGTCCCAAAGGACATCTGCTCGACAACCTGTTCCAGTGAATATCCACGCGTTTGCAGCGCCCCGGGGAAGTATTGCCCGAACAGGGCATAAATCAGAAAGGCTCCGGCAACGAGGGGCAGGGCAGGGCCTATGACAACCCAGGCCGCAGAAAAGACCGTAATAAGTGTCAGGATACCGATGATGGTATCAACGCCATTAATGCTGCCGGCACGCTGCATCAGGGGAACATATTCAACCCATTGATAGGCAGCAATGATAATCCCGATTCCACCAGCAACCCAAGCCAGGGACAGTGCTGCCGGTCTGCGCATGCGAAGCAGTGTCAGTAGGAGGAACCCCAAAAGCAGCAAGAACCCCAGATGAATGGCGCGTTGGATCTGACTGTTCAGGCTCAGCAGATGTGCAGCCGTTGCAATCTGATAGAGCGAGAAAGCAACGGCAATCCAGAACAAAATCCGGCCTTGCAGGTTGGGGGGAAAGCTTTCGGCCAACGGATTGCGCAGGCCGGGATCGGCATTTTTGGCCGAATGGGTGGCTTCGGTCATGGGGGTGCTTTCAGGTAAACAGAACGGGCCGGGACATGCGTGCTCCGGCCCGGGCAGATCATTCGGCTGTTACGCCAACCTCATCGTAATACTTCTGCGCACCCGGATGGACCTGAACCGGCATGCCCTGCAAAGCCTTCTGAACATCAATGGCATTGGCTGCAGCATGTGCCGCTTTCAATTCATCAAGGTTTTCGAAGATTGATCTGGTCATTGTATAGGCAGTGTCTTCACTGACGGCATCTGAAGAAACCAGATAGTTGATCACAGCCACCGTTGGTACGGCGTCATCCTGACCTTCATATGTGCCTGCCGGAATTTCCCCGGCCACATATGGCGCACCAAGAGCCTCAGAGACCTCAGCCGGTACAGATACGACCGTAATCGGGATTGAGGTCGACAGATCTTTAAGCGAGGCAACGCCAAGACCAGCCGATTGCAATGTCGCATCAAGCTGGCGATTCTTCATCAGTTCGACCGATTCTGCAAAAGGCAGGTATTCAACCTTGCCAAGGTCATCATAACTCATCCCCGCAGCTTCCAGGATAGCACGGGCATTCAGTTCGGTTCCGGATTTTGGGGCACCAACCGAAACAGATTTTCCCTTCAGGTCGGCAAGGGTCCGGATGCCCGATTCTTCGCTGGCAACGATCTGGATATAGTTCGGATAGACAGCCGCAATCCCGCGCAACTTGTCCAGCGGCGCTGAAAACCCTGCTTCGGGATTACCTTCAGCTGCAAGCTTTACCGAGTCGCCCAGTGAAAACCCGATTTCACCTTTGCCTTGTTGCAGCAAATTCAGGTTCTCAACCGAAGCCTTGGTTGATTGTACCTGCACCTTGGCATCCGGAATGGCCTCGGAATAGATTTTCGACAGGGCAACTCCCATGGGATAATAGACGCCGGATGTTCCGCCAGTCAGGATATTGATGAATTCTGCAGCATGTGCGCTCATGGGCGCTGCCGCCGCTGACAAGCCAAGGAATACGGCAGTCAGACGGTTACGAATGGTCATGGTTTCCTCCCTCACCATGTTCTTGTGATTGCGGCAGGTTAGGGGCGTTTCGGGCCTGCGTCAAAAGGAAAGCCCCGCATGACAGGCAGGGCTTTTCAAGACCAATTAAGCAATAATTTATTTGCGGTCAGGCATTTGCTTCGCGGATTTTATCCGCAGCTTCCTTATTGTAGGAAATTTCTTTCTGATCGAACAACTGGTCAAGTTCCCCGGACAGGGTCATCTCAGTCACAATATCACAGCCACCAATGAATTCGCCTTTGACATAAAGCTGGGGAATGGTCGGCCAGTCAGAGTAATCCTTGACGCCTTGGCGGATGGCATCATCGGCCAGCACATTTACATCACGATAGGCAACCTCCATGTAATTGAGTACGCCAGCAATTCGGCTGGAAAAGCCGCATTGTGGCATTTCCTTGGTGCCTTTCATGAACAACACAACATCATTTTCATCCAGTGCATCCTGGATCTGCGCACGGGCATCAGTCATCGGGGATATCCTTAATCAGGGGCTTTGGTCGTCAGGGCAAGTGCATGCAATTCGCCCGCAGGGCCATCCATCTTGCCATTCAAGGCAGCATAAACAGCACGTTGTTGTTCGACACGGTTCTTGCCGCGAAAAGATTCGTCGATAATTTCAGCGGCAAAGTGATTTCCGTCACCGGCAAGATCCGTGATCGTAATTTCCGCGTCAGGAAATGCAGCGCGGATCAGAGCTTCGATTTCGTGGGCTTCCATGGCCATTGGCTATCCTTCAGCTTTGATGAAGATGTAGGTGAACGGCTACCTGGTCGCAAGAGCGGGACAAAAATGATCTGAACATGGATAGTCGTTTAACCTCACACGGCAGATCAAGCAGAGATAGTGGGAAACGAAACTTCAGCGCAGTATGCGGATGTGATAGGTTGCGAGCCAACAGCGCTATATTTAAGATATAATCAATATTATGTAACCAAATTCTACATAGTTCTTATGCAGGATTGCTGTATAAGACCTGTACATCTTGCTATGAGGTTGTGATGGCTGTTTCTCCTCCTGTTTGTGATTTTGGGGCAAAAATGCCGGATTTTGCATTACCTGATCCGAACGGACGGATGCATCGTCTGAATGATCTGCGGGGATCCAATGGAACACTGGTCATGTTTATCTGTAATCATTGTCCATATGTTCAGTCGATTATGGATCGGATCGTTCGGGACACGTCAGAATTGCAGCATATTCATGGGATCGGTGTTGTTGCTATTTCCGCTAATGACATTGTCACTTATCCACAGGATGCACCAGAGTTCATGCAGGCGGAATCTGCAAGACACGGTTTTGAATTTCCGTATCTTTACGATGAAACTCAAAATATAGCGCAAGCCTATGGTGCCGAATGCACACCGGATTTCTTTGGGTATAATGCCTCTGATGAGTTGCAGTATCGCGGACGGCTTGATGCATCGGGACGCCAGCCTTCGACAACTGATGCGCGGCGTGAATTGTTTGAAGCCATGGTTCAGATTGCCCGAACCGGACACGGTCCGCACGAACAGACACCGTCAATGGGGTGTTCTATCAAATGGAAGGGCTGAACACCCTGCCCTTCATTCCGTACCGAGTGCCCGCTTGACAGTTGCAGTCCAGCCCAGAAAATACTGACCATCGGCAATGATTGCCGGCCGCTTCATCAAGGCGGGTTTCGCCATCAGCATTTCTCCTGGTGCTGCTGAACGTTCCTCCTCAGACATTCCACGCCATGTCAGGCTTGCGCGATTGATTAATTTTTCTCCAAATTTTTCAATCATTTGCTCCCATTCCTTCAAGTCTGTCGTCTCTTCTTTCACGTTATGAAATTCAATTTTCCATCCAACGGCTTCCAGAGCGGTACGGGCCTTTTGAACTGTTGAACAATAATCAAGCCCATACATTTTCAATGTTTTGGTCATGACTGTCAGATCCCGGGAATGAGTGGAACATTACAGGCGGCAAGAGCTAGGACAGCAATAACAGCCGGCAGGAATTTCATCATGGGTTTCTCCTTCCGGTATATATTATCGCTTTCCTGCTTCGCCAGGTCCAGTCAAATGACTATAGATTCGGACATTAACCCACAGACAAGCCGATGTTACATCAATATCCGGTCTGCTTCATGCCTGTGGCGTTGTCCAGCCTGAAAAAGAAATACAATTCTATTCAAATACTTAAAATCCATAATTGCGTCGTTCTTACCGTTTCAATTGCTGGAGAACGCATCCAGATCAAACAAAAAGGCTCCGCCTTTCCGGGCGGAGCCTGTCAATCAGTTTCTGGTCTGCAAGGGCTTATTCGATCAGAGGCAGGAGCGCGTTGATTGAATCCTTGGCATCGCCATAGAACATCTGGGTATTATCCTTATAGAATAATGGATTTTCTATTCCGGAATAACCAGTCCCCTGCCCCCGCTTGCTGACGAAGACATTCTTTGCCTTCCAGACCTCAAGCACGGGCATTCCGGCAATCGGGCTGTTGGGATCATCCTGCGCAGCCGGATTCACGATATCGTTCGAGCCAATAACGATGACCACATCCGTATCCGGAAAATCGTCATTGATCTCTTCCATTTCCAAAACAATATCGTAGGGCACCCTCGCTTCCGCCAACAATACATTCATATGCCCTGGCAGACGTCCTGCAACCGGGTGGATGGCAAACCGGACATTCTTGCCCCGCGCCCGAAGCTTTCGGGTCAGTTCACTGACTGCCTGCTGTGCTTGCGCCACTGCCATGCCATAGCCCGGCACAATGATGATCTCATCAGCATCGTTCAGGGTAGCTGCCACGCCATCGGCATCAATGGTGACCTGTTCTCCTTCGATTTCCATTGCCGGTCCGGTTTCTCCACCAAAACCGCCCAGGATAACACTGACAAAATCCCGATTCATGGCTTTGCACATGATGTAACTCAGGATCGCACCCGATGATCCGACAAGGGCCCCGGTCACAATCAGCAGGTCATTTGACAGGGTAAAGCCAACCGCAGCGGCGGCCCAGCCGGAATAGCTGTTCAACATGGAAACAACCACCGGCATATCTGCCCCGCCAATACCCATAATTAGATGCCAGCCAATGAAACCGGCAAGGGCTGCGATCAGGATTAGCCAGAAGACCGAAGGGCCTATATCACCAATATAAAGCAAACCAAGAAGAAGTGATATGACTGCGGCACCGGCATTCAGCATGTGACCGCCAGGCAGCTTCCTGGGCTTGCCCCCAATCCGGCCTGCCAGCTTGCCAAAGGCGACGATGGATCCGGTAAATGTTACCGCACCGATAAAGACGCCCAGGAAAACCTCAATCTGAAGCATATTGATTTCGGCCGGTGTCTTGCTGGTCAATACGGCGGCAAAGCCCCGGAACATATCCAGCGGGATAATTGTCGATATCTGATCGACATCCGCGATGGCATCGGGCAGGCCAGCCGCCTTGGCACGCAGGACACGGCCCAGTTCAAGCTGGGCATTGAAGCCGACAAAGACGGCTGCAAGCCCCACGAGAGAATGCATTGCGGCAACCAGTTGAGGCATCTCGGTCATCTGGACCCGTTTGGCGATGAACCAGCCACCCACACTGCCTGTGGTGATCAGGATCACCGACAGGAACCAATTACCCGCACCCGGTCCCATCAGCGTCGCCACAATGGCAAGCGTCATACCGGCTATGGCATACCAGATGGCACGTTTAGCACTTTCCTGTCCCGATAACCCACCGAGGGACAGGATGAACAGGATTGCCGCAACGACATAAGCGGCAGTGGTAAATCCATAATCCATCTTACCCTCCTTATGATTTCTGGAACATAGCGAGCATGCGCCGGGTGATCATGAAGCCGCCAAAGATATTCACCCCGGCCATCAGCACGGCGAGACCAGCCAGAAAAACGACCATTCCCGAACCGGAACCAATCTGCATCAGGGCTCCCAGGATAATAATTGAGGAAATAGCGTTGGTGATTGCCATCAGTGGCGTATGCAGGGAATGTGCAACATTCCAGATAACGCGGAAGCCGACAAAGCAGGCCAAAACAAAGACAATGAAATGCGACATGAGGCTGGCCGGGGCCACGAGCCCGATCAGTAGCAGCAATATTGCTCCACCCGCCAGCAACGTTACCTGGTTTCTGGTTTCAGCCCGAAAAGCCGCAACTTCCTGTGCCTGACGTTCTTCTGGTGTCAGTTCCTTCTTCTTTTCCTTTGGCTTTTGTGCAGCAATGGCTGCAACCTTGGGCGGAGGTGGCGGATAGGTAATATCGCCATCATGGGTGACAGTTGCACCACGGATTACATCATCGGCCATGTCATGAACCACCTGCCCATCCTTGCCCGGTGTCAGGTCAGTCATGAAGTGGCGGATATTATTGCCGTATAATTCGGACGATTGTGCCGCCATGCGTGACGGAAAATCAGTATAGCCTATGATGGTTACGCCATTTTCGGTAAGGATTTTTTCATCAGCCTGGGTCAGTTCGGCATTGCCGCCTTTTTCCGCTGCCAGGTCGACGATGACACTGCCGGGCTTCATGGCCTCGATCATGTCTGTCGTCCACAACAGGGGGGCATCACGCCCCGGGATCAGTGCCGTAGTGATGACAATATCCATATCCGGAGCAAGTTCGCGGAATTTCTTAAGCTGAGCCTCACGGAATTCGGGACTGGATGGCGCGGCATAGCCGCCGGTCGCGGCACCGTCCTGCTGCTTTTCCTCGAAATCAAGGAAAACGAACTCAGCCCCCATGGATTCAATCTGTTCGGCAACTTCCGGCCGGACGTCAAAAGCATATACCTGTGCACCAAGGCTGGTCGCGGCACCTATCGCAGCCAGTCCGGCAACACCAGCTCCGACGATGAGCACCCTGGCCGGGGGAACCTTGCCGGCGGCTGTCACCTGCCCGGTGAAAAAGCGGCCAAAATTATTTGCGGCCTCAATCACGGCACGATAGCCGGCGATATTGGCCATCGAACTCAGTGCATCCATCTTCTGAGCACGAGAAATACGCGGAACCATATCCATGGCGATGGTGGTAATCCCCTGTGCCCGCGCAAGTTCCAGCTGAACGGCATTCTGCGCCGGATAGAAATGCGATATCAGGGTCTGCCCCTCTCGCATCTGCCGGATTTCATTGTCCTGAGGGGGGCGGACCTTTGCCACGATATCAACCGCTCCGGTCAGTGCCTGGGCAGTCGGTTCTACCGTGACACCGGCAGCTTCGTATTGGGCATCTGAAAATCCGGCCGCAGTTCCGGCATTGCTCTGAATATGAACCACATGCCCAAGTTTTTGCAAATGCACGGCAGAAGCAGGAGTAATCGCAACCCTTGCTTCGCCATCATGGCTTTCCTTCAAGGCGCCTATCTTCATCTCCATCCCCTCCTCTCGGTCCTGCTCGGTAACATGTATCACCGCGCAATAATATTTCACAAGTAAGTGCTCCAAGGATGGATAGCTGAATTGTCAGGATAATGCGACGATTCGGAATGCAAAATGAAAAACGCCGCTGCGGTATCCCGCAACGGCGCCGATCTGGCCTGATCAGGCTCTGATTTCAGATCAGTTGGATGTGGCGTCGGTCGTAGCGTCTGTGCCGGTTACGGCATCAACAGCGGCATCAGCGGCGTTACCGACTGCATCTGCGGCATCATCAGCAGCACCGGTTACGGCATCAACCATATCACCCGCAACATTGCCAGCGGCCTCAACGGCATTACCGGCAGCGTCAGCAGCGGCATCAGCAGCCGTGGCGGCGGCGTCAGCTGCGTCGCTGGCTGCATCAACTGCCGTATTGGCGGCATCAGCAGCCGCATCCGTAGCAGCGTCGGTTGCATTGCCAACAGCTTCGGCAGCAGCATCAGCTGCATTGCCAGCTGCTTCAGCAGCAGTATCGGCAGCGGTTGCAGCATCTTCAGCAGCGGTGGCGGCATCCTCGGCTGCAGCTTCGGCATCTGCGGCAACATCTTCGGCAGCGTCCTCAACGACCACGGCTGATTCGTCGGCGGCAGCTTCGGTATCTTCTGCGACAGCCTCTGCACCCTCGACTGCTTCGGCAACCGGCTCTTCTGCGGTGGTCACAGCTTCA
The DNA here is from genome assembly GCA_047971845.1 of Paracoccus sp. (in: a-proteobacteria). Taxonomy (GTDB): domain Bacteria; phylum Pseudomonadota; class Alphaproteobacteria; order Rhodobacterales; family Rhodobacteraceae; genus Paracoccus. Next base: position 25,984 of record JBKEAB010000186.1, on the reverse strand, counting down.
TCATTGCCCATGAAACGGGTCAGGACGAAATAAGCAAGTACCAAGGCCAGCAGAATGCCGATGATCAGTGGCAGCGGCGAGGAACGCTTTTCAACAGGCTCAACATAGGTTTCACGTGCAGTGTTCTTGTTGGGATCGTTCGGATCGTAGTTGGCCATTTTGGTCTCCTTCAAATCAATCAGGCAGGGCTTCCCGCCATTATCGCCCGGACATCCTGTCACGGCCGGCTTGCGAGGCAGCCATCCTGCGCTTAACTCGGGGTTTGAAGACAAGTTCCAATGAACACAGCTTTTTTTCCTGAAAGGCCGACAAATGAACGAAGCACATATCAGTCAGGTTCCAAAACGGCTGGCGGACTACCGCCCCTATCCTTTCGTGCTGTCGGGTGTTCGGCTGGACTTCCACCTTGCTCCTGCGGCAACCGTGGTACGTGCCGATCTGGATTTTACCCGCCGTGGAGGTGGTGACCTGATACTGGATATAGGTGCGGGCGTGGATCTGCGCCGCATTGCGCTTGATGGTCGTGAACTGGAACAAGACGAATGGCGGCGCAGGGACGAGACCCTGACAGTCGCCGTACCGGACGGGACGTTTACCCTTTCGACCGAGGTGGTTATCGATCCCTCTGTCAACACCGCATTTGAAGGGCTGTATATCTCGAACGGTATGTTCTGTACCCAATGCGAAGCCGAAGGCTTTCGCCATATTACCCCCTACCCTGACCGGCCTGATGTGATGGCCCCTTTCCACGCAACCATTCATTCAGACCTGCCGGTGCTGTTATCTAACGGGAACCCGATTGCCTCCGATGACGGGGCAATCGTCTGGCATGATCCCTGGCCAAAACCTGCTTATCTTTTTGCACTTGTCGCCGGAGATCTTCGGGCTGTTTCCAATACATTCACGACAAAATCGGGCCGTGTGGCGGATCTGAATGTCTGGGTTCGTCCGGGTGATGAGCCGCGCGCCGGCTATGCGATGGAATCGCTGATCCGCTCAATGAAATGGGATGAAGACGCATATGGGCGCGAATATGATCTTGATGTTTTCAACATTGTTGCAGTCGATGACTTCAACATGGGTGCCATGGAAAACAAGGGGTTGAACATCTTTAATTCGAAGCTGGTACTTGCGTCCCCCGAGACCGCGACAGATGATGATTACGGACGTATCGAAAGTGTCATTGGCCATGAATATTTCCATAACTGGACAGGTAATCGCATTACCTGTCGCGACTGGTTTCAGTTGTGCCTGAAGGAAGGGCTGACGGTATTCCGCGATCAACAATTCACGTCCGATATGCGCAGTGCAGCCGTCAAGCGCATTGACGATGTCGTCACCCTGAGATCACGGCAGTTTCGTGAAGATCAAGGCCCTTTGGCCCATCCTGTTCGCCCTGAAACCTATATTGAGATCAATAATTTCTATACGGCAACCGTTTATGAAAAAGGCGCTGAAATCATCGGTATGCTGAAACAGCTGGTTGGGGATGATGGCTATGCCAGGGCGCTTGATCTCTATTTTACGCGCCATGACGGGGATGCTGCAACGATTGAGGATTGGCTGAAGGTTTTTGAGGATGCGACCGGGCGCAATCTGACGCAATTCAGACGTTGGTACAGTGATGCCGGCACTCCGGTTCTAACCATGACCGAGACATGGGATGACAAGGCCGGCCGGCTGGTGTTGCATTTTGAGCAGCATACCCTGCCCACTCCTGATCAGGACGAAAAGCTGCCTCGGGTCATTCCCATTGCCACGGGGTTGATTTCACCCAACGGGGATGAGGTCATGCCGACTACCATACTGGAAATGACCCAAGAGCGGCAGGACTTCACCTTTGACGGGCTGACAGCGCGACCTGTTGTTTCCACCCTGCGTGGCTTTTCTGCTCCGGTTATTTTACACCGTGATGCAACGGCCCGTGATTACGCTTTCCTTCTGGCCCATGACAGTGATCCCTTTGCGCGATGGGAATCCGGTCGCCAGCTTGCCTGCGACACTCTTCTGAACATGATCCGCACCGGGGCTGAACCCGGTTCCGAATATATTTCGGCGATCGGACGTCTTCTGGCTGATGAGCAGGCCGATCCCGCATTGCTGGCCCAATGTCTGTCCCTGCCATCAGAGGATGAAATTGCGACAGCCTTGTTCGATTCAGGTATCATTCCTGATCCCGATGCAATTCATTCTGCCCGCGAATTCATGGCAGCAACAATTGCACGCAGGCATGAGGATTCACTTGACCGGATCTACCGTGAAAATCATGTTGCGGGTCCCTATTCCCCGGATCCTGATTTCGCAGGGAAACGGGCACTCAGACTGGCGGCACTTGGATTGCTGAACCGTGTTGATGGGGGGCAGCGTGCAGCAGAGCTGTATCGTTCATCAGGCAACATGACCGAACAATCTGCTGCCCTGGCTGCATTAATTGCCACGGGCAATGCTAGTCGGGCCCTTGATGATTTCTACAACAATTTCAAAAATGTCCGGCTGGTTATTGATAAATGGTTTATGTTACAGCCGCTCTATAGCACGCCAGATCAGGCGGTTAAGGTTGCAAGGAAACTTTCGGATCTTCCGGATTTTGACTGGAAGAACCCCAACCGTTTCCGTGCTCTGATTGGTGGTCTTTCTGCCAATCATGCCGGTTTTCATACCGCAGACGGTTCCGGTTATATGTTCCTGACCGACTGGTTGCTGAAAATGGATGTGGTCAACCCACAGATTTCTGCACGCATGTCGAGTGCATTCGAAAACTGGGCTCATTATGACGGAGGACGACAAAAACATGCGATGGCCGCACTGGACCGGATTCTTGCGCCCCCCGGATTGTCACGCAACCTTGGTGAAATGGTCAGACGGATCCGCCATGCCGGTTGATCGGCGGGCTTTTGCCATGCCCTCTTGCAGTCCCGATGCGCCACGAAGATAATTGCCTGCCATGACTGGTGAACAGGATAATTCCCGAACCGAGATGCAGCGGCGTCTTGATCCGCTGATCCAGGAGCGGGCCCCTTGGTTGTTTTCAGGGCGTCCGCATCATACAGTGGCCCGTCATTTTCTGATGCGACTTCTGGGGTATCGTCGGACACTTGACCTCGGGGTCGAGTTTCGCGACATGCCATCGTCTGAAATCTTTCGCCGGATGGATGATCTGATTATCCGCGATCTGGAAATTTCAGGACTGGAGCATATTCCGGCTGATGGTCCTGCATTGATCGTTGCCAACCATCCGACCGGGATTGCCGATGGCAATGTTCTCTATTCGCTGATCGGACGGGTCCGGCCAGATCTGTTTATCTATACCAATCAGGATATCCTGCGGGTCTTGCCTCAACTGGATGACATGATTGTTCCGGTTGAGTGGAGAACAGAAAAGCGGACACATGCCAAAACCCGTGCCACTATGGAACAGACCCGTGCCTGGCTGGCTGATGGCCGGATCGGTCTTATCTTTCCCTCAGGACGGTTAGCAAAGCGGCGCGGGTTGAGCCTGTATGAAAGGCCATGGATGGCATCGGCCGCGATGATTGCCCGTAAGATGAAGGTTCCGGTCGTGCCGATCCGTATACGGGCACGCAATTCGGTCCTGTTCTATCTGTTTGATGCCATTCACCCGACATTGCGGGATGTGATGCTGTTTCATGAGGTCCTGAACAAGGCCGGACAACAGTATCAGATCACTATCGGTTCCCCGATTACCCCAGACATGATCCCCGTCAGGGGCGAAGACGCGATAGAGATGTTTCGCCAGACGGTCCTGACCCTGCCTGAACCGGCCGATACACATCCGGTATCAACCTCACGCAGGTTCAAACGGCGGATTATCAGGCAGGTTTGAACTGAAATAATCCTCAAATCATATTGGCAGATGGCTTATCCATAACCGATTCAGACACCTGAGCAAAAAACCGGATGCAAGCGCACCGGTTTTTTTATCGTCGCACAGATAGGTTTATCCGCGGCATTCCAGCTTGACTTCAACCGGATTTGGGATCAGATCCTGCGTTGCACCACTGCTGGCATCAATCCCAATCCCGATAATGCCGCCAGCCACGATATTACCTGCTATGGCCGTGCCGCCGTCACTGCTCATTGCATTGGTGACTTGGATCTGTTGGGCTTTGCAGCCCGGTCTGGTGATCAGGATATCCAATTCGGACTTACGCGGCAGTTTGAAACTGCACGGGGTTGAACTACAACCCAGCCCATTGCTCATCTTGACCTGTGCTCCGGGGGGGATTGATTTGACAACCAGCACCTCTTCAGTGCCCCGGGTAATGGTTGCACAACCTGTCAGAGAAAGGGCCGCACAGGCGGCAACAACATATTTGATCATTTTTCCTCGTTACGTAAGGTATCTGGATCATAATGGTAACTGAACTGTATTGTCCAACACCTCTTAGTAGCCTACGCGACACGAAACAATTATCGTGTGTATGATTTTGCATTTTATCTATATGCTGGTGATATTTTCACTGCAGTTGTCTTATTCCACTTACATCTGGCCGGTTGTCGCCCGTCACTCCCCCCGCTAATGTAGTTCGACCCAGATGAGGCAGAATGACTGAGAGCGAACAGAACTATCAGGTACTGGCCCGGAAATACCGGCCCGAAACCTTCTCCGATCTGGTCGGGCAGGACGCGATGGTGCGCACGCTGAAAAATGCTTTCGCTGCCTCACGAATCGCACAAGCCTTCATCATGACCGGCATTCGCGGCACCGGAAAAACCACAACGGCACGCATTATCGCCAAGGGCCTGAACTGTACCGGGCCTGACGGCCAGGGCGGCCCCACAACTGAACCATGCGGGCGATGCGAACATTGCGTGGCAATTAGCGAAGGCCGCCATGTTGACGTAATGGAAATGGATGCCGCTTCACGCACTGGCGTGAACGATATCCGGGAAATCATCGAATCAGTCCATTATCGTGCGGCTTCGGCCCGATATAAGATTTATATCATCGACGAAGTTCACATGTTATCGACAAGTGCGTTCAATGCACTTCTGAAAACTCTGGAAGAGCCGCCGCCGCATGTGAAATTCATCTTTGCCACAACCGAGATCCGCAAGGTTCCCGTCACCGTTCTGTCCCGCTGTCAGCGGTTTGACCTGCGACGGATTGAGCCCGAAGTGATGATTGCACTTTTGCGCAGAATTACTTCGGCTGAAAATGCCGATATCACCGATGATGCACTGGCATTGATTACCCGTGCGGCCGAAGGCTCCGCCCGCGATGCAACCTCGCTTCTGGATCAGGCTATCAGTCACGGTGCGGGTGAAACGACGGCCGATCAGGTTCGGGCAATGCTGGGGCTTGCGGATCGTGGCCGGGTCATTGACCTGTTTGAGATGATCCTGCGTGGAGATGCAGCACAGGCACTGGCGGAATTGCAGGCACAATATGCTGACGGTGCTGATCCGGTTGCCGTATTGCGTGATCTGGCAGAGATCACGCATTGGATTTCCGTTGTGAAGATTACTCCGGAAGCCATTGAAGACCCGACGATTTCACCGGATGAAAGGGCGCGGGGTGCAAACCTGTCCAACCGGCTGCCTATGCGGGTACTCACCCGGCTCTGGCAGATGTTACTGAAAGCGCTTGAGGAAGTTTCAGCCGCTCCGAATGCAATGATGGCAGCGGAAATGGCTGTGATCCGGCTGACCCATGCTGCCGACCTTCCCGATCCCGAGGCTCTGATCCGCAAAATCCAGTCAACACAGAGCGCAGGTGGATTTTCACGTTCCTCTGGTCCGAATGGAAACCGTGAAAATGATGGAGGTGCAGGCCGTGCCTCTGCTCAGGCCAGACAGGTGGCACATGCGAAAACCACACAAAATACGGTGCATGATGTCAGCGGTGTGGGAACCGGACCGGTGATGTCAGGCGGTCAGTCCACTGCCCTGGCCAGGGCACCACAGCACTCCCTGATCGCAAACTACCCTGATTTCAACAGTGTACTGGACCTGATCCGGCGTATGCGTGACATGCCCTTACTGATTGCGGTTGAAAACCATGTCCGTCTGGTCCGTTACAGTCCGGGCCGGATCGAATTTGAACCAACCCCGGATGCTCCACGCGATCTGGCTGCACGTCTGACTGAAAGGCTTCGCAGCTGGACCGGCGGACAGCGTTGGGGTGTAAGCGTGGTCAATTCCGGCGGCGGCGTGACCATTGCGGAAACCCGCGCCGAAGCAGATGCCGAGGCCAGGATCCGTGCCGAGGCACATCCGATCGTTCAGGCCGCACTTGCGGTATTCCCCGGTGCCCGGCTGATATCAGCCCGCAGGGTTGAACGTCGGGTTGACGACATACCGACAGCGGCAAGCCCAGGCAATTCCGGACATGACGATGGCAATGGTCCGGTTGCAGCAGCCGAAGAATGGGACCCCTTCGAGGACGAGGAGTAAGTGATGTTCAAGGGATTGGGCGGCATTGGCGACATGGCCAAGATGATGGCAGTCGCCAAGGACATGCAGGCCAAAGTGACTGAAATGCAGGATAATCTGGCAAATATCACCGTGGCGGGTGAAGCTGGTGCAGGGCTTGTCAGGGCCACAGCCACGGCCAGAGGTGAACTGACCACACTCGATATCGACCCGTCGATCTTCGTGGCCTCGGAAAAGGAAGTGGTTGAAGACCTCATCCTTGCTGCCATCATGGACGCTCAGCGCCGTGCCCAGGAACGGGCACAATCCGAAATGTCCCGGATCACTCAGGAACTTGGCCTGCCTGCCGATATGAAACTGCCTTTCTGAGTCCAGCGTGAAGGAAGGTAGCGACGACATTCAGGCATTGATCGGAGCCATGGCGCGGCTGCCGGGGCTGGGACCTCGGTCAGCCCGCCGGATTATCCTGTCACTGATCGGACGGCGGCCGGAACAGATGGTACAGCTTTCCCGGCTTATGGCCCGTGTTGCCGAAAATGCCCGCCCCTGCTCACGCTGCGGCAATATTACCGATCAGGATCTGTGCCAGATATGCACTGATCCGGCACGTCAATGCGGTGAACTCTGTATCGTGGAGGATGTTGCCGACCTTTGGGCCTTGGAACGTGGCCATGCCTTCCGTGGCTGTTACCATGTTCTTGGCGGAACGCTTTCCGCGCTTGATGATATCGGTCCGGACGACCTTGGCATTCCCCGCCTGCTTACCCGGATCGAATCTGAATCCATCAGCGAGGTCATCCTTGCCCTGAACGCAACAGTCGAAGGGCAAACCACTGCCCATTACATCGCCGACAACCTACCAAAAACCCTGACGGTTACCGGGCTGGCACAGGGCGTGCCGATCGGTGGAGAACTCGATTACCTTGATGACGGAACCATCACGGCAGCTTTGCGGGCCCGTCGCCGGTTCTGATCCGGCCAACACCCGGTTCCTGTCGTGATCATGCCAGCTGTCGCGCCATGATATCCGCCAGCTCCCGGCCGACGGCACAGCATGCCGGGTTCGCATTAAGGTCATGGACAAGCCAGAGGGGGGCCGCCCATTCTTCACGGGCCGGCATGACCTCAATCAGTTCCGGAGACCAGATAAGGCTGGAAATCGGCAGAAACCCCATGCAACGTCCGGACTTGATCGCCTGCCGCATGACATTTTCATCATTGGTCCGAAAAACGATCCTCTGACTTTTTGTATTTGCCCGCACCCATATGAACCACGGGGTCTGATTGCACCGCAGATCTGCTGCGGCAATATCGTGACACTCCAGATCGGCAGGACATTGTGGCATGCCGTTACGCGCAACATATTCTGGTGCGGCAACCAGTGCGACACGAATTCTGCCCAACCACCGGACCGCGATATCATCCCCTGCCGGCTCCGCCCCGGCGCGGATCCCGATAGTTCGCAAATCGCCCAGCTCCGCCATACCCAGTTCACTGCGGTAGGTAATACGGATTGCCGGCATTATCCGGCAGATATGCATCACTGCTGGTACGATCAGATCACCCATCAGAGGGACCGCATTAATCACGACATGATCAGGCATCAATTATCCCCTCGCCGTTTGCACAATGGCTTAGCCTCAAGGATTGAATATCCGGTTAATGTACCTGTCAGGGAAATCGCATGAACGTCATGAGGATCTGAATCCGATTGTTCCACCCAGCCTTTTTCGGAATAACTCTGAGCGATTTTCGACCTTTGGCCTGGTTGAGAATGTTCATGACTGCGAATTTTTGGGACACATGTTCTTTTCATATCCGGCTGTCATCATCGCGGAAGGCTACATCAGGCATTCGGTAATGACGGTTCTCAATTATACCGTGCGCATGCACGGCACGGGTCAAGCAGGCTTGCTTTTGCAGGCAGGAAGAAGATGAAAGACCGTATTTACCGCGTGGCCCTGCTACCGCTTTCCCTGTCTGATGCTCCCCGGCCCGGCCAATGCTGGCCAGCCCTATCGGCCGGGATGGCACCTTCTCCTGCTGTCTTGGGTCGGCAATCAAAGACATAAAGGACTGAAAACGGCATTCTCCAATTAAATCTTTCTCCGAGCATAAGTCCGGGGAAACTGAATTAAAAAAACGCCGTGGCGAATCAGAAAACGCTATTCATGTAATGCCTCTGTGGTGCCTGTCCCGCCTGCTTGACTTTCAGGACTCTCTCGCCTATTTGCGCAGCATTCTCCCGGAAGGTTTCCCCTTCCGGTCCCCAACCTGGTTTAGGGATCGCCCTCCGTCAGCGCGTTGCGCCCACGGGGGCATTTGCGCATTACGTCAACCGGACCGCAGGAGGCCCGCATGTTCGAAAATCTGTCCGATCGTCTTGGCGGCGTCTTCGACCGGCTTACCAAGCAGGGCGCATTGTCCGAAGATGACGTCACTGCCGCCATGCGTGAGGTGCGCACCGCACTTCTGGAAGCCGATGTCTCGCTGCCCGTCGCACGCAGCTTTGTCAAATCGGTCACGAACAAGGCCACTGGTGCCGCAGTCACCAAATCCGTCACCCCCGGCCAGCAGGTCATCAAGATTGTCCATGACGAGCTGATCAAGGTCCTCCAGGGTGAGGGCGAGCCCGATACATTGCGTATCGACAATCCCCCGGCTCCGGTCCTCATGGTCGGTTTGCAGGGCTCGGGTAAGACGACGACAACCGCAAAGCTGGCAAAACGCCTGAAGGAACGCGAGAAGAAGCGCGTGCTGATGGCTTCCCTGGATACCAACCGCCCGGCGGCCATGGAACAACTTGCCGTTCTGGGCACCCAGATTGGGGTCGACACGCTACCTATCGTTCCAGGCGAAAGTGCCATCCAGATCGCAAAACGTGCCAGGCAACAGGCAACACTTGGTGGCTATGACGTCTATATGCTGGACACTGCCGGCCGTCTGCATATCGACGAAGTGCTGATGGATGAGGTTCAGGCCGTCCGCGATATTGCCTCCCCGCGTGAAACCCTGCTGGTCGTTGACGGGCTGACCGGGCAGGACGCGGTGAATGTGGCAACAGAATTCGATGGCAAAGTCGGGATTTCCGGTGTTGTCCTGACCCGGATGGATGGCGACGGACGTGGCGGCGCTGCACTGTCAATGCGGGCGGTCACTGGAAAGCCGATCCGCTTTGTCGGTCTGGGCGAAAAGATGGATGCGCTCGAAAGCTTTGATGCGCAACGGGTTGCCGGCCGCATTCTCGGCATGGGCGATATCGTGGCCCTCGTCGAAAAGGCACAGGAAGTGCTGGAGGTCGAGCAGGCCGAGCGCATGATGAAGCGCTTCCAGAAGGGTATGTTCAACATGAACGACCTTCGTTCTCAGCTTGAGCAGATGCAGAAAATGGGCGGCATGGGTTCGATCATGCAGATGATGCCGGGCATGCAGAAAATGGCCAGGGCAGCTGAAGATGCCGGTATGGATGATACCATGATCCGTCGTCAGATCGCCCTGATCAATTCCATGACCAAAAAGGAACGCGCCAACCCCGCGCTCCTGCAAGCCAGCCGCAAGAAACGTATTGCTTCCGGAGCTGGTCTGGAAGTCTCGGAGCTGAACCGTTTGCTGAAAATGCAAAAACAGATGGCCGATACAATGAAAAAGCTCGGCAAAATGAAGGGCGGGATGCTGAAACAGGCCATGCGTGCAATGACAGGCAAAAGCGGTGGTTTGCCGGATATGGCTGATGTTGATCCGTCCAAAATGGCCGAAGCCTCCAGAATGCTGCAGGATCCGAAAGGACTCGGCGGCCAGCTTGGCGGGGCTGGTCTGCCCGGTGGGCTTTCGGGGCTGTTCGGGAAGAAATAATGCCTGCCCTGTCCGCAGATATTCCAGTCCTGATAACCGAACGGCTGATGCTGCGCCTGCCAAAGGCCGGCGATTATCCAGCTTATACCGCATTCTTTTCCGATGCGGATGCTTCGTATTTCTATGGTGGCCCCTTGTTGCCGTATCAGGCCTGGGAACGGTTGGCAGAAGATATCGGCCACTTTGTCCTGAAGGGTTTTGGCCGCTTCGTCATCTGCAAGGATGGCCAGGTGATGGGTGGCTGCGGCATCCTCGACGTGGATGGCTGGCCGGGACATGAGCTGACATGGTGGCTGCTGCCCACTGCGCGAGATCAGGGTATCGCACAGGAAGCTTCTCGTGCAGTTCTGACATGGGCACATGACGCACTCGGATGGGAATATGTCGAAACCCACTTCCGTGATGAAAACACCCCTGCCCGCCGCCTGACGGAATCCCTTGGCGGCATGAAGATCTGTCGTCAGACCTTTCCAGACGGTATCGACCGCGACATTTACGCCATTCCGGCACCTCCGGCAGAGGAAAGCATATGACTGTTTTCTTCAGACTGGCTGAAATAACCCGGTGGTCCATGGGCAGCACCCCCGGCATGACTATCGGACAGGTGTCATCATGATCGAACTGACTAATGCTCCGGTTCTTGAAACTGAACATCTGCGACTGCGTGCCCCACGCGGATCAGACTGGCCGGCATGGAGTGCATTCTGCACCTCTCATCGGGCAAGGTTTGTCGGAGGCGGATCGGATACGACACCAGTCAAAGCATGGCGTGCCTTTGGGCATATCATCGGACATTGGCCAATGCGTAGTTTTGGTCTTTTTGTCTTTACACTCAAGGATGATGATACACCACTCGGCATGGCCGGTCCTTGGTATCCCGAAGGTTGTGGCCAGAACATGAAATCGGCTGGACTGTCTGGTCGCCAGAATTTGAAGGCAGGGGTCATGCCTTTGAAGCGGCCAGTGCCGCCCGTAGCTTTGCCCAAAGCCATCTCGGTTGGGACAGGATCGTCAGCTATATTGATCCGGGGAATACCCGGTCCATCTCATTGGCGAAACGACTGGGTGCGGCCCATGATCCGGCAGCGACCGGTCCTGCTTCGGAAGATCCTGTCATGGTTTTCCGTCATCCCCCGAAGGTTTCAGCATGAACGATAACGCCATACAAGCCGCAGAGCTTTTGAAAGAGCATCGCGACAGTATCGACCGGCTGGATGCAATCCTTGTCTATACGCTGGCCGAAAGGTTCAGGCACACCAAATCCGTTGGTCTGCTGAAGGCTGAACACGATCTTCCTCCGTCAGATCCCTCGCGAGAGGCAAGCCAGATCGAACGGCTGGAACACCTCGCGCGCGAGGCTGATCTGGACCCGGAATTCGCGCGCAAATTCCTGAATTTCGTTATCGCCGAAGTGATCCGGCATCACGAAACCTTCCAATCATAGGTGGACCCTTCCACCAGTCCCGCCATTCAAAGGAGAAAACAATGGCAATGAAAATCCGTCTGGCCCGTGGCGGCTCCAAGAAGCGTCCCCATTACGCCATCGTCGCGTCCGATTCGCGCATGCCGCGCGATGGCCGTTTCATCGAGAAACTCGGTACCTATAATCCGCTGCTTCCCAAGGACAGCGAAGAGCGCATCAAGATGAACATGGAACGCGTCCAGTACTGGCTGGGCCAGGGCGCTCAGCCGACCGACCGTATCGCCCGTTTTCTGGAAGCTGCCGGCGTCAAGGAAAAGGCCGAGCGCAAAAACATGAAGAAGGCTGAACCTGGCAAGAAAGCCCAGGAACGGATCAAGGAGCGCGAAGAAAAAGCTGCTGCTGCCAAGGCAGCTGCCGAAGAAGCCAAGGCTGCTCCGGCAGAAGAGACCGCATCGGAATAATCCCGGCACGGCCTGTCTGATGACAGGCCGTGCCTGATTCGGGGAACGCGATGTTCATTCTGCGGCTGTTCCGGCTGATTTTTCTGTTGATGCTGGCTTTTCTGGCCGGCATCTTCTTTGAGCGCACGCATCAGATAAACCTATGCGAAGCTTCAGGGGGAATCTGGATCCGCGCAGGTTTCTGCGGGGAGAGTTGATCAATCATGACTGAAAAGATCTGCATAGGTGCCATTGCCGGGGCCTTCGGTGTCCGAGGTGAGTTGCGGTTGAAAAGCTTTACGGCCGAGCCTGCTGACATTGCCAGCTATGGCCCTCTGACGACCGAAGACGGCACACGCAGTTTCATCATTACCCTGACCCGGCCGGTAACTGGTGGACTGGGTGCCCGGTTGTCAGGCATATCGACCCGGGAAGAGGCTGAAGCCCTGAAAGGCACGACACTCTGGGCTCCACGGGAGGCTCTGCCATCTCTGCCTGATGATGAATTTTATCATGCCGATCTGATCGGGCTGGAAGTTGTCGATACCGGCGGGCAAGTACTTGGCCGTGTCAAGGCAATCTACGACCATGGAGCAGGCGACATTCTGGAAATCTCCGGCCCCCTCCCCCTGCTTCTGCCCTTCACCCGTGAAATTGTTCCCACTGTTGACCTGACTGCCGGTCGCGTCGTAGCTGACCCACCTGGTTCCGACGAATGACCTCTTCCGGCAGATCACATGGCCGGATGTCAATCAAGGCATCTGACCATCCACGGGAACTTATGGCGGAACCTCAGGTCCATAATGTCTGGACCGCAAATATCATCACCCTTTTCCCCGAAGCTTTTCCCGGTGTTCTGGGCCTGTCCCTGACCGGCCGCGCACTGAGTGAGGAGCTGTGGAATTTACGAACTATTCCCTTGCGTCCATTCGGCATCGGCAAGCACCGTAATGTTGACGACACGCCTGCCGGTGGTGGGGCCGGCATGGTCATCCGTGCAGATGTCATGGATGCTGCCCTGCACGAGGCCGGACCGGCCTTGCCGGTGATTTATCTGTCACCACGCGGCAGACCCCTGACACAGGCACGCGTCCGCGCCCTTGCCGAAGGTCCTGGAGTCACCCTGATCTGCGGCCGTTTCGAAGGTGTGGATCAACGGGTTCTGGACACACATGACATTGAGGAAATCAGTATCGGTGACTATGTCCTGACCGGTGGAGAGATCGCTGCTCAGGTCTTGATTGACGCAACAGTTCGCCTTATACCCCACGTCGTCGGGAATCAGGCATCACTGGCCGAGGAATCCTTTTCCGAAGGCTTGCTTGAACACTCGCAATATACTCGCCCTGCCGAGTGGAAAGGCCGTCCGATACCGGATATCATCATGTCCGGAAATCATGCGGCCATTGCTGCTTGGAGGCGCGAGGAAGCCGAAAGGCTGACAAAGGAACGCCGCCCCGACCTGTGGCGGGCATATCTGGACCGCAAGGATCAGCATATGGACCCGACAAAGGACCGACAGCTCTCGGGCGCATCACACCAAGCAGGGAACCACTCTGTGCAAGACAAGGATGAACAGCGATGAACCTGATCGCACAGCTCGAAGCCGAGCAGATTGCCGAACTCGGCAAGGATATTCCGGATTTCAAGGCCGGCGATACTATTCGTGTCGGTTACAAGGTGACCGAAGGTACCCGGACCCGCGTACAGAACTATGAAGGTGTCTGCATCAGCCGCAAGGGTGGTAACGGCATTGGTGCCAGCTTTACCGTCCGCAAGATTTCCTTCGGTGAGGGCGTGGAACGTGTCTTCCCGCTTTACTCAACCAATATCGATTCGATTACCGTCGTCCGCCGTGGTCGTGTCCGTCGTGCAAAACTTTACTACCTGCGCTCGCGTCGTGGCAAATCGGCCCGTATCGCGGAAGTCACCAACTACAAGCCGAAGGCCGCCAAGGCCGACGCCAAGGCCTGAGGATCTCCGTCATGAAAAAAGACATCCATCCCGATTACCACATGATAGAGGTCAAGATGACCGACGGCACCACATATCAGGTCCGTTCAACTTGGGGTGCCGAAGGCGACGTGATGTCGCTGGATATCGACCCGACTTCGCACCCGGCATGGACTGGCGGCAATGCCAAGCTGATGGATACCGGCGGTCGTGTGTCCAGGTTCAAGAACAAATATGCCGGTTTGGGATTCTGATCACTTCCTTACCGCAATCACAGACGCCGCCCATCCGGGCGGCGTTCTTGTTTATACGGAAATATCTGATTTACGTGAAGAAGCAGTTATTCAACGTAGATAAGGTGGATCGTATGATAATAGAGACGATCCAAGCTGGCCAAGAGAAAGAGCCACTCACCTGAATACGGCTTGCCCGAAATCATGAACAGCGATCAGGGCAGCCAGTACATTGGCTTTCAATGGAGCAATGCGCTGTCCGGGTTCTGTACAAAAATCTCAATAGATGGCTGTGGTTGGTGTATCGACAAAAGACAGGATCCGGTACAGCGACTGTTTCAGGAGCCTGTTAAGAGATCAGATCAACATGACAGGGTTCAGGCCGAATCCCGCAATATGATACTGGCCTTGAGCAGCACCTGATCTCCGGGCGGCTCAGCCGGACCGGCGGGATCCTTGTCACCCAGCAACCCCAGCAGATAGTTTGTGGCCAATCGTGCAATTTCAGCATAATCCTGTGCCACCGTTGTCAGTGGCGGACAAGTATAGCGTGCCAGCGGATGATCATCATGCCCGGCAATCCGCAGGGTGCAATCAGCACGATGGCCAACCCTGATCCCTGCCTCCCAAGCCGCCAGAAGTGCCCCGAAAGCCAGGCGGTCATTGGCACACAGCAATGTCGAGGTCGGCAGGTCTGTCAGATATGCACGGGTCAGAACATGGCCCAATTTTTCAAAATCCCAGCTGCGCGACTCCGGGACTGGCAATATGCGTGGCTCAAGACCGGCCCGTTCCATCGCCTCTTCATAGGCAACACGCCGGGCACGGGCATTCAGGTTGACCTCCGGCATACCGAGAAAAACCGGAGGCTCACCCGAACGGCACAAATAATCCACCATCAGGCCAAAGCTTTGCCGGTTATCCGTGCCAAAGAACGGCCTGTCGTCATGGCCCTGACTGTCGACATAGATAAGCGGCACTCGTTTTGCCAGCGTATCCAGCTTGCCCTGCCCCCTTGCCTGTCCCAAGGGTGCCACAATAGCACCGGCAATATTCATGGACTGGAAACGTTCAATCGCTTCAACCTCAAGATCGGATTGACCATTGGAACTGAGCATGACGGTGAAGTAACCTGCATCACCGGCTATTTCCTCAATCCGACGGGTTAGTTCCATGTAAAACGGATCTGTCGCATCAGGGATGATCACCCCGAGGATCTTTGTGCGCCGCCGTTTCAGGTTAACCGCAAAGAGATTTGGCCGGAAACCGGAATCCAGAACAGCCCGTTCAATGCGGAGGCGTGTCTTTTCGCGAACCGAAGCCGGGTCATTGAAGTATTTTGACACTGTGGGTCGTGACAGGCCGACATGGATAGCAAATTCCTCCATCGTGCGAATTTGCCCTGCATCTGTCTTGCTGGCCTTTGTCATCAATAGCGTCTCCCCGCTTCAGATGAGCACCAGATCAGCCACCACATGCTGACAGATAATCCTGTGCAAGTCGTTCGACAGCCGCAAGGGTTAATATCCGGGCCTGTGGCACCAACCTGCCCGCCCGCACATCGTGATAAAGCCCGCCAAGATACTGCGCAATCAATGTTTCCGGCAGGTCCATATCCCCCAGCAATCCAAACAATTCCGCTACAGCAGCATCGGCCAACGGATCGGGCCAGTAATAACGGATACGATCACTGTAAGAAAAATGACGCTGCAAGGCGCATTCAGAATCTGTCCTGTGATAATAACGATCCCAGTTCTTTGGGGCCGCCAGCATCACGTCCTCCATGGTCGCACGCAGGGTCTTCTTGCGCCGGGAGGGGAACAGCTCTTCTGCAATCGCATCCAGGCCATAAAGTGCCTGACGCATCACGAAGGTCAGGCCGGGACCAACCTTGAGGATTGCAAAACCATCATGAACCAGCGACCTCAGGGCATTGCGTGTCTGATAATCCGTAGAATGAGCCTCATAGACCAATCCGGGCATAGTTGTCAGGGCTGCACTCAGTTCATGCGCCGCACCGGAATCGTAATCAATGACATTATGATTTCCGAATTCGACACCCGGCTGAACGACAAGACCGATAACACGATCAAAAACATCATCCAGACCAGCCGCTGCAAATGCCTGCCGGTGAACGGAAAGTGTCGTCTGCGCGGCATCAGGCTGCGTCACTTCCAACCTTTCAATTTCCTCCATTGCGCCCCCCGGGATCGGAACTTCTGTTCCGATAATATAGACTGGCGGCAGGCCTGCGTCCGGACGGGCGCTTTCGGCAGCAGCGGCCAGACGGGCCGCGCGCGCAGCTGTTTCGGTATCATCAAGCGCCACCGGCTCTTCCGCACAGCCCATCGAACAGTCCAGATGCAGCTTGGTAAAGCCCGCAGCCGCATAAGCTCGGATCATTACTTCGGCCTTGGCCATTGCCTCAGATGCCGGCAGGTCTTTCCACGGGTTTGGCCCCAGGTGATCGCCCCCCAGAATCAACCGGTTTGCGGGAAAGCCTGTCTGCAAGGCAATATCTTCGACAAAGCTCCGAAAGCCGGCAGGCGTCATACCGGTATAGCCTCCATCCTGATTAACCTGATTACAGGTTGCTTCGATCAGCAACGGAACGGATGTGAGTAATGTTGCCCGCATCGCAGCTTCAATCGCCAATGGATGTGCAGTACAGATTGACGGGATACCTGACGGCCCTGACTGGTTACGCCAACCGACAATCGATTGCAGGGGGTTATTGGTCATGTTTCACTCTTTCCATTCAGAAGCAGGGCATCAAGTTCAGCCCTTGTCGAGGTCCCTTCCATCGGCCCCAGGCATGTCACCGCCCGAGCTCCGGCTGCATTGGCATAGCGCAAAGCCTGTTCAGGATCGACACCTGCCAACCAGAAAGCAAGGAAAGCCCCGCCAAAACAGTCCCCCGCACCAGTTGGATCCATTTCATCCACGACAACCGGGACCGCATCTACACATGTCCCCTTTTCAAACAGGCTTGCTCCGGATGCGCCGCGCTTGATGACGATTGTCCGCATGCCACGATCCAGTAACCGGGCAACGGCAGCCACCTCATCCCCGGCCCTGCCAAACATGAACAGCTCTTCCCCTGAGGGCAGAAACAGGTCGGTCATATCCAGAATCGATTCCAATGCCTGCTGAAGCCCCGGTGCATTCAGGATTTCCGGGCGCAGGTTCGGATCAAAGGAAATCGTGCCACCCCTTTCTTTTATGCGCCGGGCAGCATCCAGCACCATATTGCGTAACCCCGCAGCAGTCAGCGCCGTACCCATGACATGCAGGTGATTGCAGGACCGGATCAACGCATCGGAGGCGGCATCAGGGTGCAGGTTGCCGTAGGCACTGTGACGGATATTATAGACGAAAGACCGGCTTCCATCCGGGCGGTAACGCACGAATGCGCTACCCGTACTTTCCCCCTGCGCAACCGAAATTCCCGAAATATCGACACCATCCCCCTGCAAGCGTTTAATATTCAGCCGCCCGAAATCATCGTCCCCGACACGCGAGACAATCGCGCAGGGCACCCCCAGCTTACCCAGCTGGTCAATAAAGATCGCCGGTGCGCCGGAGGGGAACGGACCAATCAGAGGTTGTGATTCGATGAAACCATCCCCCCTGGTGGTCGCCACAATCTCGACCAGAACCTCGCCGATGGTCAGGACCTTCTGCATCCGTTCAGCCTTTCCGTTGCTTGGCACGCACATCCAGCCAGACGGCAATCAGGATCACCAGCCCCTTGACTATCAGCTGGTAGAAATATGGGACGGACAGCATGTTCATCCCGTTATTCATCACCCCGATGATCAGTGCACCAATCAATGTGCCGATCATGGTGCCAACACCGCCCGCAAGGCTGGTCCCCCCCAGAACCGCCGCCGCAATCGCATCCAGCTCATAGCTGAGCCCGGCATTGGTCTGTGCGGAGTAAAGCCGGGAGGACAGCAGGATACCGGCAATGGCGGCCATCATGCCCGATAATGTGAAGATGGCAATCTTCAGACGATCGACATTGATCCCCGAATACAGCGCTGCTTCACGATTGCCTCCGGTCAGGTAAGTCCGTCGGCCAAAGGTCGTCCGTGACAGCAGGACATGATTGAACAGAAACAGCAACAAGACGATCCATATGATCACCGGAACTCCCAACCAATTGCCGGCACCAATGGCAATCCAGGCGGGGTCAGTGATCATCGCCGGTGCCCCATTGGTCGGCAGGCTGACAAGCCCGCGATAGATCCCCATCGTCGCCACCGTCACAATGAAGGATGGCAACATGAGCCTTGCTGTCAATACACCATTGAACATGCCCATTGCCGCACCGGCAGCTAGGGTGAACAACAATGCCGGGGCGAACCCCCAGCCCAATGCCAGAGCCTGCGCTCCGGCCATTCCCGCCACTGCAATGATAGACCCGACAGACAGGTCGATTTCACCCAGCAGGATAACCCATGTCATGCCAAAGGCAGCAATGGCGACAACGGCCACCTGCTGCAGGACATTGGTCAGGTTGGCAATCGTCATGAAGCGGTCATTCAGGATGGTGAAGACCACACACAGCAAAACCAGCGAGGCAAGTATTCCGCCATATTGCTGCAACACACTGCCTATCCGGTGCCGAAGTGAGACCGTACCCATATCCGTCATTCGCGTCATGTATGCGTCCCCGTTGCATAGGCCATGACGCGTTCGGGCGTCAGATCGGCACGTTCAACAGATGCCGTAATACGCCCGCCGGCCATGATTGTGATACGATCAGCCAGACCCAAAATTTCTGGCAACTCAGATGAAACCAGCAGGATTGCCGTTCCCTCAGCTGCAAGCTGTCGGATGATGCGATAGATTTCGAACTTTGCACCGACATCGACCCCCCGTGTCGGCTCATCCAGAATCAGGACACGGGGACGGGTCAGCAGCCACTTTGCCAGCACAACCTTTTGCTGGTTTCCTCCGGATAGCATGCCAGCCTGTGTCTCCAGGGAACCGGTCCGGATTGCCAGCCGGTCAACTTCGTCTGCAGCAGCCTGCCGTTCCATACCAAAATGCAGGAAGCCGGTAGGTCCGGCAAAGGCGGGGATTGCTGCAGCCGAAATATTCGGCCGGATTGCGGCACCAAGAACCAGCCCTTCTTCCTTGCGGTTTTCGGTTACGAAACCAATCCCTGCAGTGATGGCATCAGCAGCACTGCGCAGATGCAGTCCCTTGCCGTTCAGACGAATATCGCCCGAGACATCCGCCATACCAAAGAGTGCCTGCATCACCTCGGACCTGCCCGAACCCACAAGCCCGAAGAACCCCAGAATCTCGCCCGGTCGTACACCAAAGGATATATCGGCAAACTCACCATCCCGCCGCAACCCTTCTGCGTGAAGGACCGGGGGCACGTCTCGTGCAATCCCGGGTCCGGGCCGGGGAGGATAGATTTCATCCATCCGCCTGCCGACCATCAGCGCAATCAGCTCATCTATGTTTGTATCCTGACGCTGAACGGTGGTGATATATTGACCGTCACGGATGACTGTTATGTCATCGGACAAGCGCATAATTTCCTCCATCCGGTGCGAGATGTAGATAATCGCCGTTCCCCGCGCCTTCAGACGTTCAATAATCCCGAACAGGGTTTCAGCCTCAGAATCGGACAGGGATGAAGTCGGCTCATCAAGGATCAGTACCCGTGCCGGCTGGCTCAGCCCCTTGGCAATCTCCACCAGCTGACGCTGGGCGATGGACAGGCTGCCGACCTTGGCGCGAATATCCACCGGCAAACCCAGATCTGTAACCAGAGCAGCCGCCGTCAGCCGCAACTGCCGGTCATTAATAACCCCCCAGCAGGACGGTTCGTGGGTGGCAAGGATATTTTCTGCCACGCTCAGGTTATTGCACAGGCTCAGTTCCTGAAAGACAATGGACAATCCTGCTGCGGCAGCTTCTCTTGGATTGGACGGAGCATAATCCCGGCCACCCAGTATCATTTTTCCGGTTGTCGGCTGATGCACTCCGACAAGGATCTTCATCAATGTAGACTTGCCGGCACCGTTTTCACCAAGAATGGTATGAACCCTGCCCGGACGAACCTGCAACTGCATGGATTTCAGGGCCTCGACCGGGCCAAAATTCTTGCTGAGATCACTCAGGGACAGCACGATATCATCTGCCTTGTTCATCCTGCCATCCTTTTCTGACATGCCAGACGCGTCTCTGGAAAGACCAGGGACGCAGATCAAGGCCCCGGCCTATTTCCCAGTATAGACGCCCGGGACGATTGGCTGTTCAGCCGGTACATCATGGCCGTCAATGACCATGGCTGCGGTTTCGACAGCAGTCTTGCCCATCTGATCCGGGAACTGCTGGATTACACCAACCATAACCGGATCGGTATCAACGGCATTGCGGGCCTCTTCCATGCCATCAAAGCCGATTACCTTGACCTGATCAGCAAGACCAGCCGACTTCACAGCCACAGCAGCCGCCAGAGCGGCGTCGTCGCCAAAGCCAAAGATTCCGGTAATATCCGGATTGGCCTGAAGCATGTTTTGGGACACTGACAGAGCTTCGGCCCGTGTGATTCCGGTCTGTTGGGCGACAATTTCGATTTCAGGAAAATCTTTCAGAGCCTTTCTGAAACCATCAACACGGGCGACAACAGATTGCACGGTCGGATAGTCAATGATTGCAACCTTGCCCTTTCCGCCCAGCACTTCTGCCATCAGTTCCCCGGCCTTGATGCCACCGGTATAGTTGTCAGTTCCGATATGAGAGGTCACCTCACCATCAGTAACGGGAATATCCACGGTCACAACCTTGATACCTGCCGCCTCGGCCTTGGTAATGGCCGCCAGGGCACCCTGACTGTCCACCGGTGAAATCACCAGGACATCGACACCCTTGACAATGAAGTCCTCAACATCGGCAAGCTGTTTGTTCAGGTCCTGATTGGCAATACTGACTTCCAGCGGGATGTCCTGCGCCTCTGCCTCGGCTTTCATGGCATCGGCAAGTTCGATATAAAACGGATGTTGCTGTGTCAGAAGCGAAGCACCGATTCCTTCCGCAAACGCAGGCATGGAAGCACCCAGAGCAACAGTAGTCAGCAACGCCGAAAGCGTGGTTTTCAGGTTCATGGAATCCTCCCAGAATCTCATTATTCATTCGGGGAGCCCTGACAAGATGCGGCAATACGCCCGGCCGGCGCAGCTCCCCCCTGCGACAGCTTCGGGCAGTTACGCAAATATTTTTACTCGTGTCAATTTTTTATATCTCTTGAGTTAAAATATCTCGGTATACCTGCCGCAGATATAAACAATCACAAACTTCCTGGCATCCTGCTTGTCCCCGCATCTACAAACAGTCAGAATTGTGCCAGATATGGATATGGAGAAAGCAGATGCGCCCCGGTCCCCAAAATCTGATCACCGATATCACAGGGTTACGCGTCGGAAATGCTGATGATGCAAGCTTGCGCTCGGGCACGACGGTCCTGACAGCCGACCGGTCCTTTGCTGCCGCTGTTCATGTCATGGGAGGTGCGCCCGGTACACGAGAAACCGACCTTCTGGCTCCTGACAAGCTGGTGCAGGCCATTGATGCAATCTTTCTGTCGGGTGGCTCGGCTTTCGGCCTTTCGGCAGGCGATGGGGTTATGGATGGGTTGCGGGCAGATAAGCGTGGATTTTCCGTGGGTCATGCGCAGGTTCCCATTGTACCGGGTGCCATTGTTTTCGACCTGTTGAATGGCGGTAACAAGAACTGGCTGAAAAACCCTTATCCGGCCCTTGGGCGTGCGGCTTATGACGCAGCCTCCAGCAGTTTCGGGATCGGTACTGTCGGGGCGGGAACCGGTGCCATGACCAGCCGGCTGAAGGGCGGGCTTGGCTCGGCATCGGCCATTCTGGATTGTGGTATTGCGGTCGGTGCCCTGGTTGTTGTCAATGCCATGGGGTCGGCGACAATCGGGGACAGTCCGAACTTCTGGGCCGCTCCATGGGAACTCGGTCAGGAGTTCGGGGGGCTGGGCATGGCAGACAGCTTTGATCCTGCCGCTGAACCCTTGCCGGAAAAGAATCCGGGCGAAGCCACAACGATTGCCATCGTCGCCACCGACGCCGTATTGACCAAACCAGCACTGACACGGATGGCAACAGCAGCCCATGACGGTATGGCCCGTGCACTTGTGCCCAGTCACACTCCATTTGATGGCGATCTGATCTTTGCCGTTTCAACCGGTGCGCATAACTTTCCCGACGCAGATATCACCCCTTTCCAACTTGGCCACGCAGCGGCAACCACGCTGGCACGTGCAATCGCCAGAGGTGTTCATGCTGCAACCCCCTGCCCCGGGGACCTGCAACCCTGCTGGGAAGCATTTCGGACCACGTAACCTATTGCGAAAGAGATGGGGCAGTACGCATTTACGCACTGCCCCGCAAGAGAACGCCAAGAGGGAACACCCAGCGTCGCATATGAACGTCCTGCACCCGACTTTGGTTCAATTATATTTTTCCATGCGGCCTCTTCAGCACGGTTTTGCTTGCCTCACACCCGCAAAGGCGCAATTCCTATCGAAATCCAATTACAGGAGTCGTTCCCATGGCCAGACAGGAAACAGGTTTGAAAGCCCTGCTCCGCGATCCCTCATTACTGGAAACCCGTGCATATGTTGCCGGGGAATGGATCCATGCGGATGACGGAAAAACTTTCCCTGTTACCAATCCGGCACGTGGGGATGTCATCGCCGAAGTTGCAGACCTGTCCCGAACCGAGGTCACCCGCGCCATCAGCGCAGCCAACAATGCAATGAAGGACTGGACCGCCCGAACTGCAAAGGAACGCGCCCTGATCATGCGCAGATGGTTCGACCTGATGATGGCAAATCAGGATGACCTTGGCCTGATCCTGACAGCCGAGATGGGCAAACCCCTGCCCGAAGCCAAAGGAGAAATTGCCTATGGAGCCAGCTTCATTGAGTGGTTTGGCGAGGAAGCCAAGCGCATCTATGGTGAAATCATCCCCGGCCACCAGCCCGACAAGCGCCTGAGCGTGATCCGCCAGCCAATCGGGGTTGTTGGCTCCATCACGCCATGGAACTTTCCAAACGCCATGATCACCCGCAAATGCGGCCCGGCCATTGCGGCAGGTTGCAGTTTCGTCGGCCGTCCGGCTGCCGAAACCCCGCTTTCGGCACTTGCGCTTGCGGTGCTGGCCGAACGTGCAGGACTTCCCGGTGGGTTGTTCAGTATCGTCACATCCTCACGCAGCAGCGATATCGGC
Organism: Paracoccus sp. (in: a-proteobacteria); assembly: GCA_047971845.1. GTDB lineage: Bacteria > Pseudomonadota > Alphaproteobacteria > Rhodobacterales > Rhodobacteraceae > Paracoccus. Next base: position 2,408 of record JBKEAB010000186.1, on the reverse strand, counting down.
AAAGAGTTCTGCGAAAACCCCCTGATCCGGAAGCTGACCTTTACCGGCTCAACCCAGGTTGGCCGGATCCTGCTGCGTCAGGCAGCCGATCAGGTGCTGAAATGTTCGATGGAACTGGGTGGAAACGCCCCGTTTATCGTCTTTGACGACGCAGATCTGGATGCAGCCGTCGAAGGGGCCATGGCCTCAAAATTCCGTAATAACGGACAGACCTGCGTATGCGCCAACCGTATCTACGTGCAGGCTGGCGTTTATGATGCCTTTGCAGAAAAGCTGGCCGCAGAAGTCAGGAAACTACACACGGGTGACGGGCTGAAAGACGGCGTAACCACCGGCCCACTTATCAATAAAGCCGCCATCAAGAAAGTTCAGGAACATATTCAGGATATTCTGGACGGCGGTGGTACGATAACAACCGGTGGCAAGCCCATGGACGGATTATTCTTTGAGCCAACGGTTGCAACCGGTGTCACAGATACGATGAAGGTGGCTACCGAGGAAACCTTTGGTCCCCTCGCCCCTCTGCTCCGGTTCGAAACCGAAGAAGAAGTCATCATAAAGGCAAATGACACGATCTTTGGTCTGGCCAGCTATTTCTATGCCCGCGACATCGGCCGTATCACCCGCGTGCAGGAAGGGTTGGAATATGGCATTGTTGGCGTCAATACGGGGATCATCTCAACCGAGGTTGCCCCGTTTGGAGGTGTCAAGCAATCTGGACTTGGACGTGAGGGATCACACCACGGAATCGAAGACTATCTGGAAATGAAATATATCTGCCTGTCGGTCTGAACAGGCCCAGCTGGTCCTCACGACAAAACACAGTTCCGCGACAATGGTCGATTATACGTGCGTATTCAGGATATGCATTGCCAAATGCTATTGGCAATATCAACAGCCAGAACAACAAGGCTGTAAAATAATGAGCAGAGGGAAACGGCAGAACATGTCCAGAAAGATGCTTTACGTCACCGCATTAACAACCATTCTGGCGGCACCGGCACTGGCCGAAAGCACAACGACCCCGATCACCTTCCCCGCCGGCACCAAGGATACTGCGGTAGCAGGACAGGTTGCAGGACAGGACACAACGGATTTTACCGTCCCGGCCAATCAGGGACAACGTATGGTGGTCAGAATGACCTCGGATAATCCATCAAGCCATTTCAACATCTATGCTCCCGAAAATCAGCCCGGACAGGCACAGGCCCTATTTGTCGGCAGCACGTCCGGGCGTGAGGCCAACCTGACCCTTCCCGCCACTGGCACCTATGTAATCCGTACCTATCTGGTGCCGGATGCAGGGCCGCAAAACCCCGTCGCACGGTTTTCCCTCACCGTTGCCATTGATGGCAGTATTCAGCCGGCACCAACCGTCACCAGTGAGAAGCCAAAGGACGGCACGGTCAAAGAACAAAATACTGGTCCCGATTACTGGCAGGTTACAGGAATCAGCGGACGATTGAATATCCGGGCTAAGGCCTCGACCTCTGCCCCTGTGACAACGACCGCCGCCAATGGCGACACCCTACGCAACAAGGGTTGTAAGACAACCGAAAGCCGGACCTGGTGCGAAGTCGCAACAACAACCGGCGCAACAGGCTGGGCAGCCAGTCAATTCCTGCAGCAGGGTACGGCCCCGGCAGCCGAATCAGCAGTGCAGCAGCCGGATTCAGCCCCTGCAACCTCTGACAAACCAACAGCCACCGTTTCGGCACGCCCTCCGGTTCCCGCACCATCAAAGATAGTACCAAATTCGGGTGCATCGGCTACCCCGGCTGTTCCGGCTGTATCTCCGGCCAAACCGGCACCCAAACCGGATCAACCCACGGAAACAATGCAACAAAAGAACGCTGCCAGTGGCAACTTGCCCTGCTCAACCACACTCGGCATGCCGACACGGGATTGCAGTTTCAGCGCCGCGCAGGAAGGTCAAGGCACTGCGACGATTACCATCAACCGCCCTGATGGCAGCTCCCGGACAATCCACTTTGAAAAGGGGGCACCCGCACCACATGACGGACAGCGGACCGAACGGCGTGGTAACCTGACGGTCATCAATATCGGTGATGAGCGCTATGAGGTCCCCGATACAGTCATTTTCGGTGACTGATACCAACGGCCTTGATTTTTGACACGCTCGGGATTCCCATTGGCGCAAGAATCTGGATCACTGCCGTCGAAGGACGGAGGCTTCGATGGCAGTTGAAATAACACGCCATGACATGTCGGCAGTCGAGTTGCGATCTGCAGCGACACGAACGAAGGATGCGAATGCGGCACGGCGAATGCTGGCGATCGCTCTGGTTCTGGAAGGCGCAGATCGCAGGGCTGCGGCGGAGACATGCGGGATGGAGCGGCAAACCCTGCGCGATTGGGTGCACCGCTACAATATCGGGGCCTGTCGA
>JBKEAB010000185.1:0-5952 GCA_047971845.1 Paracoccus sp. (in: a-proteobacteria) | reverse complement strand
GGCGCCTCAAGGACTGGCGCCGCGATGCAACCCGATACGACCGATGTCCCGAGACCTTCTTTTCCGCCATCCTCCTCGCTGCAACCGTCAACTTCTGGCTATAATCAAGAACAAGTCCTGACCCTAGCGTTCGCGACTTCTTCAAACGGTTCCCGGACGATGAAGCCTGCCTTGAGCACATCTTCCGCGTTTGCTTCGGTGAGCGCCATGTTTGCCACGCTTGTGGTGTTGAAAGCACGTTCCACCGCATGAGCAACCGCCGCGCGTGGGCCTGCGCCGCTTGTGGAGATCACGTCTATCCGACCGCTGGAACAATCTTTCAGGATACCCGCACTCCGCTGCAGTCGTGGTTCTATGCGATCTATCTGTTTGTCACGACGCGCCACGGGGTTTCCGCCAAAGAACTGCAACGCCAGCTTGGCGTGACCTACAAGACCGCATGGCGGATCGGTCATAAAATCCGTGAGCAGATGGACAACAGCGATATCAAAGCGCTTCTGTCCGGTCATGTTGAAATTGATGAAGCCTATATCGGCGGTAAGCGCCCCGGCAAGCGTGGTCGCGGCGCTTGCTGGTAAGACCATTGTTATGGGCTTTAAGGAGCGCGGCGGGCGTCTGGTGACGGAAATCATCCCTGATGTGAAGATGAAAACTCTTAAAGCCGAAGCGATGGCGAAAGTCGAAAAGGGTTCTGTCGTCTCAACAGACGAACTCATGTCCTACAAGTTACTGGCGTCGGAAGGCTATACGCATGTCGCCGTCAAGCATGGTGTAAAGCAGTGGGCAATCTACGAGGAAGAAACCGACACGCTGCACCACACCAACCATGTGGAAAGCTTCTGGCGTCACTTCAAACACTCGGTGCGCGGCACTCATGTTTCGATCGGCCAACAGCATATGCGCCGGTATCTGGACGAGTTCACTTTCCGCTCGAACCATCGCGGCGAGGTGAACCAGATGTTTGATCGCCTGATTGCGGCGCTCTGATCACGGTAGAGGCGGTTTCATCAAATTTCGCCTCGCTGATCGGCCCGACGCCACGGGCCTCCTCTTGCGCGACAAACTCGTCTAACCGGCCCTCTGAGATAGCTTTCGCAAGCGTCAAAGTCATGACGCCGCTCTCTCGTAAACTTCGTCCGCTTGCCCAACCTCAATAACGCGGGCGGTTTGGGATAGAAGCGCCAAACTTGATCCTAGTTCCTGTTTGCTCTGGACCACGGCAATCAACGACGGCGGATTATCTAGGGCCGCCAGATCATGGAATGCCGTGCTGGCCTTGTATACTGAAACTGGGTATTTTGAGACAGCTTGAAACACTGCCTTGTGCCCGTTCAAACTTGCAATCGCCGAAACATCCCACTCAGTTGACGACGCCCCGTATATCTTGTCCTCATACGACACATTCGCTGGAAAAATCTGGTTGAGCCTCGCTTTTAGCGCATCTGAAACACTGACGTCTTGATTATCACTGATTTTCTCAATGATGCGCTCAGCAATGAGATGAGATGCAGCGCTGACATCGAAGATTGCCCGTTCGATGTCGTGACGCGAAACATCTGTAAAAACTGAACGCGTCCCAATTTGGACATCGTATATTTCTGCCACCCCTTTAGCGATCTTGCTGAATGATCGCCCGGCTCCGAAACTGTCCGCTTCACGATAGGCGAAGCCGGAATCACTCACCCTGATGCCGTCTTTGGCGTAAGCAAGGCGAACGCTAACGAAAGCCCCGCTGGGGTAGACAATCGGCAGATTGGCGAAGCTGGCATCATGCCAATGCCGAGCAGATACCAGATTCGGCGTCATTTTGCCTACAAGCTGTTGAATAGACTCGACTTCACTCATGCTCACCCCTCGGGTTAAAGAGAGTATACTCCCATCCCGGACGATGGACAACGTCTATGCTATTGATTCTAAAACGATTCCCCGCATAACTCCTTACATCCTCGAAGGAATTTAGCGTCTCCTCATCTATCTCTCGCGCCACAGTCAGGCCGCGTTTCTGAAGCCTTTCTGGCTGCCCGGACCAATTGAGATCAAACGCATGGCAATGCGTTTTTGACACACGCTTTCCCGACCATTCAGATTGCGGCCCGCGAATATTTGAATGCCCACCATCAAGGGATCGCCAGTCGATCCGCTCCATCGGAAGGCACCTCTTTCCTGGAGATTTGGAAATCCTCAACTCGAACGTGACGTGACAGTCTGGTCGGTCATGGTAGCAGCCACCATGCAAAACAAGCCCCGTCTCTGTAACCACACCAATCTCTAGGGGCGCATCAAAGAAGCAGTATCCCGTTTCCGCCTCTGGCTTTGACCAACCGGGGAGATATCTTTGTCAGAGAGATAAATACCAAGAACATCTACCATATGCTACGCATAAGACAGACATACCGTGAACGCGAGTCAAAACTTGCGCCAAGGGGATATACTCCTTATCTTATGTTCAACGCCCTCGGCGGCCAAGCCGGCAGGATCCGGGCGAAGACGCCGTTCTCGCTCCAACATTTCCAGCGGTTGTGGAGGGTCTTTGCAGGCTCGTATTCCTTCGGTGTATCGCACCACCGCAAGCCATTGCGGTTGATGAATATTATGCCGCTCAGAACACGTCGATCATCAACCCGGGGCCTGCCGTGGAATTTCGGGAAGAAGGGCTTCAGACGCTCCATCTGCGCCTCACTCAGCCAGAAATGCTCATGGATCAGGTCTCCCTCAGGAGCCTGAATCACGCAAAACACATAAAATCAATAGGTCTGGAGCCCACAATCAAGTTTTCCAGAATGTTGTTGCAGTCAATACTTGTCAACCGAAGGAAATATTCTGAAGTGGGACACCCGGCATCAGGATAAACCAAGGGATCAGGGATTAACCACCGGTATGGCTCATGTGGCGGCTCATCTGTCCGACGGCACCCTGGCGGGAATAATCGAAATCATGCCCTTTGGGTTTGCGGGCAATTGCAGCGCGGATCGCATCCTTCAGACGGATATCATCCCCTGATGCACGCAACGGTGCCCGCAGATCAGCACGGTCTTCCTGTCCGAGACACATATATAGTTCCCCCGTACAGGTAACTCGTACACGATTACAGCTTTCACAGAAATTATGTGTCAGCGGCGTGATGAAACCAATCTTTTGGCCTGTTTCACTGATCCGGACATAACGGGCCGGACCGCCTGTCCGCTCCAGAAGATCAATCAAGGTAAAGCGCTCCGCCAGCCGGGAACGAAGATCAGATAGCGGCCAATATTGGTCCAGCCGAGTTTCTTCCCCCATATCGCCCATTGGCATGACTTCGATGAAGGTCAGATCATGATCTTCCGACGCACACCAGTCAATCAGGGAAAACAGCTCATCTTCATTGAAACCCTTCAATGCGACAGCGTTGATCTTGACCCTCAGCCCGGCACGCTTTGCTGTGGCAATCCCCTCAAGAACCTGCGGCAGCCGTCCCCAGCGGGTCACTGCCGAAAACTTGTCGGCATTCAGCGTATCCAGCGACACATTAACCCTGCGCACACCGATATCCGCCAGTTCACCGGCAAACCGGCCCAGCTGACTGCCATTTGTGGTCAGTGTCAGCTCATCCAGACCATCATCGAAATGACGTGATACAGCCTTGAAGAATGACATGATATCCCGGCGTACCAGCGGTTCACCCCCGGTGATCCGCAGCTTGCGCACACCCAGCCCGATAAAGGCGGAACAAAGCCTGTCCAGTTCCTCCAGCGACAGCAATTCTCGCTTGGGAAGGAACTGCATATGCTCAGCCATGCAATAAGTGCAGCGAAAATCACAACGATCAGTTACCGACACCCGAAGATAGGTGATCGGCCGCGCAAAGGGATCAATCAGCGGCAACGTTTCCATATCTATGAAATAGGCCGAATGCGGTTATCCCGCAAGCGCGGCCATTGCGCACACCTTCTGGCATCGTTAGCCTTCGCGCAAGCAAGATAAGGACGCGGACATGACCCGAACCACTACAGTTTCCGTACTGGGCCTGACAGGGCTGATACTGGCCGCATGCGGTATCAGCAACGGAGAAAGCAGCACCTCAGGGCCGGATGCCATGACACAGTCCGCTTCTGCGACAGGTACGCGTCCCGCAGCCAGGTCTGTCCAGACAACCAGCACACAATCCAGCGATAACGGTATCCTGCAATCGGGCGGGAAAACCGTCGCACAGCTGGATACCACATCAGCAGCAGAAAAAGCCGCCGCAACAGCCCCCGGCAGTGGAGGCAGGAAGCTGGGTATAACCACCGCTTCCTTGGGCGATGCCTCCGAGGGTGGGTTCTGGATCAAGACATCCCTTGTCAGCACAACCGGCAAAGGCCGGGTAGTCGACACAGCCAGCGGGAAATCGGCAAAGGTTGACCTGAAACCAATGGCCGGCGACGGTGCCGGGGGCCGTGTGTCACTGGCAACCATGCAGGCCCTTGACCTGACGCTGACCGACCTTCCCGATCTGGAAGTCTGGCAGGACTGACTGGTCCTTCCACAATGGAATGATCTGCTGTTAAGGCGTCCGGGAGCCACCCATCATATATAGACAGCCCATTAAAAAAAAGCCCCGCACAACATATGTGGGGCTTTCCTGTCTGGATCTAATTGATCAGTCGTTGCTGGAACCCATGAACTGCAGCAGGAACATGAACAAGTTCAGGAAATCCAGATACAGGTTCAGGGCACCAAGGATAGCGGTCTTGCCCAGAAATTCGCGATCCGAATTGGCCAGCTGGATGTAGGTATTCTTGATCTGCTGTGTATCATAAGCAGTCAGGCCAGCGAAGATCAGGACACCAATCACCGAAATGGCAAACTGCATCGCGCTTGATTGCAGGAAAATGTTAATGATCGATGCAATAATCAGTCCGATCAGCCCCATCATCAGAAACGAACCCATCCCCGACAGGTCGCGTCTGGTCGTGTAGCCATAAAGCGAGAGACCAGCAAAACCGGCGGCAGTGGCCACAAATGTCGTCACGACAGACATCTGGGTATAGGCAAGGAAAATCCAGCTGATTGACATGCCCATTAGCGCAGCGAAGCCATAGAAGACCATGGTCGCAGTTGCGGTGGACATCTTGTAAACCATGGCACCGAAGGCAAAGACCACGACAAGGGGGGCAAACATCAGCACCCATTTCAACCATGAGGTATAAACCGCAACGCCAAGGCCGGTCAGCCTGCCATCAGGTCCGATTGCCAAAGCGTTCAATCCATAGGAAAAGACCGCAGTGACCAGAAGACCGGTCGCCATGATCACATAGACCTTGTTCATATATTCGCGCAGGCCCACATCAATACTGGCGCGGGCAGCGGCACCCGTCGGGGCCTGGGCCTGACGCAGGGTGTCGTATTCAGCCATGAATATCTCCATCACAGGCGTTGAAGGTGCCAGATGCACCAAGTCATTTTCAATATCGGTAGTCTACGGGATGATTTCAACTAAGGCGAAGAAAAAATGGGACCTTGTCGTCAGGTCGCGAAAAGGTGTCCAGGGGAGCTGTTGCGTTAATCGGGCTGATCCATAGTGAAGCCTATCGCAGGCTTGTAGTCCCCGGTACAAATGTTAGATTTCACCCGGTTGAGGGCAATGCAGGCCTTTGACATGTGCGGGCGTGGCGGAATGGTAGACGCATGAGACTTAAAATCTCTGGGCCGCAAGGCCGTGCGGGTTCGAGTCCCGCGGCCCGCACCAAGATAATTTTTATTATGTTGTTTTATAAATATAATTCTATCTTTGTGAAACAGCAGGCCACCTTTTGACCTACCCAAAATCCAGCGCTGCAATGGGCTGCTATATTCTCTCTTGGCGCACTCGCTGCTTCCGCATACCCTGATTCCGCCTAGGGTCAGGACTTGTTCTTGATTATAGCCAGAAGATGACGGTTGCAGCGAGGAGGATGGCGGAAAAGAAGGTCTCGGGACATCGGTCGTATCGGG
>JBKEAB010000184.1:0-2025 GCA_047971845.1 Paracoccus sp. (in: a-proteobacteria) | reverse complement strand
TCAAGACCGAGAAGGACCTCAACGAGTTCAGCCAGATGCTGACCAAGATCACCGTTGAGGCGGCGCTGAATGCCGAGCTCGATGAGCACCTGGGCTACGACAGGCACCAGCCCTCCGACAGCGCTAACAGCCGCAACGGCTACACCAGCAAGACCCTGAAAACCGAAGACGGCCAGTTTGAGCTGAACACGCCCCGTGACCGCGAGGGCAGCTTCGAGCCGCAGCTGGTGAAGAAGGGGCAGACCCGCTTCACCTTGATGGACGACAAGATCCTGAGCCTTTACGCCAAGGGCATGACCACCCGGGAGATCGTCGCCACCTTCAAGGAGATGTACGACGCCGACATCTCGCCTACCCTAATTTCCAAGGTGACAGAGGCTGTCATCGACCAGGTCGTGGAATGGCAGTCGCGCCCCCTGGACCCGGTTTATCCCATCGTCTACCTGGACTGCATCGTGGTCAAAATCCGGCAGGACAAGCAGGTGATCAATAAGGCGATCTACCTGGCCCTGGGCGTCAACCTCGAAGGCCACAAGGAGCTGCTGGGCATGTGGCTCTCCGAGAACGAGGGCGCCAAATTCTGGCTGGGCGTCCTGACAGAGCTCCAGAATCGCGGTCTGAAGGACATTCTCATCGCCTGCGTGGATGGGCTCAAAGGCTTCCCTGACGCCATCAGCGCAGCTTACCCGCAGGCGCAGATCCAGCTCTGCATCGTGCACATGGTGCGCAACTCGATGAAGTATGTGCCGTGGAAGGATTACAAGGCTGTGATGGCCGATCTCAAGCGCATTTATCAGTCAGCCACCGAGGAAGAAGCCCTGCAGGCGCTGGACGAGTTCGAAAATCGCTGGGGAGAAAAATACCCCCATATCGGCCGATCCTGGCGCAGTCACTGGCCGAACCTGAACACACTGTTCCGCTACCCCGAAGACATCCGCAAGGCGATCTACACCACCAACGCCATCGAGTCGCTGAACAGCGTCATCCGCAAAGCCATCAAGAAACGGAAGCTGTTCCCGACTGACGACTCCGCCCGCAAGGTCGTCTACCTGGCGATCATGGATGCGTCGAAGAAGTGGACGATGCCGATCCGGAATTGGAAGGCTGCGCTGAACAGGTTTATGATCGAGTTCGAGGATCGCATCAGCAACTACGTTTAACCCCGGCGGTTACACAGAATTATTTACACCCTCTGCCTTCGTTTCGTCCATGTTTGCCGCCACGCTCTCGTCAAACGCCAGTGCTGGCCTGATGTCGTGCTCTTCAGAAGATCTGAGTAACTCCGTCACCCGAACCTGGACCTTCGACAGCGCCGACGCCTGCGACACTGGTCCCGGCAACCCCAATGCTTCTGCTGATCTTGAAGCGCTCGCGCCAGCTGGCTTTCACCAGTCCTGGGATGAGCAGGGCCGTGTCGCCGACACCGGGGACACCTCCTCTTACCTCGATATAGTATTGATCAGCGGTACCTGGGGCGAAAAGAACATCGACGCCACCTGGTCGCTCAGCGCTGGTTTCTGGGATCTGTTTGGCGCCGCTGTTTTCACCGTTCATGTCGGTGGGCAACCGGCAGTAGATCCGGATGATTTCGGCGCCTTTATCATCACGCCCGGATCTTACTTCGGTACCTGGACCTTCCTCCAGGATCCGAGCCAGGGTGGCGGTGGCGGTTTGTCCAATGTTGCTCTGTGGACTGGAGACCCAGTCAACAAGGTGCCTTCTCCCGGTTCATCATCCATTATGGCGCTTGGCCTGGTGCTGCTCTGCCTCGGTATTCGCCGTCGCCGCACTGGCGCCCTCTGAGCTATCAGGGGTTCCCGGACCTCGCTTCGTTCAAGTAACACACCACAATGGCCGCGACAGATCGCGGCCATTGTCGCTTTCCTTCATAGGCTTTACTTTCCCCCGGGGTCCCTGATTGCGGCCGCAGCGACTTGTGACGCCTATCCGTGTTTATAATAGTCGTTCTTCTTTTGGGAAAACCGGGTCCATGCAGGTATCTTTTCAGCGCATCGGGGTAGTCGG
>JBKEAB010000183.1:0-23919 GCA_047971845.1 Paracoccus sp. (in: a-proteobacteria) | reverse complement strand
GCCGCTCCATCCCGCATGTCTCCGCCGCAGCCCTGCGATCTGCGCCTTCCAGAACCAGAGCGATCGCCAGCATTCGCCGTGCCGCATTCGCATCCTTCGTTCGTGTCGCTGCAGATCGCAACTCGACTGCCGACATGTCATGGCGTGTTATTTCAACTGCCATCGAAGCCTCCGTCCTTCGACGGCAGTGATCCAGATTCTTGCACCAATGGGAATCCCGAGCGTGTCAAAAATCAAGGCCGTTGGTATAATATTCAATTCATCCGGCATACGCCTGATCAGGGCCGTGTCACGTCACAACGCAGATTCTGCTCCGACAAACGCGCACAGGTACTGGTTGCTGCCGATTGCGACAAGCCGACAAGCGTTGCTTCATACCCTTTGGAGGATTCCCGGACATGACGCAGTCCGTTTCCGACCAGAGCACTTTCCTGCATGGCAACCTGCACCAGCCGTTTGTCAGCCTGTTCACGGGTCTTGAAGCGCCCCAGCGAAACACCCCAAGCCTGCCCTCCCGAAGACGACGCCCGAGAAACACGCTCTGTCGGCTTGGGCTCAGGTCCGCCACCGCTGCCCTTGCCAAGCACAACTGTCTCTGACCGACGTTGCGGCTTGCTGGAAGTCTCCAGCACCAGATCAGTTCCCGTTGCCGGTACGACTCCAGCCGTACTGGCCGAAGCAACCGCCCGCACAATTGCCGCATCCCGGCCACGAGGAGCCGGCAGCGGACGTGCCGAAGCGGCCAGAGCCCCTTTTGGTGCGTCCTTACCTTCAGCCATCGCCTTTTCCACGGCCGCATCAGTTGCCGCCTGCGCAACGGTCCGTCCAGGCCTGACCGGTGGACGAGAACTGCTTGCCAATCGCATTGACGCAGCTTTTGCCAGTTGCGGGGCCTGTTCCGGGGTCGACCGGGCCATCGCCTCATTCAGCGCGGAGTTCAGGTTCTCGGGGGCAACGGACGCCTTTGCAACCGGGGCCGCAGCCAACGAGGCCGGACGGGCCGCCGGGGCAGGAGCCGCTGCAACCTTACGACTGGATTTGCGGGCAACGATGTATTTCGGTGGCTCCGGCTTGACCTCACGCACACGGGTCGGGGCACGACCAAAACCAAGATCAAGCAATTGTGCCATCGTGGCATTCCGCTGCGCGGTCGATGTCCCGCCAAAAACCGTGGCAATAATCCGTTTTGATCCACGCCGCGCAGAAGCCGTCAGATTGAAGCCGGCAGCCCGCGTATAACCGGTCTTGATCCCATCCGCCCCCGCATAATTATCCAGAAAATTCCGGTTGGTCGAACGCACGGTGGCAATACCGGCATCGGCCGAACGACGAGAAAAAATAGAATAATATTGCGGGAAATCATAAAATAATCGCCGACCCAGAATGGACATGTCGCGTGCGGTCGAGAAATGACCCGATTGGGTCAGCCCATTGGCGTTGCGGAACTGGGTATTGCGCATTCCCAGAGCACGGGCCATCCCGGTCATCTGTGCCGCAAACTTGGCCTCCGATCCTGCAAGGTTCTCACCAATTGCGGTTGCAGCATCATTAGCTGATTTGACCGCCGCCGCCCGGATCAGATAGCGTAGTTCGATCTTCTGACCGGCCCGCAGCCCCAACCGCGAAGGTGGTTCCGCCGCCGCATTGGATGAAACGGTAAACTTCGTATCCAGCCTGACCTGGCCACGTTCAATAGCCGTAAAAGCCATGTACAGGGTCATCATCTTGGTCAGGGAAGCCGGATGCAATCGCGTATCCGCGTTCTGAGCATGGATCTGTTTTCCCGTTCGTCCATCCATGACAAACGCCGCAAAAGGCGCAGCCTGAGCGGCAATAGGTATCAGGAACGCCAATAGCGTCAGCATTCCCGCGCGGAATAACGTGCTGAATCTGGTCACTGTCTCGATCTCTTCTGCCTGTATGCGGCCCAATTCTTATCGCAGGCCGTCATTAATTTTTAAACAATAGCACAATAAAAACGCTGCGGAAACCTTGGATTTTATGCATTTTCAAGCCTTCTGCACGAAACAGGCCAGAAATCGCCGCCTGTTTCTGCCTCCGGGGTTTTAATACGCCCAAAACAGCCTATATTCGTGCGGAATTTGAAAGTTATCTGATAACTGAGCATATGCCCCAGGATCCCGCCCCACGCGATGAGGACGACCTCGCCGTCAAGACAGCCCCGAAAACGCAGCGTCCGCCGATGTACAAAGTCCTGCTGCTGAACGATGATTTCACTCCAATGGAGTTCGTCGTTCACGTGTTGGAACGTCTGTTTGCAATGACGCATGCCCAAGCCATTGAAATCATGCTGACCGTTCACCGCAAAGGCGTTGCCGTTGTCGGTGTCTTTTCGCATGAAATTGCAGAAACCAAGGTGGCACAGGTCATGGAACTGGCCCGCCGCCAGCAGCATCCGCTGCAATGCACCATGGAAAAAGAATAAGCTGATGCGGGCAGCCCGATTGTTGCTGGCATTTCCTGACGGAGCACCGGGAAAGACCCTGATCCTGGGTGCAGAGGGCGGGGAAGACCTGTCTTCATTTCCCATGGCAGATACGCTGATCGTCGAAAGCATGGCTCAGCACCATGCCGCGCTGCATACGCGCGGATTTTCCGTCGCAACAAAGGCGGAAGGAACGTTTGATACCGTTCTGATTACCCTGCCAAGGGCGCGCAATGCCGCCAGGGCACGCCTGTCCGAAGCGGCGGCGCATCTTGCCGCTGGCGGGCAGGTCTGGATTGACGGTCAGAAGACCGATGGTATCGAAGCCTTTCTGAAGGAACTGAAATCCCTTTGTGGCGTGGCGAAGGTTCATTCCAAGGCCCACGGCAAGATTGCAAAGCTTGAGGCTCCGGAAAAAGTCCCGCCCGGCTGGGCCGCGCAAGATATGACACCTGCCCCGGGATTCACGACCCGGCCCGGAGTGTTCTCCGCTGATGCGGTTGATGCAGGATCAGCTGCGCTTGCCGCCGCCTTGCCCGACAAACTGCCGACCCGGATTGTCGATCTCGGAGCCGGCTGGGGCTGGCTGTCCGCACAGATCCTGTCCCACCCGGGGGTGGAAATCCTGCATCTGGTGGAAGCCGATCATACTGCAATTAGCTGCGCGAAGGCCAACATCACTGATCCCCGCGCCCGGTTCCACTGGACAGATGCACGTAGTTTCAAACTGCCTGAGCCCGTCAACGGTGTCATCATGAACCCACCCTTTCACGAAGGCCGCCGTGCCGATCCGGCCCTTGGCACAGCCTTTATCCGGGCAGCGGCCTCCGTCCTGACCGGAGCAGGCCGGTTATGGCTGGTTGCGAACCGGCACCTGCCTTATGAATCCGAACTGTCCCAGCATTTCGCAGAGATCCGCGAACTCAGCGGGGATAGTCGCTTCAAGATCCTGACCGCTTCAGGTGCGGATGCCCGTCACAGGAGACACAGATGACCAGTTCCCTGCAGGGCAAGACCGCAATCATAACTGGGGCTGGGTGCGGTGTCGGGCTGGCTGTTGCGCGACAGCTTTACGAACATGGTGCCAATATCATGATGGCCGACGCCAATGAAACGGCGTTGGATCAGGAACTTGCCCGTTTTGGCGATGCCGATCGCGCAAGGCGCTTCAGCGCTGACATGTCGCAGCGACTGTCAATGGCCAATCTGCTTTCTGCAACGATTGAGGCCTTTGAGCGCGTGGATATCCTGGTCAACACACACCGGATGGTAAAGCCCAGCGACCCGCTTGACCTTGATGAAAGCGCACTTGAAGAAATGCTGCGACAGAACCTCATGGCTGGGCTGCGCATGTCGCAGATCGTTGCAAAACGCATGATATCTCAGGCTGCAGACACTGATGACAATGAGGCCGGATCCGGTGCTATCGTCAATCTGAGCACTCTTGCCGCACAGCGCCCCAACCCCCTGCTGTTTGCCTATTCCATCGCGCAAGCGGCACAGGATCAGGCGATGCGGTCGCTGGCACTGGCACTGGCACCACATCATATCCGGGTCAATACCGTTGCCCTCGGGTCGGTCATGACCACTGCATTGCAGCACATGCTGAAAGATCACCCTGAATTGCGGGACGGCATCATTCGCGGCACCCCAATGGGACGGATTGCCGAATCCGAAGAACTGGCTGAGGCCATCCTGTACCTGGTTGGTGACGGTGCCAGCTTTGTAACCGGGCAGGTCATCAATATTGATGGCGGACGCAGCCTTCTCGACCCGGTTCAGGCGGCCATGTTCTAACCGGCCTCATCTTCCGGATAGGCGACCTTGCACTGACGCACGGCTTCGTTGGCGCGTATCGTTTCCGTCTTCAGCTTTTCGGTCAGGTTGGCTTGGGTCCGTTGTTCAGCAGCCGGATCAATTGGTACCCGATAACGTTCCGTATCAGTGACATTTCGCCAGCAACTGTACTGGAGGATCCGCACATTGCCATCCCTGTCATGAAAAGGACGCTGACAGAAATCCATTTCCGTCCTTATCACCTCGCGTTCTTTCCACGCATAGCCACGGGCAAGGTTAGCCTCGGTTTCAGTCAGCATGTTGCTGAGCACCCGATATTCACGGGTATTCTTGCGAATGCAGTTTTCCTGCGGCGTGCCACAGGCTGCAAGCAATACAACTGGCAAAAGCGGAACAAGAATGCGGATCATGGCACGGCCTTCAGATCGGAATACACGCATAGCCTAACGGGCAGTGCACGATACGGCAATTCAACTTTGTCATCGCAATAGACGCAACGCCGTGATGATGTTGCGGGCGGTCCGGGACGGCATTAAGCCAGAATGGGAAGGTCTTACTCTCATCCGTGAACAAAGCACATGCAGGAAAATGACAATGAACGATGCGCAAAACACTGAACGCCGTCAGGCTGCCGACTGGTTTCGTGAATTGCGTAATCGCATCACGGCAGCTTTCGAGGCCCTGGAAGATCGCGGGACAGACACCATCCAGGCCGGACGGTTCGATGTGACACCAACCGAACGCGCCGGAAATGGCGGTGGCGGGATCATGTCGGTCATGCGCGGAGGACGAATATTCGAAAAAGTCGGCGTAAACTGGTCGGAAGTACACGGCACCCTGTCACCCCGCGCACAGGCTGCCATGGCTGCCCGTGGCGTACCCGGAATGGAAGACGACGCGCGTTTCTGGGCATCCGGCATCAGCCTTGTCGCTCATATGCAGAACCCTCACGCCCCGGCCGTCCATATGAACACCCGCATGTTCTGGACCCCCTCTGCATGGTGGTTCGGTGGAGGGGCAGACCTGAATCCCTGCATCGAATATGCCGAAGACACGGCACATTTTCATGGCATGATGCGTCAGGCCTGTAATGCCCATGACCCTGACTATTACGAACGCTTCAAAGCATGGGCAGATGAATATTTCTTCATACCCCACCGCGGACGGGCACGCGGTGTCGGCGGGATCTTCTATGATGACCACAATACTGGTAACTGGCAGGCCGACTTTGCCTTCACCCAAGCCATTGGGGAGGCCTTCCTGCCAGCTTTCCTGCCATTGGCGGAGGCTCGTTCGGCACAAGGCTGGACCAATGCCGACAAGGATGCCCAGCTTGTCCATCGCGGACTCTATGCCGAATATAATCTCGTCTATGATCGCGGTACGAAATTCGGGCTGGAGACCGGACATAACACCGATGCCGTCCTGATGAGCCTGCCGCCCACGGCAAAATGGATCTGAAAGACCTCAGCCCGCCAGAGGACGGATTGCTCCCGGATCTGCTGCGGTCTCGGCCTCGGGATAGAAACGCATCATCGTCAGCATGCGGGACAGGTTCAGGATCATCAGCGCCGCCCAGAGCCCATGATTACCGAAAACCGCAGGCAGGATAGCCAGTGCAACAGCATAGATAGCAACCGCCTCCATCATTGCCCGGCGCATCCGTCCAGTCAGGGTCGCACCTATAAAGATACCATCAAACATCCAACTGCCAATACCGATGGCGGGTGCAATCACAAGCCACGGCAAATAGCGTCTCGCCTCCGTCCGGACCTCGACCGAGGTTGTCAGCAGGTCAATCAGGCCGGAGCCAGATACCGCAAAGACCAGTCCCAGAATCAGAGCTCCACCAATGGCCCAGCCTGAACTCAACACGGCAGAACGCCGCAGCAGGTCACGCCGACGAGCCCCCACAGCCTGTCCAACCAGTGTTTCGGCCGCAAATGCAAAACCATCCAGCCCGTAGGCGGTGATTTCGAGAAATTGCAGCAGAACCTGATTGGCTGCAAGCGTAACATCCCCCTGCCCGGCTGCCATGAACAGGAAAGTCGTGAAGGATCCCTGTAACAATACGGAACGGATCATGATGTCGGCATTGACCCTGAGCATCCGCATCAGCTTTTCCCAGGCAAACAGCCCCGCCTGCCGGGCAACGCCACGCAATGCTTCACGGCAAAACCACAAGCCCAGTATCAGCCCGGACAGTTCGGCAATCAGTGTGGCAACGGCGACACCGCCGATTCCCCAGCCCAATCCCAGCACAAACAGGAAATCCAGCACAACGTTCAGCCCGTTCTGTACAATCTGAAGTACAAGCACACCGCGCGTACGCTCCATCGCAATCAGCCAACCGGTTATGGCATAAAGCGCAATTGTTGCCGGTGCGCCCCAGACGCGGATTGACAGGTAAAGCCGCGCCAGTTCTTCAACCTCGGCACTGGCCGGGGCAAGGCGAAAGGCCCCGGCAAACAGCAACGGATGCAGAATAATCAGGCCCAGTCCCGCAGCACCTGCAATCACAAGCGCCCGCACGAGATGAGCCCCGGCCTCACCCTCATCCCCGGCACCATATGCCTGCGCAACAAGACCCGAGGTTCCCATCCGCAGGAAACCGAATATCCAGTAGATTGAGGCAAGAATTATGGCCCCAATCCCGACGGCACCGATAGGGGCAGCTGCACCCAGCTGGCCAATCACACCAGTATCGACAGCCCCTAGAATGGGCACCGTTGCATTGGACAGGACAATGGGCAGCGCAATCGCCAGTACCCGGCGATTGCTGACGGGGCGCATCATGGGATTCAATCCTGTGGCATCAGAAAATGTGCGGTTGCCTGAGCAAACAGCCGAGCCCGGTTATCCTGCCACGTTTCGACATGAACCGAGGCATACCGCCGCCCGGAACGCACGACATTGGCCCGTGCATAGGCATCACGCGGCAGCCCTGAACGCAAATAATCAACCGTGAAATCAATGGTCTTCGGTAACCGAGGTACGGATCCAGGCAGAGCCGCATCGGGGGAAATCCTCCCGGCCTCCATGTCTTCCCACATGGCTGACCATGCCAGCTCGACAATGGCCGAAACCTCCAGGAAGGCCGCCGTTGCACCGCCATGAATTGCAGGCAGAAACGGATTTCCAATCAGCTTTTCATCATAGGGCATGATCGCTGTCAGCTCATCCCCACGCCGGTCAAACCGGATTCCCATCCAGCGGATATAAGGCACACCTTCAACCAGCGAACGCAGGGCATTGTCGCGGCGCAGCTTGATCTGTTGCAGTGGTTCGTTACGGTCAGCCATCTCAGCGCTCCAGTGTAAAGGCACCGGTCGCCGTCGCAACGGGATGAGCACGATCCTCATCCATCGCCTGTGCACGGACAAAGGCCACCGAGCGCGTGATATGATAGCAATGTGCCGTGGCGGTAATGCGCTGCCCCGGCATTGCCCCCCGCATATAGTCGATACGCAGGTCAATTGTTGCGGTCGAAACCGGTGAGGTCGGATGGGCCAGTACGGCCGCCCCGCAACAGGTATCCATCAGTGCCGAGATCACGCCACCATGGATGACGCCACTACGCGGATCACCAACAAAATCCTCGTTCCAGTTCATCGAAATCTCGGCATTACCCGCACCCAGACTATCCAGCGTCATACCCAAGGCACGCGCATGGGGAATCGCTTCGATGAACTGCCGCGCAATACGGTCACGGGCTTCACCTTGCATGTGTTCATCAGTCGACATCGGCTTTCTCCGGCTGCTCTTTTTTGAAAATAACGCCACGGCGTTCATGGCCGCAATAGTGTCCATAAGGTTGCGACAACCACTATTAGGGTTTACCCTAAGGCAGAATTGCCGCTGCGCAGGATCGTCATGACCACTTCAGAAGAGCTCAGCTTCAAAGAAATGTGCGCGCGTTTCGACGTTACTCCCCGAACGCTGCGCTATTACGAATATATCGAACTGCTGCAACCCCGAAAAGAAGGGCGTACCCGACATTATTCTCCACGGGAAGTTGCACGCATGACCCTGATCCTTCGGGGCAGGCGGTTTGGTTTCAGCCTTGAAGAAATCCGGCAATGGCTGGAAATCTATGATCGCAAGGGCGACAGGGAACAATACGAAGTCTGGATCGGCATGGCCAATCGTCAGCTTGATATCCTGGCAACCCAGAAAAGCGATATCGAGACCGCAATCGAAGACCTTCAGGCGCTGCGTGATGAAACCGTGGACATCCTGCGCAAGATGGACTGAGCTTCCGGGGTACCGGACTGGTAAAATCATATGCAATCACAGGTCCCTGCGTACCTTCCGTGACGCAGCGTTTTAGTTTACGTTCGCGTCAACCATTGCCATCCTGACTATAGGAATACGCCCCGCGTATCACGCAGTTAGGGAGCCGCCGGCATGACCGACGATCTGATGACCATTCGCCAGATGTGCGATGCCTTTGATGTCACGCCCCGGACATTGCGTTTTTATGAATCACGCGAACTGATCTCACCATCCCGCAATGGTCAGCACCGGCTTTACAACCGCCGTGACCGGGCCCGGCTGACACTGATCCTGCAGGGCAAGCGCTTCGGTTTCAGCCTGGAGGATATCCGGCAACTGCTGGAACTTTACGACCCGCGGGAAAACAATGTCACCCAGCTGGCAGCCACACTTCTGGCGGCTCGTGAAAGGCTGGCTGACATGATCCATCAGCAGGAAGAACTACAAAGCGCCATCACGGAACTGAAGGACAAGATCAGGACAACCGAGGACCTCCTGACCGTACGACAGGCCGGTTAGGCCCCACACCAAGCAACACATCACCGAACAGGACCGAACATGCCCATATACAATGCCCCCGTCCGCGATATGCAGTTCATTCTCCATGATGTGCTGAACGTGTCTGTTTCGGGCCTGCCCGGCCATGACGAACTGGACCGTGATTTCACCGAAGCAGTTCTGGACACCGCCGGCAAGCTGGCCAGCGATGTGCTTGCCCCGCTGAATATCGTGGGCGATCAGGAAGGTTGTGTTCTGGAAAACGGTGTCGTCCGCACACCAAAGGGTTTCAACGAAGCGTTTGAGGCTATGAAGGAAGGTGGCTGGACCGCACTTGATTGCGATCCGGAATATGGGGGGCAGGGCATGCCCTATCTGATGGGACTGGCCACGGGCGAGATCTTCATATCGGCAAACGTCGCCTTCAACATGTATCAGGGCCTGACCCATGGTGCCTATTCCGCCATTCACGCCCATGGCACGGCCGAACAGAAGCAGACCTATCTGCCCAAGATGGTCAGCTGCGAATGGACCGGCACCATGAACCTGACCGAGCCGCATGCCGGCACCGATCTGGGGATGCTGCGTACCAGGGCTGAACCGCAGGATGACGGTTCCTATCTGATTACCGGTCAAAAGATTTTCATCTCGGCCGGCGATCACGACATGTCGGAAAATATCATCCATCTGGTGCTGGCCAAGGCACCCGGCGGGGGCGAGGGCACCAAGGGCATTTCGCTGTTCATCGTACCGAAGTTTCTCGTCAACAAAGACGGATCTCTCGGTGAACGCAATGCTGCCAGCGTCGGCAACATCGAACACAAGATGGGCATCCACGGCAACTCGACCTGCGTGATGAACTATGATGCGGCAAAGGGCTGGCTGCTGGGCGACCTGCACAAGGGTATGCGCGCCATGTTCACCATGATGAACGAAGCCCGGATCGGCGTTGGACTACAAGGCTATGCCATAGCCGAAGCGGCCTATCAGAACGCTGTCGAATATGCCCGCGACCGCCTTCAGGGCCGCGCCGTCACAGGTACCGAGAACCCGAACGGACCAGCTGATCCGCTGATCGTGCACCCCGACATCCGCCGTAATCTGATGGACCAGAAAAGCTTCCTTGAGGGTGCACGGATGCTGTCATTCTGGGGCGCACATCAGATTGACAGCGCTCATGGCGGCAACGCCGAGGCAGAAGCACTGATCTCGCTTCTGACCCCTGTCATCAAGGGCTTCCTGACCGATAAGGGCTTTGAAACCGCCGTACAGGCACAGCAGGTCTTCGGAGGACATGGCTATATTGAGGAACACGGCATGAGCCAGTTCGTCCGCGATATCCGCATCACCATGATCTACGAAGGTGCGAACGGGGTACAGGCACTTGATCTGGTCGGCCGTAAGCTGGCCGCCGATGGTGGCAAGCCGATGATGGCCTTCTTCGAGATGATCAAAACCTTCATCAAGGAAAACGAGGGCAACGAAACCTTGCGTGCTGATTTCCTGGAACCGCTCAAAGCAGCGTCAAAGGACCTTCAGGCAGCAGCCATGTTCTTCATGCAGACAGCCATGAAGGACCCGAACCATGCCTTGGCGGGTTCCTACGACTTCATGCATCTCTTCGGCCACACGGCACTGGGCTACATGTGGGCCCGGATGGCCGCAGCCGCGCAGAAAGCTCTGGATGACGGCACCGGAGATACCGAATTCTTTCAGAACAAGCTGGTAACCGGGCGCTATTATATGAAGCGTCAACTACCCATGACCAGGGCACATCTGGCACGGATCGAATCCGGGGCGGAACCGGTCATGGCACTGGATGCCGAACAGTTCTGACAGGGTCGGTCGCAGGTGCGGTGCCCCTCGCCGCGCCTGCAAAAAACATGCCGGGGATATTTTGTTCCCGGCATAAATAGCAAAGGTGGAACCCGGAAACACTTCCGCCCCCGCACGATACAGCACATGACGATAAAGGGAGGATCGCCATGAAGGCCGTTACCATAGTCACAATATCTGTCGGCACATACCTTCCGGTCTTCGGCATTATCCGACAGATCCGTGCAGGAAAGGGTGTCTTGCAATGACAGCCCGGCTTTATTGCTTCGGCGAAAGCGGCAATGCCTACAAGGCTGCGCTGACAATGGAACTGGCCGGTTATGACTGGCAGCCCGTTTATGTCGATTTCTTCAATGGCGAGACCCGAACCCCGGAATTCCGCGCCATCAATGACATGGGCGAAGTTCCGGTATTCCGCGAGGATGACCTCACCCTGACCCAATCGGCGGTCATCCAGCTGCATGTTGCGGAACAAACCGGAAAGTTTCTCGGCAGTAACCGCAACGAAACCCTGCGTTGGCTGATGTTCGACAATCACAAGCTGTCGGGACAAAACGGCTCCGCACGCTTTCTGGCGAACTTCATGCCGGCAGAAAAGCGTCCGCAAGCTGCCATTGACTATCTGCAAGGTCGCCTTCGGGCTGCCTACAAGGTTCTTGACGATCATTTAACGGAACGTGACTGGGTTGCTGACGCCGCGTTTACTATCGCGGATGCGGCCTGTTGCGGCTACCTTTTCTATCCAGAGCCCTTTGGCTTCGACCGTGCCGAATGGCCCAATATCGACCGCTGGCTGGCTGCAATCAGCACCCTGCCCGGCTGGAAACACCCTTACGACTTGATGCCCGGCAACCCTTCCGACCGGGCGTAACAGGAGGATCCATGTCTGACGCATTCATCTATGACGCCGCACGCACCCCGCGTGGTAAGGGCCGCCCTGACGGCAGCCTGCACGAAGTGACCTCACTGGCCCTGTCGGCAGGGCTGCTGAACGCAATCAAGGACCGAAACGGTCTGGAAGGCCATGCGGTTGAAGACGTGATCTGGGGCAATGTCACCCAAGTCAAGGAACAGGGCGGTTGTCTTGCACGCTCGGCCGTACTGGCATCCGATCTGGACGAAAGCATCCCGGGCCTTGCCATCAACCGGTTCTGCGCCAGTGGTATGGAAGCCGTGAATCTGGCGGCCAATCAGGTCAAGGGCGGGGCCGGACAGGCCTATATCGCCGGCGGAGTGGAAATGATGGGCCGGGTAGCCATGGGCAGCGACGGTGCAGCCATCGCCGTTGACCCGTCACTGGCCATGAAAACCTACTTCGTGCCACAGGGTATCAGCGCCGATATCATTGCCACGGAATATGGCTTCACCCGTGAAGATGCGGACGCTCTGGCAGTTGAATCGCAACGCCGTGCTGCCGAGGCATGGAAGGATAACCGTTTTGCCAAATCCATTGTCCCTGTCCTGGACCAGAACGGACTGACTATTCTGGATCGTGACGAATACATGCGCCCCGGCACCTCGATCGAGGACCTCGGCAAGCTGAAGGCGAGCTTCAGGGATATTGGCGAAACCATGCCCGGCTTCGACAAGGTGGCGATGCTGAAATATCCGCATCTGGACCACATCAACCATATCCACCACGCCGGTAACTCCTCCGGTATCGTGGATGGTGCCGCGGCCGTTCTGGTCGGAAATGAGGAATTCGGCAAGGCTCACGGTCTGCGGCCCCGCGCCCGTATCCGTGCCACGGCCAAGATCGGCACGGATCCGACGATCATGCTGACCGGTCCGGTTCCGGTCACGGAAAAAATCCTGAAGGACAACGGCATGTCGATTTCTGACATCGACCTGTTCGAGGTGAATGAAGCCTTTGCCAGTGTCGTCCTGCGTTTCATGCAGGCATTCCAGGTCGATCCGTCACTGGTCAACGTTAATGGCGGCTCCATCGCGATGGGTCACCCACTGGGAGCAACCGGTGCAATCATCATCGGCACTCTGCTGGATGAACTGGAACGTCAGGACAAGAATGTGGGGCTTGCCACGCTGTGCATCGCATCCGGTATGGGTGCAGCCACCATCATCGAACGCGTGTAAGGGGAGGATGGATCAATGACCGATTTCACCATGAGGAAAGACGCCGATGGCGTTGCCATCATCACCTGGGATGTTCCGGACAAGTCAATGAACGTCCTGTCCCTGGTCGGAGCAGACACCCTGAACAGGTTGATTGACGATGCTCTGGCCGATGAGGCCATCAAAGGGATCATCATTACTTCGGGCAAAAAGGACTTTGCCGGGGGCATGGATCTGAATGTCATTGCCGGAATGAAGGAAAACGGTGGGGCACAGGGCGTATTCGACGGAGTAATGAGCCTGCATCACCTGCTGCGCAAGATCGAGCTGGCCGGGATGGATCTCAAGACAAAGAAAGGCGGCAAACCGGTCGCGGCAGCCCTGCCGGGAACCGCTCTTGGCATCGGACTGGAACTGCCACTGGCCACGCATCGTATCTTTGCAGCTGACAACCCCGGAGCCAAGATCGGCCTGCCCGAAATCAAGGTCGGCATCTTCCCCGGCAGTGGTGGCACCATCCGCCTGAGTCGCAAACTGGGGGCTATGGCAGCAGCGCCTTTCCTGCTGGAAGGTCGGCTTTCTTCCCCAGACAAGGCCAAGGCAGCAGGTCTGATCGACGAAGTCGTTACCGACCCGGTGGCTAGTGCCCGCGAATGGGTTCTGAATGCAACAGAGACCGATCTGGTCAAGCCATGGGATGCCAAGGGCTACAAGATGCCCGGAGGCGAGCCCTACCATCCGACCGGCTTCATGACCTTTGTCGGAGCCTCAGCCATGATCCATGGCCGGACAATGGGTGTCTACCCAGCCGCCAAGGGCCTGCTTTCGGCCATTTATGAGGGTGCACAGGTACCATTTGATCAGGCTTTGAAGATCGAGGCCCGCTGGTTCACCAACGTTCTGATGAACCCATCCTCAGGCGCAATGATCCGGTCCCTGTTCATCAACAAGGGAGCCCTGGACAAAGGTGCAAATCGCCCTGATGTCCCTGATGAGCAGGTCCGGAAAGTCGGTATCCTGGGCGCGGGCATGATGGGTGCAGGCATCGCCTATGTCAGTGCTATGGCTGGAATCGAAGTCATTCTGATCGACGCAAAGCAGGAAGCCGCCGATAAGGGAAAGTCCTATTCGGCAAACCTGATGGACAAGGCGATCAGCCGCAAAAAGGCGACCGAAGAGAAGAAGGTTGAAATCCTGGCCCATATTACAGCCACCACGGATTACACCGCTCTGTCCGGCTGTGACCTGATTGTGGAGGCCGTGTTCGAGGATCCCGGCATCAAGGCAGAAGTCACAAAGAAAGCAGAAGCGGCAATCCCGGATACGGCGATCTTTGCAACCAATACCTCGACTCTGCCAATTACCGATCTGGCCGGGGCAAGCGCTCGTCCCGAACAGTTCATCGGCATTCACTTTTTCTCTCCAGTTGACAAGATGATGCTGGTCGAAATTATCAAGGGCCGCAAAACCGGACCGCGGGCAGTCGCCAAGGCTCTGGATTTTGTACGCCAGATCCGCAAGACCCCCATCGTCGTCAACGATGCGCGCTTTTTCTATGCCAATCGTTGCATCATTCCCTACCTCAATGAAGGGATGCGCATGGTGGCAGAGGGCGTAAACCCCGTACTGATTGAAAATGCCGCCAAAATGATGGGCATGCCTCTAGGACCGCTGCAACTGCTCGATGAAACTTCGATCGATCTGGGCGTGAAAATCGCCAAAGCCACCCGTGCCGCAATGGGAGACGCCTATCCGGATGGTGCCGTGGATGAGGTATTGTTCCGGATGGCAGATCAGGGCCGCATGGGTCGTAAGGCAAATGCCGGCTTTTACGAATATGACAACAAGGGCAAGCGTCAGGGGCTCTGGTCCAGTCTGGCAACGGAATGGCCGGTCTCGGATGAGCAGCCTGAACTGACTGACGTGCAACACCGGCTGATGTTCATCCAGTCTCTGGAAGCCGTCCGTGCCTTGGAGGAAGGCGTTCTGGAAGACATTCGTGAAGGCGATGTCGGCGCAATCCTCGGTTGGGGTTTCGCACCATGGTCGGGAGGTCCGTTCAGCTGGCTTGACATACTGGGAACATCACGTGCGGTCGATATCTGCGACCACCTGACGGCCCAATATGGTCCCCGTTTCCAGACTCCGAAACTGTTGCGTGATATGGCTGCAAAAGGTGAAACCTTCTATGGCCGTTTCGGAGCAGGCAAGAAGGCCGCCTGAAAGGTATCATCCCTGACCTGATGCAGGCCCGGAATTCCGTTCACAGGGATTCCGGGCCTGATTTACTTTATGACCGGTCAGATTGCCGGCTGATCCATATGCAACAGCATATAATTTTCCGGCGGTATCCCGGTATATATACGGAACCCCAGCCCCACGATCCGGTTGATCCTGCTGAAAACAGCCCTATTCTGCGCGACAAATAGACGCTACAGCCGTCGGAAGGATTGCGATGACCACCGAGACCAAACTCGCCGCCGAAGCTTCACTTGGCCAGATCGAAGAGGTTACCGCCGTCGTTCTGCCGGAACCCCAAGGGGACATCATGCCACTGGAAACCGCACCTGCGCCAGTGGCCGACGAAATCCGTAACCGCATGAACGAAATCAACCTTGGCGATTCCGGATCCATCGTGCATTTCGGCACCCGCGCACAAAGTGAATTACAGGAAATAAGCCAGCAGATGCTGGCCGATGTGAAAAACAAGGATATTGGGCCAGCAGGCGAATCACTGCGCAATATCGTCACCACAATCCGTGGTTTTTCGGTTAGTGAGCTGGATGTCCGTCGTGAACGGTCATGGTGGGAAAAACTGCTGGGACGTTCGGCACCATTTGCCCGCTTCGTGGCCAATTACGAAGACGTTCAGGGGCAGATCGACAAAATCACCGAAGATCTGATGACACACGAACATCAGTTGCTCAAGGATGTAAAATCCCTTGATATGCTATATGAACGGACATTGAATTTCTATGATGAGCTTGCGCTTTATATCGCTGCTGGCGGGGCTAAGCTGCGCGAACTGGACGAAGATCTGATCCCTGCCAAGGAAGCAGAAGTTCAGGCCAGCCCTGCCGATGGACAGGTCATGGAAGCTCAGCAGCTTCGTGACCTGCGTACCGTACGTGACGATCTGGAACGGCGTGTTCACGACCTGAAGCTGACACGGCAGGTCACGATGCAGTCCCTGCCTTCTATCCGGCTGGTACAGGAAAACGACAAATCCCTTATAACAAAAATCAACTCGACACTGGTGAACACAGTTCCGCTGTGGGAAGCTCAGCTAGCACAGGCAGTCACCATCCAGCGTTCAGCCGAAGCCGCCGGTGCCGTGAAGGAAGCAACCGACCTGACAAACGAATTGCTGACCGCAAATGCAAGGAACCTGCGTGACGCAAATGCCCAGATCCGGACTCAGATGGAGCGTGGTGTATTCGACATCGAATCAGTCCGCACCGCCAATGCCGAACTGATCGCAACGATTGAGGATTCGTTGCGGATTGCAGATGAAGGCAAAGCCCGCCGGGCCACCGCCGAAGAAGAACTGGCCCGGATGGAGGATGAGCTGCGTCGCACATTGGCCTCTTCCCGTGCCCAGCAGCCTCCCCGGATCCAGTCAGAGCAGGCTCCTCAGACGTGACAACCACCACAGCCAGTTGGATGATTTCACCTTCTGACACCGGTCGGTTCTTCCGACCGGCCTTTGGCGTATTACTGGGCGCACTGGTCATGACCGGATGCGCCCAGTTCAGGGGACTGGACAACAGGGCCGGACAAAACACCGCCCCGGAACGGGCAACTGCAGCCGTGATCCGGGGCCCCATACCACGCCCGAATTCAGCGCTGCGTGCCGCCCGTGCACACCGTATCGCCCTTGAAGCCCGGGCTGCCGAACGCGCGGCCAATACACCGGCCAGTCAGACCATGCATAGCTATTTTGAAGGCGTGGAAGACATGCTGATCGCACGTGGGCAACTGCGTCGTGATGACGGCAACACGATCCCCCTGACAGTCGAGAAGCTGACACAGGATTTCATCGCCATTGCGCTATATGACGAATATACGCGCAACGGATCAGAGCTTGTCGCCGGAGCCCGGCCTTCACGGCTGCGCCGTTGGGGGCAGCCGGTGCAGGTTGCGGTGGAATTCGGCGCTTCAGTGACGCCGGCCACACGTACACGCGACCGTGCCGAAGTGCACAGCTTTTCGGAAAGACTGGCCCGACTGACCGGACATGACATCGCAGTTACACCAGGTTCCGGGAACTTTACCGTCCTGTTC
Source organism: Paracoccus sp. (in: a-proteobacteria) (assembly GCA_047971845.1). Taxonomy (GTDB): domain Bacteria; phylum Pseudomonadota; class Alphaproteobacteria; order Rhodobacterales; family Rhodobacteraceae; genus Paracoccus. The sequence continues at coordinate 6,710 of JBKEAB010000183.1, read as the reverse complement.
CTCAGCGAAGATGAACGCCGCCGGATCGGCAACCGGCTGCAAAACATTGTTCCCGGCATCCCCTCCGTTGACATTGAATCCATCCAGTCTCTGCCTCCACAGAATTACTGTACCGTCTTTGCCTACTCACTGGGATCCAGCCCGCTTTATTCCGACGCCGTCGCAATCATCCGGGCCGAGTTACCCCCACGCCTGCGCAGTTCCTGCATCCATGAGGAACTGGCCCAGGGCATGGGATTAGCCAATGACAGCCCCGAAGCCATCCCTTCGATCTTCAACGATGACGAAGAATTTGCCTTGTTGACGCGGCATGATGAGTTACTGCTGCGTATCCTTTATGATCCACGCCTGCGTCCCGGCATGACTGAGGAAGAAGCCACCCCGATCGTGCGCAAGATCGCCCGCGAGCTGCTTGAATGACACGGACACCCGCCTGTCTTGCAACATTGTCACTGCAGGCAATACCGGAGCCGCCGGCCCGCACCGCATCCGGAACCTGACCACCATTCCAACTGTTTGTCTCGTAAGCCTTAATACGGAGAAGCTCATGGCACTGTTCGATTTCCTCTCGGGTGAGTTCATCGACGTCATCGAATGGACCGACAATACCCGCGATACGATGGTCTGGCGTTTCGAGCGTCAGGGCCATGCCATCAAATACGGTGCGAAACTGACTGTGCGTGAAGGTCAGTCTGCCGTCTTCGTCCATGAGGGCCAGATTGCCGATGTATTCGGCCCCGGCCTTTACATGCTGGAAACCAACAATCTGCCGGTTCTGACCACGATCCAGCATTGGGACCACGGTTTCAAATCGCCGTTCAAATCAGAAATCTATTTCGTCAACACCACACGGTTCAATGACCTTAAATGGGGAACCAAAAACCCTATCATTGCCCGTGACCCGGAATTCGGCCCGGTCCGCATCCGCGCCTTCGGGACCTATTCCATGCGCGTGACCGACCCTGCCCGGTTCATGGCGGAAATCGTCGGAACCGATGGCGAATTCACCAGTGACGAGATCACCTTCCAGCTGCGCAATATCATCGTGCAGGAGTTTTCGCGCATGATTGCCTCATCCGGAATACCGGTCCTGGATATGGCTGCAAATACCGGTCAGCTGGGCCGCATGGTTGCCAAAGGCATCACACCGACCATAGCCGCCTACGGGTTGGCCATCCCGGAATTTTATATCGAAAACATCAGCCTGCCCGATGAAGTCGAGGCAATGCTCGACAAGCGGACATCAATGGGCATCGTTGGCGATCTGGAACGTTTCGGCCAGTATGCACGTGCCGAAGCCATGTTGAACGCATCCCGGAACACGAGCGGCGGAGCCGGGGCCGGACTGGGTGCCGGGCTTGGCGCAGCGATCGGAATAGGCATGGGTGCGCAGCATGGCCCGTGGGGACAGCTTCCCATCCCTAATACCACTCCCCAGCAGCAGCATGCCAGTGCATTACCCCCGCCCCTGCCCTCATCACATGGTGAAACCCTCTGGCATATCGCCCTGAATGGTGAAGCAGACGGACCTTTCGGAAAGGGCTATATCGGCCGACTCGTCCGTGATGGCCAGTTCCAACGTGGGACACTGGTCTGGACGGCCGGACAGGACGGATGGAAACAGGCAGAAGACGTGCCGGAACTGGCCCAGTTGTTTACCATAGCCCCGCCCCCATTGCCGAAATGATCCCCCGCCTCTGCTGACCGGATCCAATCATGCCCACCCCTCCCAGCGAATTCCGCTATCCTTGCGACAATTGTGGGGCAAGCCTGAGCTTTTCCCCCAGTGAGCAATCATTGCTGTGCCCCTATTGCGGGCATAACCAGGAGATCAGCCCGGGGGCAGCCCGCGCTCCTGCCCGCTCACAGCACGACGGTCCGGACGGGGACCGCGAATTACTGCAGGACCCGGCCACTGGCCGGGCTCTGCAATGGGATGCGGGACATAAGGCCCCCCTGCTTCAGGAAATTCCGCTGGAACAGGGGCTGGTACAGAACAGCCCAAGGGAACTGCTGCAGGACGTTCGTCTGTTATCTTGCCCGAATTGTGGCGCCAGGATAGAAATCAGCGGCAACAGCCATGCCACGAATTGCCCGTTTTGCGCCACGCCTGTCGTCACCGATACCGGACCTGCACGATTGCTGAAACCGCAAGGAGTCATTCCCTTCGTTGTAACCGAAGATCAGGCCCGCACCGCATTGGAAGACTGGCTGGGACGCCTCTGGTTCGCTCCCTCCGGGTTGATTGCCTATGCCCGCAAAGGACGCCGCATGACCGGAGTTTATTCCCCTTTCTGGACCTTTGATGCGGATACGGCATCAAATTACAGTGGCCAGCGGGGGGATTGGTATTACGAAACCCGCTATATCACTGAAATCGTGAATGGAGAGCAACGACGTGTGGCCCGACAGGTCCGCCAGACACGCTGGACCCCCACAGGCGGACGCGTAAGCAGGGCCTTCAACGATGTGTTGGTCCTGGCCTCATCCGCCTTGCCCCGGCGTTTCACCGATGCCCTGACACCATGGGACCTATCGCATCTGCACCCCTATGATCCACAATACCTCGCCGGTTTTACAGCCGAAGGCTATACGATCCCACTGGCAGCCGGCCATGACATCGCACGTCAGGAAATGGCCGCCGTCATTGCCATGGATATCCGCCGCGATATCGGCGGCAATGAACAGCGCATCGACAATATTCGCACGGCCCATTCCTCCGAAACCTTCAAGCACATCCTGCTGCCAATCTGGTCGGCTGCCTATCGCTATAATGGCAAACCCTACCGTTTTGTCGTCAACGGCCAGTCGGGCCGTGTCCAAGGGGAGCGGCCATGGTCGGTATGGAAGATCCTGTCTGCGGTTGTCACATTGTTGGTCCTGATAACCCTGCTGCTTTATGCCGCCGGGCAATCCGGATATGTCCAATTTGACGCAGACAGCTTTTCCTCCGGCGGTGACTATACTATCCAAGGTTACTAGCGTTCTGAGGAGGGGCTGAAATGATCCTGTGCTGCGGTGAATCGCTGATCGACATGGTGCCTGAAAACGGTGCTTTCCTGCCTCTGCCGGGGGGATCAGTCTATAATACTGCGGTAGCACTTGGCCGGTTGGGGGCGAAAACCGCCTATCTCTGGCCACTGTCTCAGGACCAGTTCGGCAAATCCCTTCGTGGCCCACTGGATGAGGCCGGAGTGGATCTGTCCCTCAGCCCGTCCACGGCCCGTCCGACAACCCTGGCTGTCGTTTTCCTGAAAGACGGCCATGCCAGCTACAGCTTCTATGACGAAGGCACCGCTGGCCGCATGTTCGTACCCGCAGAACTGCCTCCCCTGCCGGAAAAGGGAATAAGTGCCCTGTTCATTGGTGGGATTAGTCTTATTCAGGATCCATGTGGCAATACGGTTGAAACCCTGACACAACGCGCCGCACAGGCCGGAATTGTGGTAATGGTTGACCTGAATATCCGCCCCAGCCTGATCACTGATGAACAGGCCACACGGGACCGGCTGAACAGGCTGATGAATATCGCCAATATCGTAAAGATCTCTGACGAGGATGCAGCATGGCTTTTCCCCGGTACTGCTGCGGAACAGGTTTCCGAACAATTGCTTGACCTTGGACCCCAACTGGTTCTGCGCACCCATGGCGGAGATGGCGCGACGGCCATCCACCGCAACACCTGTGTCACGCATCCGGCTGAGCGCGTCACCATCGCCGATACGATCGGTGCAGGTGATACCTTCAATGCCGGGCTGCTGACAGCCCTGTCAGAATCGGGAAACCTGTCGCGGGAAGCCCTGATCGGCATTGATGAAATTCACCTGCGCGGGGCCCTTGGCCTGGCCGTACGCAGCGCCGCCATTACCGTGTCGCGCCACGGAGCCAATCCACCCTGGCGCAAGGAGCTGTAAACAGACTGACCGAAGCTGAGCGACCGGTCATGCTATCAGGTGCTGACCGTCATGTCCGGTAATCACGACATCCGACAGCGTACCTTCCGGCATATCCCGGTCAAAAATCACTTCGGCAAACTGCTCTGTCCGGCCAAGACGGGGACCTTCGGTCAGCACATGATGCATCTGCCCCCTTTGTGCTTCCAGATGGCGGTTCAAGGCCGCTGCCCCTGCCATACGCAGGCGGGCCGCGCGATCCCTGATCACAGCACCGGAAACCACCGGCATCCGCGCGGCAGGAGTTCCCTTGCGGGCAGAATAGGGAAAAACATGCAAGAAGGTCAGGCCACAATCCTCAACCAGCTTCAGCGAGCTCTCGAACATTTTATCTGTCTCAGTCGGAAACCCGGCGATGATATCGGCCCCGAAAACAATATCCGGCCGCAAGCGACGCGCATCTTCGCAAAAGCGGATAGCATCATCACGTAAATGACGCCGCTTCATCCGTTTAAGAATCATATCGTCACCTGCCTGCAACGACAGATGCAGGTGCGGCATCAGGCGCGGCTCAGTCGCGATGGCCTGCATCAGGTTCTCATCCGCTTCAATGCTGTCGATACTGCTGATCCGCAGCCGGGGCAGATCCGGAACCAGCTTCAGGATACGCATGACCAAATCGCCCAGCTGCGGCTGGCCAGGCAGGTCAGCCCCCCAGCTGGTCAGGTCTACACCAGTCAAGACGACCTCATTGAAACCGCGATCACGCAACCGCCTGATCTGATTAACCACCACCCCTGCCGGAACGCTGCGTGAATTGCCACGTCCATAGGGAATAATGCAGAAGGTACACCGGTGATCACAGCCGTTCTGCACCTGTACATAGGCACGGTGACGACCAAACCCATCGATCAGGTGACCGGCGGTTTCTTTCACCGACATGATATCATCCACGATAACACGTTCTGTCTGACCGATCAGATCCGGGGCCAGCCTGGCCCATGTTTCAGGCTGCATCTTTTCGGAATTTCCGACGATCCGCGTAACCTCTGGCATCGCGGCGAAGGTTTCCGGTTCCGTCTGTGCCGCACAACCGGTCACAATAATTGGTACCCCGGGATTATCACGCGCAAGCCGCCGGATATCCTGACGCGCCTTGCGCACGGCTTCCGCAGTCACAGCACAGGTATTCACAACCACCGCACCTTTCAGCCCGGCAGCTTCGGCCATTTCGCGCATTGCTTCGGATTCATAGGCATTCAACCGACAGCCATGGGTCGAGAAAACCGGCACAGGACCATCTGTCACACTCATCCCCGCCAGACTCCGTCAAATACATGGGCGGTCGGCCCGGTCATCCAGACCCCATCATCACGCCAGTCGATCATCAGCTCTCCGCCCGGCACATGCACCGTAACCGCCCTGCCCGTCAGCCCCCGTCGCGCAGCCGCAACTGCCGCCGCACATGAACATGATCCCGAGGCCAGCGTCACCCCTGTACCACGTTCCCAGATCCGCAGTCTGATCTCGGTTGATGAAAATACCTGCACCACCTCGACATTCGTCCGCTCAGGATAAAGCGGATGACACTCATGGGCAGGTCCAAAGCTGCACAGATCGATCGAATCGGTATCCTCGACAAAAAAGGTCATATGCGGATTTCCCATGCCTGTCGCAACAGGATCACCTTCAATCGGAAGGTGCAGCGTATCAACATCCCCTGCCAGAGGTATCTTGTCCCATACCAGAACGGGTATACCCATATTGACCCTGGTCAGGTCCTGGCCCGCATCTTCCGCCAGAAGAATTGCATGATCGGTCTGCAGACTGAGGGCCTTCTTCCCGCTCTCCTTCATCAGGAACCGCGCAATGCAACGCGTGGCATTCCCACAGGCCGCCGAACGAGAGCCATCCGCATTGAAAAACACCAGCCGCGCATCCGTCCGGTCATCAGATTCAATGGTCGCAAGCTGATCAAAGCCAACCCCGAAATGCCGATCAGCGATGGCTGCCATCGTTGCAACATCAGGCACATCAACCCCACGACGAAGATCGATGACGACAAAATCATTGCCAAGCCCATGCATTTTCATGAATGGCAAGCCAAGGGTGCGCACATGTTCCACTCCCCGCATATAACCCCGCCAAAAACTTTTCGCCAGATAAGTGTTTTTGCGCTTGACCACATCCCCAAGCAAATCTAGGTAAACGCCCTGTGATGTGGGCCCGTAGCTCAGTTGGTAGAGCAACTGACTTTTAATCAGTGGGTCACAGGTTCGAATCCTGTCGGGCTCACCACTTTGTTCATTTTGACGGGTGACACCCGAGTTGGCCATTTGGGACAGCTTTTTGTCCATTTGCGACAGAAGTTCTGTCCATTGGCGCTCCTGATGCTTGGGTCAACAGGGGCCGTCTGGCGACAGAATCGCCTGAATCCGCCTGCTGGACAATCTTTTTCTGCCCCGAGGGGCGTCTGCGGTCGCGCAGACGATTGGCGTTGGGCGGATGTAGCCGCGTCGCGGCCTTTCGGCGGCGTTTTTCGGTGCGGAGGGCATTGGCTGTGATGCGCGCAGATGTCAGCTATGCTTGCGCATACTAGACATCTTATTGATCATGTCCGGACGCTGGAGCTTGCTCTCCAGCCAAAGCCAATAGGTCCTGAATCTAGTCTTCCCAATCCTCATCAAGGTTCATACCACCAATATCACCGGCACCATAGAACGCTTGCCGGTGAAGGTGGATGTTGACCCGCGCGGCCACGTTCTTCTGCGGGGTATCAATGCCGATTTCTTCGTTGATTGTGGTCTGGTAGATCAT
>JBKEAB010000182.1:0-11135 GCA_047971845.1 Paracoccus sp. (in: a-proteobacteria) | reverse complement strand
GTCTTTTTTTGTGCGTCAGGCCAAGATCCCGCAGGAGCCGCCAGATCGAACTGCGATGCACCGGCGTTCCCGTCGTCGCTGTGAACTCGGCCGCCAGTTCCGCCGTCGTCAGGTCGCGCTTCTCCCCGATCCGGCCCGCGACCCAATCCTTGTGAGCGGACAGCTTGCCGTGCCCGCCGCCGTTGCCTTGCTTCTTCGGAAGAAGGCCCCGGTCGTCTTCGCAAGCTTAACTATGTCATTGACGAACTTGACCGATACCCTGAAACGCGCCGCCGCTGACCGGTGCGTGTTGCCCTCGGACACATGATCCACGACACGCTGTCGAAGTTCAACAGGATGTGGCTTACCCATCGTTGATCCCCAATATCTGCCTCAAAGACAGGGAATCACAGCGCTTCATCCAAAGGAAGTATGAATCTCAATACGTGCAGCACGCTCTAATGTTCTGTCTGGTCAGAAAAGAATCACAAAAAATTGTGGATAACTTTTCTATTTGCACCATATATTGTGGTTTTTGTTGACAGTTGGCGCATGGAACGGAAAGATCCATGCGACCAGAACCGATTCCGGGGCAGCAGGCGTGAAATTTGACCGACTCAGGCTCAATGGCTTCAAATCCTTTGTCGACCCGACCGATCTTCTAATCCGTGAGGGGCTGACCGGTGTGGTTGGTCCGAATGGTTGTGGTAAATCGAATTTGCTTGAAGCATTACGCTGGGTCATGGGCGAAAACCGGCCAAGTGCCATGCGTGGTGGTGGTATGGAGGATGTGATCTTTGCAGGTACCTCGCGCCGCGGAGCGCGTGCCCATGCAGAAGTTACGTTGACCATCGATAATCGTGAAAGGCTGGCTCCGGCTGCGGTGAATGATGCAGACGGAATTGATATCGTACGCCGGATTACCCGTGATGCCGGGTCAGCTTACAAGATCAACGGCAAGGAATCTCGCGCACGTGACGTGCAGATGCTGTTTGCGGATGCCTCGACCGGGGCGCATTCACCGGCACTTGTCAGGCAGGGACAGATTTCGGAACTGATCAATGCCAAACCCAAGGCGCGGCGACGCATTCTGGAAGAAGCGGCTGGTATTTCCGGCCTGTATGCCCGCCGGCATGAGGCTGAACTGAAGCTGAGTGGGGCTGAAAACAATCTGACCCGTGTGGATGACACGCTGGATCAGCTGGCAACACAGGCGGCCTCATTGATGCGTCAGGCCCGTGCGGCAGCGAAATATCGTGCGATCGGGGTGTCCTTGCGGCAGGCGGAAGGCTTGCTCTTGTACCGTCGCTGGGCTGAGGCAGATCAGGCCCGTGATGCGGCGGCACAGGCCCTGCGTGAAGCCGTTACTGTTGCAGCTGAGGCAGAGGCCGCGGCCCGCACAGCGCTGTCCATGCGTGAAACCGCCGAAGCGGGGCTGCCACCGCTGAGGGAGGAAGAACAGGTTGCTGCCGCCATCCTGTCGCGTGCTGTGATTGATCGTGAGGCACTGGATGATGCTGAAGCCCGTGCCGGGGAGGCCATCGAATCGCTACGTGGCCGCATCATGCAGCTGGCACTGGATATCGAACGTGAAGGTCAGCTGAACCGTGATGCCACCGAGGTTATCGAACGGCTGGAATGGGAAAAGCGTGAACTGAACAAGGCCGGACAGGGGCATGAGGCAAAACAGGATGCTGCTGCCAGTGCCGCTGACGATGCTGCTGAAGCGCTGCGTGAAGTCGAAGCAAAATTGGCTGAGTTGACGGATGAATCGGCGCGACTGACGGCTCAGGCGCATTCTGCGGAACGATTGGTCTCGGACTTGACGGGAATGCGGGACCGGGCCGAAAGCGCCTCTGCTGAATCTGAGGCTGCTGCTGTCCGTGCCGATGAGACGGGGGCTGAGGCAGAAATTGCCCTGAAACGGGCTGAAATAGCCCAGCAGGCGGCTGTGACGGCAACCGAAGCTGCTGAGCAACGGCTTTCCGATGCTGAACATATGCGGAGTGAGGCCGAATCGGCAGAGGCATCGGCACGTGCTGTTCGTGCCGAAACCGAAGGTGAGGCTGGTGCGCTGAAAGCAGAAATGGCTGCCTTGGAAAAGCTGGTTGCCCGTGGTGGGGGCGATGGCACGGCATTACTGGATCAGATCAGTGTTGTGAAAGGGTATGAAGCGGCACTTGGTGCTGCGCTTGGCGATGACCTGTCAGTGCCGCTTTCCAATGGTGGTTCAGGCTGGGTGGACCTGCCAGGCTATGATGACAATGCACCGTTTCCGGCAGGTGTTGTGGCATTGGCCGGGCAGATTACCGGGCCAAGGGTTCTGGTCCGGCGACTGTCGCAGATCGGCGTGGCTGACGATGCTGCCTTTGCACGACAAGCACAGGCTGCATTGTGTCCGGGGCAATGTCTGGTCACTCGTGATGGCGGGCTTTGGCGATGGGATGGTATCTGCATTATGCCGGGGGAGGTATCTTCGGCAGCGGCGCGGCATCTGGAACAGGTCAATCGTCTGACCGGGATGCGTATCGTTGTGGATGCAGCGGTAACGCGTGCCGCCAAAGCGATCTCAGCACATGACATTGCACGCGCCGGACTGGATGAAGCCGGATCTGCCGAAAAGATTGCACGCGAGGCCCGCCGTGAAGCGGAGCGTGCTCTTTCTGATGCCGCGCGTGCCGCGACACGTGCGGAAAGTGATTTGTCCATGGCCCGAGCCCGGTCTGAATCAGCACGTTTGGAGCTGGTACGTCATCGGGACGATGTGTCAGATGCCCGGGCCCGCCTGACCGAAGCGCAGCGTCAGTTGGCTGCATTGCCTGATCGTGGGGCGGCAGCGGCGGCTGTCGAATCCGCGAGAACCGGGGTAGAAGCTGCACGTATCGCCACTATGACCCGACGCAGCGTGTTGGATGAGCTGAAGCGTGAGGTCAACGCACGTACTCGCCGGCTACAGGAAATCACAAAGGAAGAATCAGGCTGGAAATTGCGGCTGGAGCAGGCAGGCACACGTGCGACTGAATTGACCGGGCGCCATAGTGCCGCGCAGGCTGAATTGGCAGAGGCCGAGGAACAGCCGGCAATTCTGGCCGAAAAGCGGGGCAACCTGAAAGCTGCCGAAGAAGCTGCCGAGACACGGTTGACCAGGGCCCGTGAAGCGTTGTTACGGGCTGAGCAGGTACTTCGTGATGCTACAATGGCTGAACGCGATACTGAACGCATGGCGTCTGAATCGCGTGAGGCCCGCGCTGCCCGTGAAGCCCGTGCCGAAGCAGCGTGTGATACCGAATCTGCAGCCCGATCCCGTATTTTTGAGGAACTGGAATCCACGCCGGAAGCTCTTCTGGAAACCCTTGGTGAAGCTGATACGGATATTGCCGCGGCGGTGTTGGAAGACAAGATTTCCCGCCTGCGTGCCAGTCGTGATGCACTTGGTCCGGTCAATCTGCGGGCCGATGAAGACAAGCGCGAACTTGAGGAAGAGCGCGGGAAACTTGCTGGTGAAAAGACGGATCTGGAAGAAGCTATCCGCAAGCTGAGGGCCGGTATTTCCAGCCTCAACCGCGAAGGGCGGGAACGGCTTCTGGCGGCGTTCGATACGGTGAATGGTAACTTCACAACGCTTTTCATGCACCTTTTCGGAGGAGGAGAAGCCAGGCTGGTGCTGGTCGAATCGGAGGATCCGCTGGAAGCAGGCCTTGAAATCATGTGTCAGCCGCCGGGCAAGAAGCTGTCAACGCTGTCGCTGTTATCAGGGGGGGAGCAGACTCTGACGGCGCTTGCTCTGATCTTTGCAGTGTTTCTTGCTAATCCCGCACCAATCTGTGTGCTGGATGAGGTTGATGCACCGCTGGATGATGCGAACGTGTCGCGTTTCTGTGATTTGCTGGACGAAATGACCCGGCGAACCCAGACACGTTTCCTGATCATTACCCACCATGCGGTGACCATGGCGCGGATGGATCGGTTATTCGGGGTGACGATGGTGGAACAGGGCGTCAGCCAATTGGTCAGTGTTGACCTGCAACGGGCAGAACAGCTGGTGGCCTGACGACAAGATCGGCCGGAACAGTGATGCGCTGACGGCTGACAGGTATTCCGTAACTTGCTCGGCCAAGTTTAATGCTGTCGGGCGGAACAGACCGTCAGTTCCGCCCGCTGGGCTTTCAGTGCAGCGTTTGTCCATGATAGGGTTCGGACAGACGTACGCGCCAGACCAGCGTTATTGCTGAGATTATGGCAAAGCCCCAGGCGGGAAGCCCCATCTAGGCACCAGTAAGTGACATGATCGCCATGACCGGCAATGCAAGACTTCGTAGACCCAGCTCATGGTTACGGTCACGCACCAGCCAGAGCATGGTCAGGACCACTGCCATGGGGCCACCCAGCCACCCATGCGACGTCGGCACTGGTTGCTTCGCTGTGATGTGTCGTAAGGTCCAGTTCGGCTGCAATACCTGCACCGAGTATCGCGATGGCACCGAAAATGAAGACATGGCCATAACCCTAGGACAGAGCTGCCCAGAGACTGCGGCTGCTCAGATGTTCCTCGCGGCAGAAATAGATCCAGAACAGGGAAAAGACGATGACGACCCCGGAAAGTGCCGTCAAAGCAGCTGCAAAGTTGGTTTCCTCGCCGAAAAGCTGCCCGAAACCAAGACTGATAGCAAGATGCTCTCACCAAGGGAAATGATGGTCAGCAGGCCATAGCGTTCGATTATGTGATGGCGGTGGAATGGGGTAATTCCCCTAGATTCGGCAAAGGGCGGAACTGCAAACTCGACCAGAAAGACCAATATACCCACGATAAAGAATGCCGATGAGTCCGGGGTGACCAGAAAATACATCAGGACCCAGCAAAGCTGTGCAATCAAGATCCCGATGCCGTAGCGCATGCAGGTTTCATGATATTCCGGGTTGCCTGCGGCCCGAAACCACAATGCGGCCATGCCAAGACGCATGATACACAGCCGACGATCCCCCAGCTCATGTTCAGGGTCTCGAATATATAACCTGCATCACCGGCAAAAATCAGTTCGCCCATCATGATGATCATGACCAGAAGCCGGTAAAACGGGCCGTCATTGTCAAAGGCCGATGCAAGCCATGTGAAACTCATCCAGGCCCACCAGATTGCGGTGAACAGGAACAGGAAACGGGGCAGGGTGTCGATCCCATGCCCCGTACTGATGGCGTGATGCAGGCCTGCCGTAATGGATGCAATCGGAACAACGCCGATCAGGTCGAAGAAAAATTCCAGCGGAGTTGTCGCGCGATGTGCTTCATTAGGATCGCGTGCCGCGAGGCGGTAGCGTTCGAAAGCGTTCGAAAATGTAAATCATGACAGTCCTTCGTTAACGGGAACATGTGCAATACACTGCCATGTCCGGTGGCAAAAGTCAGATTTGTTCTTCGGGTTCTTGAGGCGGTTTCGCATGTCGCCTAGATGGGGCGGACAAGAATTGAGGAACAGGACATGAAGCTGAATGTTATTATCACCAGCACCCGCCCCGGCCGTAATGGTGCACCCGTGGGTCGCTGGTTCCATGAATATGCAATGTCGAATCCAGCTGGCTTTGATGAGGTGATTCTTTCTGATCTTGCAGAAATCAATCTGCCGCTTCTGGATGAGGCAAAACATCCCCGGATGCAGGAATACACAAAGGGACATACAAAGAAATGGGCCGAAATCGTCAAGAACTCGGATGCGTTTGTTTTTGTTCTGCCCGAATATAACTATGCGCCGCCGCCAAGCTTTTTCAACGCGCTCGATTATCTGGCTCTGGAATGGAATTACAAACCTGCCAGCTTTGTATCTTATGGCGGTATCTCCGGTGGGATGCGGGCTACGCAGGGTGCCAAGGAAATCCTGACTACACTCAAGGTCATGCCTCTGCCCGAACAGGTCGTAGTGCCGATGGTTTTCGATTATCTGGGCGATGACGGGTTTGATGCTCCGCAGATAGTTCGGGACAGCGCGGATGTCATGATTTCCGAACTGGTCAGATGGGCGGGTGCGCTGAAGCCCCTGCGCGGATAATGTGCTTCGACAAGCGCGCCGATCCGTCCTAGGATCGGCGCAACTTGTGACGGAGCCTAATTATGTCCCATGATGCTCGCCTTGCCGAACTGAACATTACCCTGCCAGAGGCGCTTAGCCCGGTGGCCAACTATGTCCCCTATCAGCGTACAGGTAATCTGCTGTTTGTTTCCGGTCAAATTTCGACTGGTCCGGATGGCCTGATCACAGGCAAGCTGGGTGCGGATATGGATGTTGCAGCTGGAACGGCAGCTGCACGGGCCTGTGGGCTGGCATTACTGGCACAGGCACGGGCGGCCCTTGGTTCTCTTGACCGGGTTGGCCATGTGGTCAAACTGACCGCTTTTGTGAACTCCACGCCTGATTTCGGTGATCAGCCAGAGATTGTGAACGGATGTTCAGATCTGATGGTTGAAGTTTTTGGTGAAGCTGGCCGGCATGCCCGTGCTGCAGTATCCGCGCCTGCTTTGCCGCGTGGCGTAGCCGTTGAAATTGAGGCAGTATTCGAGGTGGCGTGATGGCTTTACATTCTGATTTTCTTCGTTTGCCGCTGGCCCATCGGGGGTTGCATTCGCGGGGTATTCCCGAAAACTCGCTGACATCATTCCGTGCCGCAATTGAAGCAGGCTATGGGATTGAACTGGATATCCAGCCTGCCGCTGACTGTACGCCAATGGTTTTCCATGACTACGATCTGGCACGGATGTGCGGAGATGAGAGCTATATCACCGATATGGATCTGGATGATATTGCCCAGCTTCGCCTGCTGGGAACCGATGAGGCCATTCCGACACTGGCCGAAACCCTGCGTGAGGTGGCCGGGCGTGTTCCCCTGCTGATCGAGATCAAGGATCAGGATGGCAGGTTGGGTACCAATATCGGGGGTGTGCACGAACGTGTTGCGGCAGCACTTGCAGCCTATGAAGGACCGGTTGCCGTAATGTCGTTCAATCCGAATACGGTTGAGGCATTCGGAGAACTGACCCCTGAAATTGCACGAGGGCTGACCAGCTGTGCCTTTGATAAGGAAGAATGGCCGATGCTGGATGCCGAAAGCCGTGCCAGCCTGTCGGCATTGGAACATTTCGATCAGACCGGTGCACAGTTTGTCTCACATGACTGGCGGGATCTGGACAGGGAACCGCTGATATCCCTGCAGTCGCGTGGCGTACCCGTCTTGTGCTGGACTGTCCGCAGTGGCGAAGAAGAAGCTGAAGCCCGCAGGATTGCAGGTGGAATCACTTTTGAAAACTATCATCCCTGATGGTTTCGGTTACGGCGCTTTACGATGCCCGTGTCGGTGACGGGCAACTCAAGGATGATGCGGCTCAGCGGGCCATATTGCCATATCTGGATCGGGTCGCCACGGATCTGGCCACTGCATCGCCGTCTGTTCCTGTCCGGTCCGGCTGGCGCAGTTGGTTCGGTGATCGTGGGAAGAATAATGGCGGAATATCGGAACCGGCAGGAATGAGAGGGCTCTACTTGTGGGGTGGGGTTGGTCGTGGCAAATCCATGCTGATGGACCTGATCATGGACGCAGCCCCCGTTACCGCCAAGCGGCGGGTACATTTTCATGAGTTCATGCAGGAAATTCAGGCAGGGCTGAATGCCGCACGGATCCGGGGCGATCAGGATGCCGTGCGACCTGTGGCCGAATCCGTTGCGGAAAGTGCCCGTTTGCTGTGTTTCGATGAAATGCAGATTACAGATATAGCCGATGCGATGATTGTCGGGCGGTTGTTTCAGGTTCTGTTTGAATATGGGGTCTGCATTGTCACTACTTCGAACCGGGTGCCGGAAGACCTTTACAAAAATGGGTTGAACCGCCAGCTTTTCCTGCCATTTATCGATCTGATCCGGGACCGGATGGAGGTCTGTGCGCTTGATAGTCAGCGTGATTACCGCCAACAGCGCCTAGCTGGGAAACAGGTCTGGTTCAGCCCGTTGGATCAGATGTCTCACATGGCGATGAATGAAATTTGGGCGGGACTGACAGATGGCAGGAATATTGCCCCCCTGTTGTTGGAAGTTCAAGGCCGTAAAGTTGAAATCCCGGCATATGCGGGTCGTAATGGACGGGCCGGGTTCTGGGACCTTTGCGGTCGTCCACTGGGGGCGGCGGATTATCTGGCCCTTGCAAAGTCGGTTGATACATTGTTGATCAACGGTATCCCGCTGTTGTCCTCATCGAATTTCAATGAAGCAAAACGATTCGTGACCCTGATTGATGCGCTGTATGAGGCCAGGATACGTGTCATCGCTTCGGCTGCGGCTGAGCCGGAGCGGCTTTATGTCGAAGGCGAGGGCAGTTTTGAATTTGAACGGACGGCTTCGCGCTTGCGTGAAATGCAGGATGCTGACTGGGGTCGGGGACATGAATGGAACAGGTAAAGGCCTGATGATGACTCAGCCGTTATCCTGCATGACCCTGCCAGCCAGATAAAGTGATCCACAAATCAGCAATCGTGTCTGGGGATGGGCGTGCGACAACTTCGCCACGGCAGTGATGATATCCGGTGCAGATGTGGCCTGCAGACCGACTGAGTGCGCTGCCATACAGATATCTTCTGCCGGAAGAGCGTTGGGTTCCTCGGGAATCGACAGGGCTGTCAGTGATTGGGCAATACCAGCCAGCGGACGCAGATAACCCGTGACATCCTTCGTATTCAGCATGCCACAGATCAGGTGAACCGGGCGGTGAAGCTCCATGCTGGCTAATGTTGCCGCCACTGCCTGTCCGCCGGCAGCGTTATGTCCGCCATCAAGCCATAATTCGCAGGCCCCGGTTGTGGCGGTCTCAACCAGCGGGCCATGTTTCAGGCGCTGCATTCGCGCAGGCCATTCGGCACGGGTAACGGCGGCCATAGCGGCGCCTGCATCAAATCCAAGTGTGCGCAGTGCTGCAATCGCTGTACCGGCATTGTCTATCTGATGCGGTCCGGACAGGTTCGGGCGGGGCAGGTCGAGCAGCCCGTGCTCATCCTGATAGATCATGCCGTCGTTTTCGGTTGCGGAGTGCCATTGCTGACCAGCTGCGATTACCGGGGCGCCCAGACGGATTGCCCGGTCTTCAATGACCTGCAGTGCCACCGCGTTCTGCCGGGACAGGATACAAGGAATATGCCGCTTCAGAATGCCCGCTTTTTCCCGGGCAATTTCGGTCAGGGTTTCCCCGAGATATTGCGTATGGTCAATGCTGACCGGTGTGATGATGGTCAGCACCGGCCGTTCGATGACATTCGTGGCGTCGAGCCGCCCCCCCAGACCCACCTCAAGTAGTGTGAAATCAGCCTGATGCCGCGAAAAGGCCAGAAAGGCGGCGGCAGTGGTCAGTTCGAAAAATGTGATTGGCCGACCGGCATTAATATCTTCGATTTCTGTCAGGATTCCAGACAGTTCGTCCTCCGGGATCAGCTTTCCTGCCAGCCGGATTCGTTCATGAAACCGTGCCAGATGCGGAGAGGTATAGGCATGGACACGTCTGGATGCGGATTCCAGCCCGGCCCGTATCATCGCCAGGGTCGAGCCCTTGCCATTGGTTCCGGCTATGTGAATTGCCGGTGGCATTTGCTTCTGAGGATTGCCGAGATCATCCAGAAGCCGGAACATCCGGTCGAGGGACAGGTCGATAACCTTCGGATGCAGCCCCATGACGCGGTGCAATATGGCGTCCGAATGGTCCATGCCAGGCCTCTTGTGCAAGTTAATCAGCTCAGGCTGGAGCCTTGTCTTGTGCTTTTTCTGAGGGTGATGGTGCTGCCTGCTCCTGGTGAGGCGTTGTTGCTGCCATATTCGGTGCCGGTAACGCGCCCATGACAGCTGATGGCTGTTGCATCAGCATGCGCAGGATGGTGACCAGTTCATCACGCATTTCGCCGCGCGGTGTAACGCGATCCAGCATGCCGTGTTCCAGAAGGTATTCAGCACGCTGAAAACCCTCGGGCAATTTTTCACGAATGGTCTGTTCAATGACGCGTGGTCCGGCAAAGCAGATCAGGGCATTCGGCTCGGCTATCTGAACGTCACCCAACATTGCATAAGATGCCGTTACACCGCCGGTTGTCGGATGGGTCAGGACGACGATATAGGGCAGGCTCGCTTCTTTCAGCATTTCAACGGCAACCGTTGTTCGCGGCATCTGTATCAGGCTGAGAATCCCTTCCTGCATCCGTGCTCCGCCAGCGGCGGAAAACAGGACCAGCGGTCGCCTTGTCTTCACCGCATGCTCGGCTGCGGCGATGATCGCATTACCGACATACATGCCCATTGATCCGGCCATGAAGTTGAAATCCTGTGCGGCTGCCACGATCGGAGTGCGGTTGATCTCCCCCTCGGCAACTAGCATCGCTTCCTTTTCGCCGGTGGCTTTCTGTGCAGCCTTCATCCGTTCGGGATATTTCTTCTGATCACGGAATTGCAGCGGGTCAGAGATAGGTTCGGGAACCGCGATCTCCTTGAAAATACCGGCATCGAACAGGGCGGCAAAGCGCTCACGCGGGGAAATCGGCAGGTGATGCCCGCAATTTGTGCAGACCTGCTGGTTTTCGGCCAGTTCACGATGAAACAGCATCGTCCCGCATTCGGGGCACTTTGTCCACAGGTTTTCAGGCACATCTCGCCGTGAAAACAGCGAGTTGATGCGCGGGCGGACATAATTTGTGATCCAGTTCATCTGTGGCAACTCCTGACCGGGGGTCGGGGCAGAAATAGGGGGTGCTGACCCGAATTGCAATTGCAGGAAGATTCGTCAGGCTGCTTGAATGGCGGTTCATGTGGATTCCCCAGACGGTCTGACCGTGATTCAAGCTGGTATCTGCAATGAAGACCGGTTTGGCACGCAATCTGATATCGGACGACGAATGGGCGCAAGCCTGTGGATTATCGACTTGTTTTGAGTCGGATTTTCTGAGCCTCTCGAATAGGGAGCCCCTTGGTGTGAAATGCCCGAAGAGTTCGGCAAGTGGTTCTTGGTCTATATCCAAGCGACAATTTTATGATACTGTATCTTTATGAGCCATCCGATTGCCTTTCGTCGTCATGTCCTGCGGGTCAGGGAGCGTGACGGATTGAGCTTTGCCGAGGTTGCCGACCGGTTCTCGGCAGGCATTTCTTC
>JBKEAB010000181.1:0-12585 GCA_047971845.1 Paracoccus sp. (in: a-proteobacteria) | reverse complement strand
TTGTAGAGCGTCTTTGCCGGGCCGTATTCCCTCGGCGCATCGCACCATCGCAACCCATTGCGAGTGATGAAGATTATGCCGCTCAACACACGGCGATCATCAACGCGGGGCTTGCCATGGCTCTTGGGAAAGAACGGCTTCAGACGCTCCATTTGCTCATCCGTCAGCCAGAAAAGATTGCTCATCGATCAGGTCTCCTCGCAGAGCCTGAATCACGACAAGCCATCAAATTCAATGGGTCTGGAGCCTAAGTGTTTAGAGCAAGTACTTACAACTGATAACTGATAACTGATTGTAGCAGCTGATGTGCAGGCAGAGAGGAACTGGATAGAACAGCGGTTGTAGCCGATAGTGATGCACTGCCAGTTCCTGAGGTGGGAAAATATATTCTCAACCCTGTGGCCAGGTGGGGGCTGTCTGGGATTGCGCATTCCGATCACTTCGAGAGGGGTGTCGGGAAGAAATTTATATATTAATCAGAATGTTGCTTGAGAAATTTGATTTGTGTTGCGATCCCCGGCCTGCGGGATGGTGGACAGCAAGACCCCTGTGCAATGTTGTCTGAAGTCTGCTCTGCCGTGAGGAACATCCGAATAAGGGATACTGGCAACAATATGTCTGTCTTCCAATTGCATCACATGGCGTTGGCTCCCTGTCCGGCGTCACCCTGGTACGGACGACAGACCGCAAAGGACATAATACGGCAACCTTTCTGGTCCAGAAGACTACACCAAAGTCCTTTGGCGCGTAATACATACTTCAAGCCATTGAGCCTGCTCAGAGTGGCGAAAAGCGGTGAAAAATTGAGGTGACCACCTGTCTATTGACGGGTTCCCGCGTTAAGAGGTGTCAGGACTGTTTCAGGAGCCTTGTCATGACCTTGCTATCCCCGTCAGATACCGCAAAGAATACGGCTGCTGTTGCTGCTGTCACTCTGGTCGAAGATGGGATGCGGCTGGGATTGGGGACAGGTTCAACTGCGGCATTCATGGTTCGGCGGCTTGCTGAACGGGTGAAGAATGAGGGCCTGAATCTGCGTTGTGCCTCGACCAGTCAGGTGACAGCAGACCTGGCCGAAAGTCTTGGGATAAGAATTGAAACACTTGATGAAATAGGCTGGCTGGATCTGACACTTGATGGTGCGGATGAACTGGACCCGGAACTGAACCTGATCAAGGGTGGGGGTGCGGCGCTTTTGCGTGAAAAGATCGTGGCCCGTGCTTCGGACCGGATGGTGGTTCTGGCCGATTTCGGCAAGGTAGTAGATCAATTGGGTGCGTTCAAGCTGCCGGTCGAGGTGATCGGTTTTGGCTGGCAGGTCACGCAGGAACTGATCTCCCGCACCCTGATCGACCTGAATCTGGCCGATCGCCCGATTGTGCTGAGGCAGCGCAACGGTAGGCCGGTCCGGACAGATGAGGGAAACCTGATCCTTGACCTGTCACTGGGTGCCATTCCCGACCCGTTGGCTTTAACGGGGGCACTGAATGCCATCCCCGGTGTGGTCGAGAACGGACTTTTCCTTGGTATTTGTGATCTGGCAATCATAGGTCACGCCGATGGTAAAGTATCCAGCCTCACTGCCGAAGGGGAACCGAAATGAGCTTTGATTATGATCTCTTTGTCATTGGCGGCGGCTCGGGCGGGGTGCGTGCGGCACGGATTGCAGCCGGGTATGGTACAAAGGTCGGACTGGCCGAGGAAAGCCGGATGGGGGGCACCTGTGTTATCCGGGGCTGTGTACCCAAAAAGCTGATGATCTTTGCCTCATCTGCGCCTGATGCAGCCGCCGAGGCACGTGGTTATGGCTGGCTGGATGCTTCTGCCGGTCAGTTTTCGTGGAATATATTCCGACAAAAGCTTGATGCCGAACTGACCCGGCTTGAACAGGCATATACCAGTGGGGTCGAATCTGCTGGTGGAACGGTTCATCACCAGCGTGCTCGCCTTGCCGGCCCGCATGAGGTTGAACTGGCTGATGGGACACGGCTGAGTGCAAAACATATCCTGATTGCCGCAGGCGGCCGGCCGCAGCGTCCGGGCATTCCGGGCGAGGAGCTCGGTATGATCTCGGACGATACCTTCCGGATGGACAAGCTCCCGGGGCGGGTTCTGGTTGTCGGTGGTGGTTTCATTGCCTGTGAATTTGCCACCATTCTGAACGGGCTGGGGGCTGGAACAGTCTTGTCCTATCGGGGTGATCATGTCTTGCGTGGCTTTGATCACGACCTGCGGCTGATGGCCACACAACAGCTTTCGGAAATTGGTGTCGATGTCAGGCTGGAATGTTCTCCCTCGCGGCTGGAAAAGGACATCGCAGGCATCCGCGCATATTTTGGGGATAACAACAGTGAAATCTTTGACGAGGTGATCTTTGCGACGGGAAGGACGCCTTATACCGCTGGGCTTGGTCTGGAAAATGCCGGTGTCAGGCTGGGTGGCAAGGGTCAGATCCTTGTTGATCAGTGGTCGCAGACAAACGTTCCCTCGGTCTTTGCGGTGGGTGATGTAACTGACCGCGTGAACCTGACCCCGGTTGCGATCCGGGAAGGGCATGCCTTTGCCGATACGGTCTTTGGCGGGCAGCCACGGTTTGTCGATCACGGTCTTGTCGCCAGTGCAGTTTATACCCGCCCGCATGAGGTTGCCACGATCGGCATGACGGAAGATGAGGCTATTCGCCGCGGTGGAACAGAGATCTATGACACACGGTTCCGGCCTATGCGGTCACTCTTTGCCGGCTCGGAAGTGCGGGTCATGATGAAGCTGCTGGTGGATGAGATAACGCGTAAGGTACTCGGATGTCAGGTTTTCGGACCTGAGGCAGGTGAACTGATCCAGCTGATTGCGATTCCCATTACCATGGGGGCAACCAAGGAAGATATTGACCGGACCATTGCGGTTCACCCAACCTTGGCTGAAGAGTTGGTAACCATGCGCCAGCCAACACGACGATATGATCAGGCGCAGGCAGAATAGATTAAGGAAAAGGGGCTCATAGCTTGACTTTCCGGGCAGGACCCCCAGTTTCAGGCACGACGAAAAGATTATGAGGCAGTCAGATGGCACAGGGCCCCTGGGGTGGCGGCAGCAGCGGAAATGGCGGCGGCAATAATGGTGGCGATGGTCAGGGTGGAAGTGAACCGCCCCGCGGACCACAGCGTCCATGGGGACAGCAACAGCCCGGAAATCGGGGGGAAAGTGGCCATCAGCGGCCTGGACAACGTCCCGGTGATCTGCCTGAAATTGACCAGCTGATGAAGAAGGGACAGGACCGGTTGCGGGTGCTGATGGGCGGACGTAACGGGTCCGGTGGCCGTGGTGGCAGGCCTGGTGGTGGTCACAGCGGTGGCCCGGGGATCGGCTTTAACCGGCAAACGCTGGTTATTGGTGGGCTGATCGCGCTTGGACTCTGGACTTTTGCCAGTTTCTACACAGTCAAACCAGAAGAACGTTCGGTGGAATTTCTGTTCGGTCGTGCGGTTGGTACAGGTGAATCCGGTCTGAATTTTGCCCCTTGGCCAGTGGTCACCAAGGAAATCGTTCAGGTTACGGGTGAGCGCGTGACTGAGGTCGGGTCCGGTCGCGGTCAGGCTACGCGCAGTTCTGTCAGTAGCCTGTCTAGTTCCAAATCCGTGGGGGGGGATATTGCGGCAACCGACAGCGGACTGATGCTGACCAGTGACCAGAATATCGTCGATATGGAATATCAGGTGGTCTGGAATATTTCCGATCCGGAGAAATATCTGTTTAATCTGGCTGATGCTCCCGGCACGATCCGGGCCGTGGCCGAATCTTCGATGCGTGATATCATTGCGCGCTCGGAACTCGCACCGATCCTGAACCGTGATCGTGGTGCGATTGCCGAGGATCTGGAACTGTCCGTGCAGCAGACGCTGGACAGCTATCAGTCAGGTGTGAATATCGTGCGGGTCAACCTTGACCGCGCCGATCCCCCGGGAGAGGTTATCGACAGCTTCCGTCAGGTACAGGCTGCACAACAGCGCCGCGATGCGTTGGAAAAACAGGCTGATGCCTATGCCAATCAGGTACTGGCCAAAGCCCGGGGTGATGCTGCGGCGGCAGTGGAACAGGCAGAAGGTTACCGGGCTGAGGCAATCAATAATGCACAGGGTGAATCGGCACGCTTCAATTCGGTTTATGCCGAATATGCCAAGGCACCGGAGGTGACACGCAAGCGTATGTATCTGGAAACGATGGAACAGGTCCTTGGCAGTGTGGACAAAGTGATTATCGAAGGATCTGCCGGGGAAGGTGTCGTTCCCTATCTGCCACTGGATCAGGTGCGCAGACCGGCAGGTGGGTCGGGGACAAATACCGGCAATCCGACGTCCGCAGGGGGGGCAAACTGATGGCAGGCAGACGTAGCAGACTTCTGGGAACGCTGGCTGTTCCCGCTCTGGTTGTGGTTGGAGTCGTCGGGTCCATGTCACTTTACACTGTTGACGAACGTGAAAAGGCACTGGTGCTGCGACTCGGCAGGGTGGTTAATGTTAAGGAAGAACCTGGCCTTGGCATGAAAATGCCTTTCCTGGATAACGTGGTGAAATATGATGACCGGATGCTGGGTCTGCAAACCACGCCGCTGGAAATCACGCCACTGGATGACCGTCGTCTGATCGTGGATGCCTTTGCACGCTGGCGGATTGCCGATGTCGTGCGCTTTCGTCAGGCCGTTGGGACCGGTGGGGTTGATGCAGCAATGGGCCGGCTGGACCCGATCGTGCGGACAGCCATTCGGGAAGTGTTGGGGGGAGTGCCCTCAACAGCGGTTCTGTCAGATGACCGGACTGCGCTGATGAACCAGATACGGGATGAGGCGCGGGCAAATTCCAAGGGGCTGGGGGTTGAAATTATTGACGTTCGCTTGACCCGGACTGACCTGCCGGAACAGAACCTTTCCGCGACCTATGAACGGATGCGGGCCGAACGTGAACGTGAAGCCGCTGATGAAATTGCCCGTGGTGAGGAAGCTGCACAGCGCGTACGCGCCGCCGCAGACCGGACAGTGGTTGAGCTGACATCGGAAGCGCACCGGAATGCCGAAATCATCCGGGGTGAGGCTGATGCGGCCCGGAATGCGATTTATGCCGACGCTTATGGCCGCGATCCGGAGTTCTTTGCCTTCACACGCTCGTTGACCTCCTATACCGAGGCGTTGAAAGGGGAAAACTCGCAGATTGTGGTGCCTCCGGATGGTGATTTCTTTACCTATCTGCGGCATGATGGTGCATCAGGTGCCACACCGGCAACCCCGTTTGAGGATCTGCCGCAGGAAGAAAATCTTTCAACCCTCCCGGAAAATGAGACCGGGCAGGTGGAAGCAGGCGATCCGATACAGGCTGGCAGCGCAGTCATACCGCAACCCATCGAAATGCCGTGGGATGAGGAATCTGATGCAGCAGGTTTGCCCGATAACGGAAATGAAACCGGCTCATCTGATGCAGGGGTTGTGGGGACCGGCGACGATGACATGCCCACTGCTGATGAAATAATCGCGGATCCGCAGGAAGAGGTTCCCGCCAACTGAAAAATGACAGGAGGCGAGGCAGTGCATATGCTGCCCCGTCATTCATTTGGAATCACGATCATTTCATCACTTTGGAACGTGATTTATTTGCAATGCAATCCTATTTGACGTTTGTAGGCCGCAAGCCGGCTGATATCTGGCCGGGCGCTAAGCAAATAGCGCTCAATGGAAAGGAACATCGATGCGCACGCCTTTTTCCCGTTTTCTGGCAACTGTATCTGTCGCAGCCTTGGGTCTTGGTGCATTGCCACTGGCCGCACAGGAAGCGGCCCCGGCCGGAGCCCCACCAGCGGCGACCGCTGCCAATACCAACGATGCGCCGCTGACAGCCCCGGATAGTGCTGCCCGTCGCCAGCAGGTGATGCCTGACAGTTTTGCCGATCTGGTTGAAAAGGTTTCTCCGGCGGTGGTCAATATTAATACCACTTCCGTGATTGAACAGCCGACCAGTCCGATCTTTCCCGAAGGCAGTCCGTTCTCGGATCTGTTCCGTGACTTTGGTTTTCCGGCCCCGGGTCAGGGCGATCCGCGTTTTGGCAGACGGGGTGCCCCGTCACAGCGGGCCAACGCACTCGGTTCAGGGTTCGTGATTTCCGAAGACGGTTATATCGTGACGAATAATCATGTCATTGAAGGTGCCGACAAGATCGAAATCGAATTCAAGGATGGCGCCCGCCGCAGTGCCCGCGTTATCGGAACTGATAAACAGACCGATATTGCGCTGCTCAAGGTCGATGCAGATGGGTTGCCCTATGTGGGCTTCGGTGACAGCGATTCTGCACGGGTTGGCGATTGGGTTCTGGCTCTTGGAAACCCTCTGGGGCAGGGCTTTTCGGCCTCTACCGGGATTGTTTCGGCCCGAGGTCGTTCACTGAGCGGGGCTTATGATGACTTTATTCAGACTGATGCTTCGATCAACCGGGGTAATTCGGGTGGGCCGCTGTTTAGCATGGATGGGGAAGTTATTGGTGTGAACACGGCAATCCTGTCCCCGAATGGTGGTTCGATCGGGATTGGTTTTTCAATGGCGTCCAATGTTGTGGCGAATGTCGTTGATCAGCTGCGGGAATTTGGTGAAACACGGCGTGGCTGGCTGGGCGTCAAGATTCAGCAGATGACGCCCGATATCGCGGAATCCCTTGGTCTGGATGCGGGCAAGGGTGCAATGGTCACGGATGTTTTCGACGGGCCGGCTGCGGAAGCCGGGCTGCGTTCAGGTGATATCATTCTGGAATTTGATGGTAATGAAATTGAAGATGATCGTGACCTGGTTGCCCGTGTTGCACAGGCCCCGGTCGGTGAAGCCGTTGATGTGACTGTGTTGCGTAATGGTGAGTCTGAAACCTTTGAGGTCACACTTGGCCGGCGCGAGACGGCTGAAGGTGTATCGGGTGATACCCCTTCGAATGGTGGCTCCCCGGAAGGTTCTGCAGAACATCTGGGCATGGATCTACAGGTATTGACGCCGGAACTGGCGGCCAGTATGGGACTTGATGAAGACAGTACCGGACTGTTGGTCCGTGAAGTCGATCCGTCATCCGATGCTGCGGATAAGGGGGTCTCTCCGGGGGATATCATCTCTGAGGCGGGGCAGATGCCCGTCGCTTCGGTCAGGGATCTGGAAAGCCGCATCAAGGAAGCACGTGATGCCGGACGCAAATCGCTGTTGATGCTGATTCGCCGTTCCAATGAGCCGCGTTTTGTCGCGCTTTCCATCGACAACTGAACCTGGGACGTGGATAGAGCTTGGGGTGCGGGGCTTCGGTCCCGCCCTTTCCTTTGTGGGGTGGATAGCCTATTTCGCGTGCAATAGCAGGAGCAAGCCATGGCCAGGATTACCTATATCGAGCATAACGGCACCGTTCACGAGATCGATGTCAAGACGGGCATGACCGTGATGGAAGGGGCACGCGACAATGGCGTGCCGGGAATTGAGGCCGATTGCGGCGGGGCCTGTGCCTGTTCGACCTGCCATGTTTATGTTGCGCCCGAATGGGTTGACCGGCTGCCGCCCAAGGATCCGATGGAAGAGGACATGCTGGACTTTGCATGGGAACCCGATCCTGCCCGCTCACGTCTGACATGCCAGCTGAAGGTTACGGATGAACTGGACGGGTTGGTCGTCAATATGCCTGAAAAGCAGATCTGACAGCTGTTATCCGGTGACGCATAAGGGCCTTTTCATGAATCTGTTGCTGAAACGGGCAGGATAAGGAGAGCGCCCATAATGTCCGATCTGGTTCTGACAGTTGCCTGCCCGTCCCGGCGGGGGATCGTGGCCGCGATCTCGGGGTTTTTGGCCTCTTATGGCTGCAATATTACGGATTCGGCCCAGTTTGATGACCTTGAATCGGGTCGTTTCTTCATGCGTGTCAGCATTCGGGATGAGGGTGCAAAGGGGATAGAAGTCCTTCGCAGGGGAATCCTTCCTATCGCGGAAGAATTCAGGATGCAGGTTGCCATCCATGATGCCACACGACGGATGAAGGTCCTGCTGATGGTATCAAGTTTCGGTCACTGCCTGAATGATATCCTGTATCGCTGGCGTATCGGGGCATTGCCCATTGATATTGTGGGTGTGGTGTCCAATCACATGAGCTATCAGAAACTGGTCGTGAATCATGATATTCCCTTTCATCATGTCAGGGTAACGGCTGCCACGAAACCGCAGGCTGAGGCCCGGTTGATGGAAGTCGTGCAGGACTCCGGTGCAGAACTGATTGTGCTGGCCCGCTATATGCAGATCCTGTCGGACCGGCTTTGCACGGAAATGTCGGGGCGGATCATCAATATCCATCATTCTTTTCTGCCCAGCTTTAAAGGGGCCAACCCCTATAAGCAGGCTTATGAACGTGGCGTGAAGCTGATTGGGGCAACGGCGCATTATGTAACGGCGGATCTGGATGAAGGACCAATCATTGAACAGGATACGGTCCGTGTGACCCACGCACAGTCACCTGCTGATTATGTCAGTCTGGGACGTGATGTCGAAGCACAGGTACTGGCGCGTGCAATCCATGCACATATTCACCATCGGGTCTTCCTGAATGATGCCCGCACGGTGGTTTTCCCGGCATCACCGGGAAGTTATGCGTCGGAACGGATGGGATAGTTATCATCAGACGATGACGACGATCAGACGGGCATGTGTTTGTCGTCCAAGCTGTCTGCCATATCCCCGTTACCACGTTTCCGGCGCCGCTTTGGTGCCGGATTATCCAGTGCCTCATCAATGAAATCAAGCACGATTGGCCGGATGTTGAGGCGCCAGCTCTTTCCGGCAAAGATGCCATAATGTCCTGCGCCGGGCTCAAGATGCTGTTGCTTGCGATTGTCGGGGATGCCGCTGCACAAATCAAGCGCGGCAACGCATTGTCCTGGTGCCGAGATGTCGTCCTTGGCACCTTCGACAGTGAAGACGGCAACATCCTTTATTTTGCTGATATCAGCCAATTTTCCATTCACGGTAAAGCGGTTTTCGGCAATCTCCAGCCCCTTGAAGATGCGTTCGACCGTGGACAGGTAGAATTCTGCCGTCATGTCCATGACTGCCAGATATTCATCGTAAAACTTGTTGTGCTTGTCAGCTTCCGAAGCTTCGCCACTGGCTTCGGCCACGATCTTATCGAAGAATGCGCGGGCATGGGTCTCGGCGTTCATCGCAATGAAGGAGGAAAGCTGGGCCAGCCCCGGATAAACCATACGGCCGGCTCCCTTGTATTTGAACCCGACCTGCTGGATGACCAGATATTCCAGTTCACCCATGGTAATGCGATTGCCGAAATCGGTGACCTCGGTTGCGGCGGCGTCCGGGTTGATCGGCCCTCCGATCAGGGTCAGCGTGCGTGGCTGTGATTTAGGGTCCTCTTCAGCCAGAAGGGCTGTTGCCACAAGGGCAAGAGGGGCAGGCTGACATACCGCAATCACGTTCAGATCCGGTCCGAGATGCTGCATGAAATCGACAAGATACCGGGTATAGTCCTCGATATCGAACTTGCCCTTGGACACGGGGATGTTCCGGGCATTGTGCCAGTCGGTGATATAGACATCCGCATCCGGTAGTAATGATGTCACGGTTGAGCGCAGCAATGTTGCATAATGGCCGGACATCGGAGCAACCAGCAGGATCTTGCGGGGCATTGCATCGCGGCGGGCAACCCTGAAATGTACGAGATCGCCAAAATCGCGTTTCAGGACCGGCTCGACATAGACGACATGATCCTGTCCGTCGACACCGGGAATTGGCGGAATGTCCCAGTCCGGCTTGATAACCATACGGGCGAAACTGCGTTCCGTGATCCGGCCCCAGGCGCTCATCAGGCGGAACATCGGATGTGGGATCATGGCGAATGCCGGATATGAAGCCATGGCTCGTGCCGATGCACCAAGCCATTCATTCGTATTACGGATGGTCTCCATCGCATCGTAGGAGATCAACCCTTTCAGAGGTTGTTTACCCATTTTCATTCCGTTGCTCGTTACCCAAGACCGGAACTGCCCCCTTTTCAAAGTCAGTCTGCCGGTTAAGATCAGGTGGGACAGTAGGGGGGAGAGCCGGCCATGGCAAGCAAAGACACGCGCAGGACCAAAAGTCGTAACGTCGAAGCCACGCCAGTAAAATCTACTGACGATGTGGAGGTCGTATCGAAAAAGACCTTGTTCGCCGCCAAAGAGGGGGCAGCTGGCAAGGGAAGCAGGGCGACAGTGGGTCGAAGTGCGGGAGCGACAGGATCCCCTGCCAAATCCTCAGCCGGGTCTGCTCCGGCGAAACCTGTAAGGAAGCTGGCAGTGGCAAAGGCGGGCATAGGGTCTGTGGCAAGCGGCAGCAGGAGCGCGGCACAAAAAACCAAGGGGCAGGGACGTGCTGCCGCTGCATCAGGAAAAGCCCGGACTGCCAAGACGACCACCCGGTCGACAGATGACAAACCCAAACTGACGGCTTCCGAGGCCGCGCTTGCGACCGCCCAGGCTGATCTGATCAAGGCTGCAACGGCTGCCAGTACCTTGCCTGATGCTGATACCGGTATTCCTGCGGCGGCAGGCAGTTTGCTGGCAGAGAACATGGAGCGGCTCGAGTCCCTGACCCAGCGGCTCGCCTCGGCCTTGTCGCAACGCCCGATCCATGATCCGGGAGTTGAGGGGCCCGGTGCGGACCTGATGGTAAATGCCAGCATGGCATGGGCCAGAATGTGGACGGAACAGCCTGCACGCATTCTGGAACAGCAGGTGAAATACTGGGGTGAAACGCTCGCACATTATGCCGGGGTTCAATCCCATCTTGCCCGTGGCAAGATGACTGCACCAGAGGATGAAGAACCGGAAAAGGACAAGCGCTTCCGTAATCCGCTATGGCAGACACATCCGTATTTCAACCTCGTCAAGACACAGTACCAGATCAATGCGCGTGCCATGCGTGAGGCTGCAGCAGGGCTGGAAATGCTGCCCCCTGTTGATCAGCATCGGCTGAGCTGGCTGACCAATCAGGTTATCGACATGTTTGCGCCCACGAATTTTCTGGCGACCAATCCGGATGCAATTGAACGGGCATTGGAAACCGAAGGTGAAAGCCTTGTGAAGGGGCTGGAGAACCTCGTCCGGGATGTCGAAGCCAATGGTGGCGAAATGATCGTTTCGCTGGCAGACCGGAATGCCTTTTCCGTTGGTGAGAATATCGGCACTTCGCAAGGACGGGTGGTCCGGCGTGACAAACTGTATGAGCTGATTCAATACAGCCCGACAACCGACAAGGTACACGCAGCGCCAGTTGTGATTTTTCCACCATGGATCAACAAGTTCTACATTCTTGATCTGAAGCCCGAGAATAGTCTGATTCGCTGGATTGTGGATCAGGGCTATACGCTGTTTGTAGTGTCATGGAAAAATCCTGATGCCACCTATGCCGATGTCGGGCTGGAAGATTATGTAAGCGCCTATCTTTCGGTCATGGATGCAGTCGGGGAAATTACATCGGAACCAAAGCTGAATGTTGTCGGGTACTGCATTGGGGGAACAACGCTGTCGCTGACATTGTCGCTGATGTCGCAACGCGGGGATGACCGGATTAAATCCGCCACGTTTTTCACTACCCTGACGGATTTTGATGAACAGGGCGAATTCACTCCGTTCCTGCAGGATGACTTTGTGGAAGGCATCGCGGCCGAAATCGGGCGGGCAGGGATCTTTGCCTCACATCTGATGACCCGCACCATGAGCTTTCTGCGTGCCAATGATCTGGTCTGGGGGCCGGCAATCCGGTCCTATCTCATGGGGGAGGCACCGCCTGCCTTTGATCTGCTCTACTGGAACGGGGATGCGACCAATCTGCCGGGAAAAATGACTGTCGATTATCTGCGTGGGCTTTGTCAAAAAAACCTGCTGGTTGGCGATGGCTATCCGATGATGGGGCACAGGTTGTCATTGAAAGATATCACCCTGCCACTTTGCGCGATCGGATGTGAGACCGACCATATCGCCCCGTGGAAATACAGTTGGCGTGGAGTGGCCCAGATGGGATCCAGAGACAAGAGGTTCATCCTGTCGGAATCCGGCCATATCGCCGGAATTGTTAACCCACCATCAAAGAAGAAATATGGCCATTATACCGGCAGTCAGGATTTCTCGGCTGGTCCCGACAGCTGGCGTGATTCGGCAGCGTTCTTTGCCGGAAGCTGGTGGCCGACTTGGGAGAAGTGGTTGTCGGGGCATTCCGGCAGGATGGTTCCTGCACGAAATCCCGATGATGGGATCTGTGCTGCACCAGGCAGTTACGTACATCAGAAATATTGAAAATAAGTACTAGAGCGTGCTGCACGTATTGAGATTCATACTTCCTTTGGATGAGGCGCTGTGATTCCCTGTCTTTGAGGCAGATATTGGGGATCAACGATGGGTAAGCCGCATCCTGTTGAACTTCGACAGCGTGTCGTGGATCATGTGTCCGAGGGCAACACGCACCGGTCAGCGGCGGCGCGTTTCAGGGTATCGGTCAAGTTCGTCAATGACATGGTTAAGCTTGCGAAGACGACCGGGGGCCT
>JBKEAB010000180.1:0-7252 GCA_047971845.1 Paracoccus sp. (in: a-proteobacteria) | reverse complement strand
CGTAAGACAAACCTGGATCGACGCGTCGCTGAACTCAGGCTGACCACCGCGCTTGCCTGTCAGACGCGCGTGCCAAGGCCAAGGCATCTCAGGATCGAACCAGATCGATAGCGAACCGCGCTGCTTTAGCGCCGTGTTGTACGAAGGTCAGTTCCTGGTCTTGTACTTCGTAGGGGACCAACCGCTTATGCTGGTCAGCTACCATCTTGGATTCAATCAGTGAATCCCTCACACATTTGTCCAACAAAGCCAGGTGACATGATTAAGTATTAACACGACCTAGTTGTTCTGCACGGATCAGATCTCCTGGCCGGTTGATATTGAAGAAGGGATCTGTGCCTTTCACATTCGCGTTAAAAACGGCTGTTGCATGATCTTTCTGTGCTGCCCATTGCCGTACCTTGCGTTGACCTTCCCGCAAGGAATCCTGCAAGGTCTTTCGCAGTGTTACCGGCCACAGGCCGAAAACCGGATGCAGATGGATTGTGCCATTCCCGTCACGACCTGCGGCAAGGGCGGGAAGACCTGATGTTCCGGCCGCTGTTTGCAAGTATTCCACAAGGTTCAGAGGCAGAAACGGGGAATCCCCCGCAACGGTGATGACGGCCGGGGCACCTTGGTTTTCTGCCCAATGCATTGCTGCGAGGATACCTGCCAGAGGGCCGGGATAATCAGGTAGTGGATCTGGTAATACGGTCAGACCGAATCTGGCAAAGCGTGTGGGATTTCCGTTTGCGCTGATAGCGATTGGCTTTGCCTGTGTTGCCAGCCTGCCCAGAATATGCGCCAGAATCGGCTGACCATTCAGTGATAACAGCGTTTTGTCCCTGCCGTTCATGCGCGTGGCACGCCCGCCAGCCAGAATGACGGCAGGCAGGGGCTTCATGCAACCCCGGCGACGATCAGTCCGTGCGCAATCTTGCGAAATGCCCGTGCCGCAGCACTGTCCGGGGCACTGATTATGACTGGGGTACCACTGTCACCTGCGATGCGGACATCCATTTCCAGCGGTAGCTCCCCCATCAGAGGGACACCAAGGGTTTCTGCCTCTGCTGCGACGCCGCCCTGACCGAAGATATGTTCGGTGTGCCCGCAATTTGTACAGATATGAACAGCCATGTTCTCGATCAGACCAAGGATAGGCACGTTCAGGCGGTGGAACATGTCGATCCCCTTACGTGCATCCAGAAGCGCAATGTCCTGCGGTGTTGATACAATGATCGCACCATCAAGCTGTGCCTTCTGGGACAGTGACAATTGTACGTCACCTGTACCAGGTGGCAAATCCACAATCAGACAGTCCAATTGGCCCCATTCGACCTGAAACAGCATCTGTTGCAAGGCACCCATCAGCATCGGTCCTCGCCATATCACGGCTTCTTCTTCCCTGGTCATCAGGCCGAGGGACATCAGCCTGACACCATGGCCTTCCAGAGGAATGATAGTCTTGCCGTCCGGGCTGGCCGGTCGTCCTGATACCCCCATCATGCGCGGCTGGCTGGGGCCGTAGACATCCGCGTCCAGAAGGCCGGTCCGCCGGCCTTCTGCAGCAAGGGCCGCAGCGATATTAGTCGCGACGGTTGATTTCCCGACCCCTCCCTTGCCCGAAGCGATGGCGATGATGCGGGCAACACCCGGTATCGGTTTGGGAGCATGAGGTGATTTGGGCCGGGGCTTGATATCCAGGGCAGTCTTTTCACTATGGGCGGTCAGTACTCCACTGACCTTGCCCACCCTGGGCAGGGCTCGGATCACGGTTTCCGCCTGTGTCAGGACTGGTTCCATGATTTTCGCCTGTGCCGGATCAATTTCCAGAACAAAGCGTACATCCCCGTTTGCTTCAACGGTAATGGCACGAGCAATGCCGGAATCGATCAGGTTAGCGCTCGAAACTGGGTCAGAGACCTCCCGCAGAGCGGCCATGACGCTGTCTTTCGTCAGGCCCATATGCTGCCCCTTATGCCGACGCCAGAGCATCTATGACCGATCCGAAATCGTCTGCTTTCAGGCTTGCTCCCCCGACAAGGGCACCGTTGACATGAGAAATGGCAAAAATTTCGGCTGCGTTCTCCGGCTTAACCGAGCCGCCATAAAGAAGGGTAAAATCGGTACCATCGGCAAAGCGTGCTGCCAGCTTGTTGCGCATCAGGGTGTGAACCTCGGAGATCTGATCTTGGCTGGGGATCCGTCCCGTACCAATGGCCCAGACGGGTTCATAGGCAATCACGGTATTGGCGGCGGTGGCCTTTTCGGGAACCGATCCGGCAAGCTGGGTCGCGATGACATTCAGTGTTTCGTCTGCGTCACGCTGGGCTTCGGTTTCACCGACGCAGATCACTGCGATCAGCCCGACCGCATGGGCCGCCACGGCCTTGGCAGAAACATCTGCATCGGTTTCGGCGTGATCAGTCCGGCGTTCGGAGTGACCCAGAATGACATGGCTTGCCCCGGCATCCCGCAGCATGGCAGCCGAAATATCACCGGTATGGGCACCATTTTCCTTAGTATGGCAGTCCTGTCCACCAAGGGCAATCTGTCCGGCACGGGAAGCTGCGGTTGTGATAAGCGTGGCTGGAGGACAGATCAGCACATCACAGCCATTCGTTCGTGAGACAAGCGTATCCAGCTCTGCCAAAGAGGCGTTCAGCCCGTTCATTTTCCAGTTACCAGCGGCGAGTTTCTTCGGGGCCATCTTATCCTCCTGTCATGTGGAATGGGGATAGGCCTGCAAAGCGTGGCGTTCAAGCCTTGGGCGCATCGTGATCCAGTTTGAAGGATACTGATTCCCCGCATCCGCAGGCGTCTGTGACATTCGGGTTGCGGAATCTGAATCCAGATTCAAGCAACCCGGTTTCGTAATGAATTTCCGTTCCGAACAGGAACATCTGGGCAGCTGGTGCTATCAGGACGCGGGCACCATTCTGTTCGATGATTTCGTCATTGCTGTCGGCAGCAGGAACCAGATCCATGGTATATTCCATCCCTGCGCAACCGCCTTTTTTCAGGCCGATACGCAATCCGAAGGCATCCTTGCCTGTCATGAGCCGGGATATCTGACGTTCTGCCGCAGGCGTAATTGTCACCGGGGTCTGTCCGGGGATGGAAAACATGTTTTAACCTCTGTTGCGCCTCCTCAAGCTAGGAAGCACGAAGATATTTCTCAAGTCATCCCAGCGGAGTTTCACCGTGAATCGCATCTGAAAAGGCGCGGCGATACAGCGCAGACAGATCGGTCAGGTCTGCGGAATCCTCTCCCATCTGTACGGAAGTTCCGCCGAACTGGCCAACCTGAATGGCCGGTATGCCTGCTGCTTCAGCAGCTTTCAGCAAGGATACGGCCCCGACAGGGTTACAGGTAACCAGATAGCGGGCCTGATCCTCTCCGTACAGATCTGCAATATCACCGCTGTCCAGGCGGACACCAATTCCGGCACCTTCGGCCATTTCAAATGCTGTCAGGGCCAGTCCGCCATCGGCAAGATCGCTTGCCGCCCTGATATGATCGCGGTTGGTGCGCAGAAACTCGCTATTCCGCCGTTCGGCAACAAGATCAACCGGTGGCGCATCCCCGGCCTCGACCCCGAAGACTTCTGCAGCGAGGGCGGACTGACCCAGATGGCCATGGGTCATGCCGATAAGAATGGCTATGTCACCCTCCTCCGGCAGTCCTGCAATCAGCTCATCAAGGCTGTTCAGCAGTCCCACCGCACCAATAGTCGGAGTAGGCAGGATGGCCTGACCATCTGTTTCATTATACAATGAAACATTGCCTGACACGATTGGCATATTCAGTGCTGTGCATGCTTCGCCAATGCCTTTGATTGCCCCGACAAGCTGTCCCATGATCTCAGGTTTCTCGGGATTGCCGAAATTCAGGTTGTCGGTGGTTGCCAGAGGCAGGGCACCGCATGCCGTCAGGTTTCGGTAAGCCTCTGCAACGGCTTGCTTTCCGCCTTCAAACGGATTGGCATGGACGTAACGTGGCGTCACATCTGCGGTGAAGGCCAATGCCTTTTTCGTGCCGTATACGCGCACCACACCGGCCCCCAAACCAGGGCGCCGGACGGTGTTGGCACCAACCTGGGTGTCATATTGTTCCCAGACCCAGCCTTTATGAGCATGGTTCGGGCTGCCGATCAGCGCCCACAATGCCTTGATCGGAGAGATTGCAGGCAGATCGGGCAGGGCACCTGCAGCCGGCGTATTCACCCACGGTCGGTCATATTCCGGCGCACTTGATGATAGCTTGGATAATGGCAGATCGGCCATGACCTGATCATTGTGGACAATCAGGAACCGGTCTTCGGCAAGTGTTTCGCCAACGATAGCGAAATCGAGGTCCCATTTCTTGAAGATGGCCCGTGCCTCAGCCTCACGTTCGGGCTTGAGAACCATCAGCATGCGTTCCTGACTTTCCGACAGCATCATCTCGTATGCGGTCATATTGGTTTCACGCTGCGGCACCTGATCAAGGTTCAGGCGGATACCCAACCCACCCTTGTCCCCCATTTCGACGGCCGAACAGGTCAGCCCGGCGGCCCCCATGTCCTGAATGGAGATTACGCTGTCCGTGGCCATCAGCTCCAGACAGGATTCCAGTAACCGCTTTTCGGTGAAAGGGTCGCCAACCTGTACGGTGGGCCGCTTTTCTTCGATGGTGTCGTCGAATTCGGCACTGGCCATAGTTGCGCCACCAACCCCGTCACGGCCTGTTTTG
This sequence comes from Paracoccus sp. (in: a-proteobacteria), assembly GCA_047971845.1. Lineage (GTDB taxonomy): Bacteria > Pseudomonadota > Alphaproteobacteria > Rhodobacterales > Rhodobacteraceae > Paracoccus. Next base: position 2,535 of record JBKEAB010000180.1, on the reverse strand, counting down.
GCGCCCAAATAGACGACGGGCATGCCAACCCCAGATGCTGCAGAGTAAAAGATGCGGTTGCTGTCAGCCAGTCCGGCAGCAAAGGCATTTACAAGGCAATTGCCGTCATAGGCACGGTGAAAGCGGACTTCGCCACCGATATTGGGCACGCCGAAGGCATTGCCATATGAGCCGATCCCCTCAACGACTCCCTTGACCAGATGTGCGGTCTTTGGGTGTTCCGGGCAGCCGAAGCTCAACGAATCCATGGCGGCAATGGGGCGTGCACCCATGGTGAATACATCACGTAGGATGCCACCGATGCCAGTGGCAGCGCCCTGATGTGGTTCGATGTAGGATGGGTGGTTGTGGCTTTCCATCTTGAATACCACTGCCTGACCGTCGCCGATATCGACGACGCCTGCATTTTCACCGGGGCCACAGATGACCTGCGGGCCATCTGTTGGCAAGGTACGCAGCCACTTCTTCGAGGACTTGTAAGAACAATGCTCGTTCCACATGGCACTGAAAATACCCAGTTCCGTGAAGCCCGGCTTTCGTCCGATGATTTCAAGAATACGCTGGTATTCATCGGGCTTCAGCCCGTGCGCGGCGATCAGGTCCTCGGTGATCTCCGGTTCGTTCATGGCTGTTCCCCGTCTTGCTGAATGGCCTGTCTTTTAGGCCCGGCAGAGGTGAAGGGGAAGGGGCGCAGAAGCGGAATGTGAGTAAAAAGAAGCCGGGCACTAGGCCCGGCCTGAGTCCAACAGGGAGGTGAAGACTATGAGGGTTAGCTCAAGCATTGTCTTCATAGACCGATTTAGGGGTAGTCTGCCGGCCAGACAAGCGGCAAATTAACTTTTTAGGGCATATCAGTCATGTGTACAGGTCATGGCAGGGACGCAATTTACGCAAGGGCAGTACTTTGTGCAGCCCACCAGTCCTGCAAGGCGGTATTGTCTTTGAACGTATCCGGGACAGATGCAGACATGTTTGCAGGGGGCAGATTTGTTGCGGGAAGCATGGCTGATTCGATCTGGCGGGGGAAGCTGCCATTGCGAAAATAATGTGCTTCACGGGCACCGAAATAAAAGGATACGATAGCCCCAAGCAGCCACCAGAGAGGTTCGGGAACGGATTGTAAACCGATCATTCGCTGTGAAAACCCAATAGGTTCGATCATTGCATAAGTGAACAGGCCAAATGTCCCCAATGTCAAAAATGGTCTTGGTAATCTGTTGAGTCCATTTACAAAACGGTCAAAGAATCCACGTTTGGGCGCACTGAACTCAGCGCTGAGTTGCGTGATGGCATGGCGATAGGCTTCCTCATCCAGTTCCATCCGGCGGGTGGCGTTTTCGCGGAATACCTCGGCAACCCCGGTGGCGGCATTGGACAGGCTTTGTGCAGCGGCACCGGCCCCCATGAAACGGTCGATTATCCCCATTGTGCGATCCTTTCATGATGCTGGCTGATGCTGAGGTGGTATCGGGGGGAAATGAAGGCTTCGGCACGAGTGATCCAACCACCTTTTTTGCCCGTACGGGTTGTGGCATATTTACGACTGTTCTTACGTTTGTCAGCCAATGAATAGTAATAATTCCGCCGCTCAATTCCATAGGCGTCGACGATGTGGTGCGGGGCTGCACTTGCCGCCGCATTGACGGCTGCAATGGTCCGGGGGCCAATAATCCCGTCATCACGTGCTGTGAACCCCATGCGCGACACCAGTCGCTGCAATATTTTCACGGCATTGGCTCCTGCATTTACATACATGTCGAAAACCGTTGCATGCAGGGCTTCGGGTAAGCGGGCAATGCCGGGTCTGCGAAAGTAATGCTCCTTGAAAATGCTGGTTGCCTGCTCCTTGCCAAGAGCTTTTACATCCAGATTGTCAACCTTGCCATCCCGGTTCAGATCCATCCCCAGCCTGCGCATCGTGCCAATTGTTACGCCGTATTTTGTTGCCCCGCCCGGGTCATCGGGATCATTCACATATCCCCCTTCACGCACCACAATTTCCGCGGCAATCTCATCAACGGATTTCATCCCGTTCCCCTTTGTCATGAAACGGGAACGAAGTTGGCGGGACAATCTTGAGTTTTTGTTAATACTGCGGGCGTTGCCTGCACGGGCTCAGGTCAGGCCAATCGCGTTGATGGCGGCCGGAAATATAATCCGACCACCTGAATGTCGTTGTTGCAAAAGTTCTCGTTGCAGAGGATTCACCTGGCGAATCCATGGGGTTAATGGTCTGCCATGACCCGCCCTGATCCTGCCCGCTACCGCACGACGAACTGGAAGTCCTGCAATGACGCTTTGCGGCGACGAGGGCCTCTATTGATCTGGCCCGACAAGGACATGGTGTGGCTTGCGCCGAAGGCTGGTCGTAATGGTCGGCCGCCGCTGTTCAGCGATGCGGCGATTCAGTTCTGTCTGATGGTGAAGGTCCTGTTCGGTCTGCCTCTTCGTCAACTCGAGCCATGGAAACGCCACTGGTCCGAGTGACCATGGCGAGGGGGATGGTGGCGAGCATCCTGTCGATGGCTGGGCTCG
>JBKEAB010000179.1:0-6992 GCA_047971845.1 Paracoccus sp. (in: a-proteobacteria) | reverse complement strand
TTTTCCAGACTGCATGGGGCTTTTCAGGCACATTCTGAATGTCATCATCGGGATTGCGGACGCGTCTGATGGATCTGAAGCGAATTATTTTCTAGAGCAGCCGTCGGGTGGGGAAACGGTGCAGCTGAGCAAACCTCTTGCAACCGAAAGCAAACAACTGCGCCCAGCTTGGCCGAAAATGACCTGTTTTGACAGGAAATGCCCCCCTCTGCACCAAGCAGATTATCCGATGATCGCGGCTGGAGGTCTCATATGCTTGATATACCCGCATCGCCGCTGAACGAGTGGCTCGTTAAAACTGAAGGTCGCGTCCTGCTGACCGGACAGTAAAATATTCCAAGGATGAGGCTTATTGGGGGAGACACATAGTTTGATATATTTCAGCCAAGCTATGCGGATTGATTGTTGCTCCTTGCCCCACGTTTTTGATTGTGGTTCCTGATTTTCAGAGCCGGAAGGCAGAGACGGTCAGGGAGATCAACCCTCACGGCCTCATCAGAGGACCGGGGTTTGTTGCAGGCGTTGTCAGGCAGCCATCCGTGACCGGGGGTGGATCAGGCGCGGGCGATCCTTCTGACGCTCGCGGGTTGGACGGCGGACCGGATTGCACAGGCCTTCGGGGTGCGCCAGGACACGGTCGGCCAATGGCGCAGAAATTTCATGGCATGCGAGGTTGAGACGCTGAAAATGCGCAAGGCCCCGGACCCGGTGCCGGTCAAGACCAAAGCAATGTTGCGGACAACGCCGCCCTTGAGAAGGCGATCCACAAGGCCGTGCATAATCAACCACGAAAAAAGTCGGCACCTGTGAGGCAAGGCCAGAACTGCTGCTTAGGTAGTTTCTGGCAGTCTTCTTGTACCGTGTGGTCCTCCTTCGAAACTGTTCGGCTTTGAAAAGCAGTACTCCACGATCTGACTGCCGCCGCAGATGTAACGGATGCGACCGAAAAATTCAGCAAGCTCCTCCCCGAACACCGCCTCAATGGTGGCGCAGACGTCCGACCGCAGACGATACTGACCGACTACCGGCTGGCACCGGCAGGATCAGCGATGTGCCATTCAAGGTCCTGAAGTGTGATGTCTTCGGTGATGGTACCGTTGGTGGCTGAAGACCAGCCCCTGCCCCGGAACCTGCACCCCCAATAGCGCTTGCGGATATACGGGAATTCCCGTTGCACCCGATAAGACGAACGGTCATTCATTTTGCGCATCAGATCCGGGATGGCGAGCTTCGGCGGCACCGATACGAACATGTGGACATGCTCGCTCGGCAGAACACCGCGTAAGATGTCGCCCCCATTCTCGCGGCAGACTTGGCGGCAGATGCCGCGCACCCGCTCCCGCAGCGGGCCGCTCAAGCCCAGGATCAACCCGGCGCGGGTGCCGATCGAAGAGAAGGAAAGCTTCCGCTGGCTGGAAAACATGCGCCAGGGCACAGATCTGCTGGGAGTGCCGAAGCGGCTAGTCCATATCGGCGACCGCGAGAATGATATTTACGAGTTTTTCTGCGCGGTGCAGGAGGTCGGCACGCATTTTCTGGTGCGCACCTGTGTTAACCGGCTTGCGGACGATGGCGGGCACACGGTCGGCGATGAGATGTCCGAAATCGCAGTTCAGGGCCGCTATCGCCTCGAATATCTGCCACCAGACATAGCGGCTAAACCGGCAGAACGCCGAATTTCATGCGCCAACCATGGCGAACCGGTGCGCACGATCCAGAGCACTGCCTCGACGAACATCCGATTGTCGCGGCCGCGGCTGCCGTGCGTGCGGCCATCGACGATGATATGGGTCGCGATCCGATCCCATTGCCGATCAGACAAGACCAGCTGTTCCAAGGTTCCCATGGCAAATCTCTCTACTGCAGGAGCATGGAAGCAGCCTTTCACGACGAAGGAAACCCCAAGAGTCCATACGACGTAGAGCAGTATTATCACCTGCGGTATGTATATCACTATAAATTATTTAATAAAATCAATAAGAAGAAAATCTGAGAAGATCGGAGATCGACTACCGCCCACCTCTTCTGTCGTTGTTCAGCCTTGGAATGAATCATTCGTAATTTTTACAAAGATAAGGGTTGGTGCGAGGTATCCAAAAATCGGTTCCGGAGTGGGCCTAACATGATTCTTGGTCTTTGCACCGAAGGCGGTCCCTGAACGCCTGTATCATGAGATCATCAGCCTTCAACGAAGCGAACAGCGTGGCCTGACTGGCATGGATCAATGCGTCGGGCAGAACTTTCAGGTGATTGGCACGCAGCGTTGCGCCGGAACTGGTGATATCGGCGATGGCCTCTGCGGTCAGGTTTGCGACTGTACCTTCAGTCGCACCCTGGCTGTCGACAAGCTGATAATCCGCGACTTCGTGTTCAGACAGGAAGGCGCGGACGAGGCGGTGATACTTTGTTGCAATCCGCAGGCGAAAGCCGTGATTATTACGAAATTGCCGGGTGATGGCTGCGAAATCGTCAAGGTTCTCGCAATCGCGCCAGCAGGCGGGCACAGCAAGGATCAGATCGGCATGACCGAAGCCCATTGCCGTGATTTCGCGCACATCAGAGCGCCAGCCAGCCAGCTTTTCGCGTACGAGGTCTGATCCGGTTACCCCTAGGTCAATCCGGCCGGAGGCAAGTTCACGTGGGATCTCACTTGCCGAAAGCAGGACCAGGGACATGTCGGCGCCTTCGACATGACCGGCATATTCGCGGTCGGACCCTGCCCGTGACAATATGATACCATGTGTTGCGAACCAGCGGAAGGTATCCTCCATCAAACGGCCCTTGGACGGCACGCCAAGCTTCAGCATCGAGCCTCCAGTTCCGCGACGAGGCCCGGACGGATAATGCCGCCCACGGCGGGGATAGTGCGGTCCTGTCCCAGCTGAGCGGTCAGCGCATCATAGCGTCCGCCGGATGCGACGGGTGGCCAGTCAGGCTGACTGGCAGTAAAGGTGAAGGTCATGCCGTCGTAATATTCCATCGTTTCACGACCGTGGCTGGTGGCAAAGCGGATGGTTTCGGGGGAAATGCCCCGTGCAGAAAGCTGATTGAGGCGCTGTGCCAGCCGTTCAGTGGCGGCATTGATTGCGGGCATTTCCACGGCGATACTGCGCAGTTGGTCAAGGGCACGTGGTGCCGGGGCGTCTATGGCGAACAGCCGGGCCAGCAAATGGGTCCACTGGGCGGGCAGAGGTATTTCGGCAGGTTCGGAGGTAAGGGTTTCCATGCGGGTTTCCATTTCCGGCCCGGTACGTAGTCCTGTCCATGGTGCGGTACTGTCAGGAAAGGGGCGTCGCGTTGCCGGTTCCGAATAGCGTTTGAGAAGGCGTGAAAAACGGCTAGGTCGCCAGATATGGTGCAAGAGGGCGTTGCGGCGTGGTTTGGAAACGGGCAGGGTACGTATTGCATCAAGCAGGATATCCATATCACCCATTGTTGCCATCAGCCGATAGGGGGCAAGCAGCCGGTGGAATAATGCGAAGACCTCGGCATCTGCTTCCGGGTCGTGGGCAAAGACCTCGAACCCGGCTTGCAGATATTCATTATCGCGTGGTGTGTCGGGACGGGTATCATCATGATCCTGCTTGCGGAAGATCTCGCCCAGATAGCAATAGCGAGCGGGCTCTGCACCTGCTTCCATGTGCATCTGTACGACAGGAACCGTGAAATCGGGGCGCAGGACGACCTCGCCCCGGACGGGGTCATGGGTCAGGTAGGCACGGGCACGGATGTCTTCACCATACAGGTCAAGAAGTGTGGCGGCATCCAGAAGGATATCGGGTGCAACCTCTGTTGCGCCGGCATCACGGAAGGCGGCCATCAGAACCTGCCCAACGGCCTGTTTGGCGGCCTTCGTTACCATCTGGCCAGGATCTCGCGGACGGATGCTACCAGATCATTGCGAGGCACCTCGGTCTGGGCGGGTTGGGATTTCCACTCCTCGTGGCTGACTTCTGAAGCCAGTCTTGCGCCCAGGATCAGGTCCTTGATCTGCAATACGCCCTTTTGTGCTTCATCACCGCCCTGAATGATGGCTACAGGCGCGTTGCGCTTATCGGCATATTTCAACTGATTACCAAAGTTCTTTGGATTGCCCAGATATACTTCGGCGCGGATACCGGCGGTGCGCAGTTCGGTTGCCATGGCGTGATAATCACCCATGCGCTCGCGATCCATTACCGTAACAATGACCGGACCGAGTTCACCATTATCGATCAGCCCCTTGGCCCGCAAGGCTGCCAGCAGCCGGTCGACGCCGATGGAAACGCCGGTTGCCGGGACCTTCTGGCCGGTGAAGCGTTCGACAAGCCCGTCATAACGCCCCCCCCCCGCGACGGAACCGAATTGCCGCTTGCGGCCTTTTTCATCAAGAATCTCAAAGGTCAGCTCCGCTTCAAATACCGGGCCGGTATAATAGCCGAGGCCGCGCACGATGGATGGATCTATCACGGCACGGCCTTCCCCCACGCCGAGGCTGGCAAGGAGTGCGGCTATCCGGGTAAGTTCTTCCACGCCTTCTGCACCGATAGCAGATGCGCCCACGGCAGCCTTCAGATTGGCAAGGGTTGTCGCGTTATCCACACCCTTTGAGGTCAGGAAGGCCAGTACTGGTGCAGCCTGCTTTTCAGTCAACCCGACGCCTTCGATAAAGGCACCACTGTCATCCTTGCGGCCTTTTGTCAGAAGTGCCAGTACACCTTCACGTCCGACCTTGTCGAATTTGTCAATCTGGCGCAGCACGTCGTTGGCCCGGTCTTCACTGACTTCGGCGGCCTCCAGCACACCATTCAATACCTTTCGGTTGTTGACCCGAACCAGGTAATCGCCGCGTTTGATGCCGACCGCCTCCAATGCATCTGCAAGCATGGCACAAATCTCGGCATCTGCCGCGACCGAGGCACTGCCGACCGTATCGGCATCGCATTGATAAAACTGCCGGAATCGACCTGGTCCGGGCTTTTCGTTCCGCCAGACAGGACCCATCGCATAGCGCCGGTAGGGGGAGGGAAGATCGTTGCGATACTGCGCCGCCACGCGGGCCAGCGGGGCTGTCAGGTCGTAGCGCAGTGCCAGCCAGTCGCCTTTGCCGCCGCCGGGGACCTCTTCTTCCTGCCAGGCGAAGACACCGGTATTAGGGCGATCCACATCGGGCAGGAATTTCCCAAGAGCTTCGACGGTTTCAACCGCTGAACTTTCCAGCGGCTCGAAACCGTGAAGATGATAAATTCCGGCGATGCGATCCAGCATTGCCTTGCGTTCGGTGACCTCAGCGCCGAAATAGTCTTGGAAACCCTTGGGCGTCTGAGCCTTGGGGCGGGGTGTTTTCTTCTTGTCCTGCGGCATGGAACCTGTCTCCGTCTCGCGTCGGGCTTAACGGAGATGAATGGAATGGACAAGTTGCAGCGGCTGGAAGAGCAGCTGGCACATATGACCCGTGCGGTTGATGATCTGTCAGATGTTGTGGCGCGGCAGGAACGGGAAATCACCCGTCTGCGAGCCCGTGTCGGGATGCTGATGGAGCGTGAGGCGTTGCGTGAAGCCGATGAGGGAACGATTCCGCTGGCGGATCAAAGACCGCCACACTGGTAAGGAGGACCGGGCCTAGATAAAGCCCAGTTCCAGACGTGCCTCTTCGGACATCATGTCCATGCCCCATTGCGGCTGGAAGGTCATTTCAACATCAACCTCCCGTATGCCGGGGACGGCTTCGACGGCATCGGCAACCCAGCCGGGCATTTCACCGGCAACGGGGCAGCCCGGTGCGGTCAGTGTCATAATGACCTTGACCACGCCATCTTGGGAAATGTCCAGTGTATAGATCAGTCCCAGATCATAGATGTTCACCGGAATTTCAGGATCATAGACGGTCCGGCAAGCCTCAACCACTTGATCGTAAAGTGGGTGGTCAGTCGATGAAGGCCGGATCAGTGGCTCGCCTTCGGTCAGATTGTTATCCATTGTCATCATCCCATTCTGTTGCTGTCAGATATATGACATGATCGGTATCGCTTCCAGACCTGCCGAAGATGAAGGTATTCCATGAAGGTGACAATATATCACAACCCGAAATGCTCAACTTCCCGCAATGTACTTGCCGCGTTGCATGAACGCGGGCTTGAACCTGAGGTGATCGAATATCTGAAGACCGTGCCGACCCGGGAAGATATCCGGAATATGGCACGTGATTCGGGGCTTGGCCTGCGCGGGCTGTTGCGGCGCCGGAACACGCCTTATGATGAACTGGGACTTGATGATGAATCCCTGAGTGAAGATCGTCTTCTGGACGCTGTTGAGGCCAACCCGGTGCTTCTGAATCGCCCGGTCGTCGTGACGCCGAAGGGGACGCGTCTGGTACGGCCTGTTGATGTTCTGGATGATATTCTCTGATATCTGACCGGTTATTCCTGCGGGGCGTCCTTTGATAAAAGATTCGGCTCGCCATCATCCTTACCGGCTTCGACCATGCGGTCGAAAGCTGCATCGGGGGTAATATCGGTGGCAGGGTGACCGGCAGGACCGGCTGGATTGTCAGATGTGTCAGGCTGGCTGTCTTCATCATCATCGACCAGGATGTGATGGACGGGTTTGGGTGCGCTGTAACCTGCTGTGTCCAGTTCTCCTTTCAGGATGCGGATCGCCTCACCCCGGGCCTTGTTGAATTCTGTTCCCTGTTGGGTCACCCGTAAGCGGTGCAAATCACCCCCTATTTGCCAGCTTTTTCGGTAGGCAGCTTACCTTTATATTGGCGCTACGCGCCAATATAAAGGCGACGAAAAACAAGGCTCACCCCTGATTTTTCATTTGAAAGCAGGGGACTGTCGTTGTGATGGCCCCGAGCAGCATGAGCTATGGGTGCCCAGTTCGATCGCCGTGTCGTCCCGTTCGCGTTTGTGCGCATCTGGCAGAACGTGGATTTCGTCTGCCAGAATATAACCTAACGACTTAATTTTGATTCCATTTTTTACAGGAGAAGAGTTCATCGACGGACAGTC
>JBKEAB010000178.1:0-3284 GCA_047971845.1 Paracoccus sp. (in: a-proteobacteria) | reverse complement strand
GGCTTGGGCAGGACCTGCTGCCGAAGCTGCCACCCGATGCGGTGCTGGTTCTTGACAACGCAAGCTTTCACAAACGGTCTGATACCGAAAAACTGATTGCCGGTGCCGGACACACTCTCGAATACCTCCCGCCCTACAGCCCCGATCTCAACAAGATCAAACCGATCCGGGCGCAGGCAAAGGCCATCAGACGACGAACCGGACTGTCCGTCGATGAACTCTTCTCCTGTAAAAAATGGAATCAAAATTAAGTCGTTAGGTTATATCTTGGGCTATAGTCAGTAATCCGGCGACAGGCTGGACAGACATGCCTTTCGGGGTCAGCAGATAATGGACAGCGGGCAGTGCAAGATAACCTGCGCCAAGGCATATCCCGGCAATTGTTGCTGCTTGTTCGGGTGAGCGGGTTTGTGCCAGCAATGGGCCGATACCTAGCTGTCCTGCTCCAACCGAGCACTGGATCAGAAAAGGCAGGACCAGTGCCGCAAGCCATGGGCGGGGTATGGATGATGGTCCTGACCGGAATGGGTGGATGGGCCTGTCTGTGGTACTCAGCCGGTACAGACTGATGATTGCTCCGGCTATTGCGGGTAGTATCGGTAATATGATGGATAGCCGGACCAGAGGACCGATCAGTGCAGCCCCAAGTGCCCGGCCGAGTCCGGGGATGAACTGTATCCGCGCCAGTACTGTGATCGCCTGTTGTCCTGTGTCAGCACTTGATCCCTGCGCCATGGTCAGAACGGTTGCCGCAGCGGTGCCTTGTATGCAGCGGATTGCCAGCAGGATCGTGAATGCTGCGTTTATCGGCTGAGGAACCAGCAAAAGGGCGATCAGTGCCAGTGATGTTGCAAGCAGTACGATCAGGGCGATCTTCAGGCGTTGCTCCGTCATCATCCCGGACAGGAGTGGTGTCAGGATGGCGGAAGTGATCAGTCCGGCTCCGATTGCCATTCCGATCTGTTCCGGTGGCATGTACAACTGATGCGCCAGAACTGGCAGCATACCAATCAATGCGGTTTGCTGAAAGCCATATCCGGCCAGAACTGGCCAGAGAGTGCTTTGCAAGTGAGCTGTCGCCTGTGCTTTCGGCATAAGAATTCATAGATTGCGCTATAACTGACTATTATAGTAAGAAATTGTAAATGGAAAGGCCGATCCACAGGGAGGCGTGCCATGAGCAAAGAGTTGCATGATATTTCCGCGCTCGATTCATTTCTGAATGCAGCTCTGCGAGAGGATATTTCCCCCAATGTCCAACTGTCTGGAAACACGATGGAAATCCCGACTGAGCAGGGTGTCCTCAGGGTACCGCTGAAAGGGCAGACAGCTTTCAGTCAGGAATCAGGCTGAATGGGCGACCATTTGCCACGGATCAATCCCTGCGGTTGCTTGCAAGGCCGTTCGGGTCTGTCTTTGTTGCAAGGGTCGAAGATAGTCTTCAGGCGATCCGGCGGGCGCCCTTGCCGGAATGGGATGATGACCCGCGGGAATGGAATTTCCAGCAGGCTGAGGCGGCATTGAAATATGGTCATCCCTGCCATCCAAACCCACGCAGCCGCGATGAGATGAGTGTTGAAGATGCCCGACGCTTTGCCCCGGAGTTTGGTATGGAGTTCCCCCTGACATGGCTGGCGGTGTCGCGTAGTGGTGTTGCCATGTCGCCTGACGCGCTGTTTCGTCTTGAGCATCTCGCACATGCCGATCATGCACCTGGAATTTTTGACCCGGAACAGATCAGACTGCCGATACACCCCTGGCAGGCGATTGCAGAAGCCGATCGTATTGCAGGGGCCGGGGCAAAGGTGATCGGATCCGGACAGAAGGGATGGCGGGCAACCGGATCCATGCGGACACTGCACGGCTGGTACGCAGACACAATGGTGAAGATGTCGCTTTCATTGCGGCTGACCAACTCAACCCGCATTCTGCAACCTCGTGAAATGCGACGGGGGGCTGATCTGGCAAGGCTGCTGGCCGGTCCGGTCGGACAGGATCTGAAGTTCCGTTTTCCCCAGATGCGTATTCTGCGTGAAGCGGATTATGCTGCATTGAAGGATGCGGACGGGATTATCCCTGAAACGCTTGTGTCCTTGCGCGACAATCCTTTCCGGAACCCGGCATCTCCGGGGCCGTGGATGCTGGCCAGCTTGTGTGAACTGGCCCCATGCGGGTGCAGCTGGCTGGGCCGGCTTATCCCGGATGGCGATACACGGAACTGGTTTCGCCGTTTCCTGCATATCGCTATCCTGCCACTACTGGAGGTTCGGGCTACGCATGGTCTGCTGTTTGGTGCACATCAGCAGAATATGATGATCGGTCTGGATGGAAACCATGCCCCTGTATCGGTCTGGCTGCGTGATTGTCAGGGAACAGGCCATATCGACAGTTTCCATGACAGGCTGGCACGATATTGTCCGGATCTGGGTATGGATGCCGATAATGTTGTGACGGCTGAATTGGGTGATGCGCTGCTGACCTATTACGTTGTCGTCAATAATGTCATGCACCTTTTATCGACACTGGTTCTGGATGATCTCGCGGATGAAGGTGACCTGCTGGATGACTGGCAGGATTTCCTGATTTCGGCACGTGTCGGAAGCCGGGGTGATCGGACCCTTTATGTCAAAACCAAATCTACCCACCCGCAACTGATCGGCTATGCTCGTGTCTCAACCGACGAACAGAATCTGGCGCTGCAACAGGATGCGCTGCATGCTGCGGGCTGTGCCCGGATATTTGAAGATCAGGGTATCACCGGCAAAGCAGTATCACGCCCCGGATTGGACGCAGCACTCGCAAGCCTGAATCCCGGTGATACGCTGGTGGTCTGGCGTCTGGATCGGCTGGGACGGTCGCTGGTTCACTTGATCGGGTTGATTGACGAGTTGGACAGGCAAGGTGTCAGGGTGCAGTCGCTCACCGAAGCACTTAAGACCGGTTCATCGAGCGGGCGACTTGTCCTCCATATGATGGCGGCACTGGCCGAGTTTGAACGAACCCTCATTTCCGAGCGGACCCGCGCCGGACTGGCAGCGGCACGGGCACGCGGTATTCGTCTGGGGCGACCACCACGGTTCGGTGCGGCAGTACGAAGACAGGCCCTTGATGACGTTGCTAATGGACAGGCGGTCGCCAAGGTTGCCACCGCTCAAGGAATGCACCCGCGCACCATGTATCGTATGATCAGGGACGGCCACGGCGGGAGGTAGCAGGGCATTCGTCCCAGAGGGCAAAAGCTTCATCAGCACCCATTCTACTCCAGCACCGGCATTCTGGCGGGC
>JBKEAB010000177.1:0-21185 GCA_047971845.1 Paracoccus sp. (in: a-proteobacteria) | reverse complement strand
CTGAAATATCCTCTCGATCAAGACCTATACGCCCAAAGACATCTCGTGGAGTGTTGCTTTTCCAAGCTCAAGCAGTTCCGAAGGGTCGCAACACGATACGAGAAGACCGCCAGAAACTACCTCGCTGTCATTACCATCGCCGCAATCGTCCTGTGGATCAGGTAAGTGCCACAGAACCTAGCTTTCTCTTGGTGGTTCAGTCATCGATTTTGTACCGCGTCCGAAATCGGGCGCGGCGGTATCCTGTCCCGCTTCGATGATACCACGACGGATACCACGGGTACGGGTAAAGTATTCCTGCAGATGCTCGCCATCGCCCATGCGGATTGCACGCTGCAGAACAAAAAGCTCTTCGGTAAAGCGCCCGAGAATATCCAGAACCGCATCCTTGTTGGTCAGGAAGACATCGCGCCACATGACCGGATCTGATGCGGCAATCCGGGTGAAGTCACGGAACCCGGCTGCGGAATATTTGACGATCTCGGATTCGGTCACACGGGTCAGGTGATCCGCGACGCCAACCATGGTATAGGCAATCAGGTGAGGGGTGTGGCTGGTGACGGCCAGAACCAGATCATGATGTGCGGGATCCATATCTTCGACATTTGCCCCAAGAGCACGGATGAAACGCCGCAGCCGGGACAGTTCCTTGTGATCGGTATCGGGCAAGGGGGTCAGTAACCACCAGCGGTTCTGGAACAGACTGGCAAAGCCGGAATAGGGGCCGGAATGTTCGGTCCCGGCCAAGGGGTGGCCGGGGATGAAGTGGATGGTCTCGGGCAGGTGTGGCTCGATCTGCTCGATGACTTCCTGCTTAACTGAACCGACATCGGTAATGACGGCCCCGGGTTTCAGATGTGGTTTGATATCTGCCACGACCCGGCCCATGGCCGCGACGGGAACACACAGGATGATCAGATCGGCATTGCGGACGGCTGCTGCGGCGTTATCGACGATTTCATCGCAAATCTGCAAGTTGCGTGCAGCTGAGCGTGTCTTGGCACTGCGGGAGGTGCCGCAGACTTTGCCGGCAATCCCTGCTTCCCGTGCCGCCAGTGAAATTGACCCTGCAATCAGTCCCAGACCGATCAGGGCGATCTTATCGTAGATGATGCTCATCCGTGTCCCCTTCCGGCCATGAACTGTCCAATGACATGGGCAATCCGCCGGCATGAGGGCTCATCCCCGATGGTGATGCGCAAGCAGTTGGGCAGACCGTAACCGGCAACACGGCGTACGATCAGCCCTTCGGCCTTCAGGGCCTCATCGCAGGCATTGGCCGTGGCCTCGTCTGCAAAACGTGCAAGGATGAAATTTGCATATGAAGCATCTGAGGGAACGCCCTTTTCGGCGAGTGATTCCGCCAGCCAGTTGCGCAGGCGGGTGTTTTCATCCCGGGACTTCCGGACATGGGCCTGATCACTGATTGCCGCCTCTGCCCCGGCAAGTGCGATATTGGACAGGTTGAAGGGGCCGCGTATCCTGTTCAGCACGTCGATAATGTCACGTGGACCGTAACCCCATCCGACGCGTAATCCACCCAGTCCGTAAATCTTCGAAAATGTCCGTGTCATGAAGACATTTGGCAGGCGGGTGGCCAGATCGGCCCCACCATCGTAATCGGTGACATATTCCGAATAGGCTGCGTCGATGACCAGGATTGCACCACCAGGCAGGCTGCTTGCCAGCCGTTCCAGCTGATCCGGTTCGATCATTGTCCCGGTTGGATTATTCGGATTTGCGATAAAAACCAGTTTTGTCCGGCTGCTGCAGGCGGCAAGAATCGCGTCTGTATCCGTCACGCGGTTACGTTCCGGTACTGCCACAGGGGTGCCTCCGGCTGCCAGTGTGGAAATGCGGTACATCAGGAAGCCGTGTTCAGTGAAGACAACCTCATCCCCCGGCCCGACATAGGCCTGAGTAAGGAAATGGATGATCTCATCCGAGCCAACCCCGCAGATGATCCGGTCGGGATCCAGCCCATGAACCGTACCGATTGCCGTACGCAGTCCTATATGGTCGGAATTTGGATACCGGTGCATCTGGTGGGCCGCACGGATCACGGCCTCCCGGACCTTTTCCGAAGGACCGGAGGGGTTTTCGTTCGAGGACAGTTTGACAACATTGTCCTGTCCTGCCAGCTGTGCGGTCCCGCTTTCGTAAAGAGTGATTTCCATGATGCCGGTTTGCGGCTGGATGCAGGTCTGGTCTGGCATGTGTGGCTCCTCTCGGCCAATGCTTCTTAAACGGGGGAAGAAGTATTTGAAAGCAGGAGTGATACCTTCGTGCTGTGCTGTGGCATGTGTGCCAATCTTGGACATTGCGCTGATGCTTTTGCCCGCTTTATGCTGTCTGCGCATCAAGGGGGAATATCCATGACAGACAAGCTGGACTTTGACACGCGGGCCATCCATGCGGGAACCCCACCTGATCCGGCAACGGGCGCGCGGCAGGTGCCGATCTATCAGACAACGGCTTTCGTATTTCGTGATGCCGATCATGCGGCCAGGCTGTTTGGCTTGCAGGAGGTTGGCTATATCTATTCGCGGCTGACCAATCCGACAATCGGGGCGTTGCAGGCCCGGATCGCAGATCTTGAAGGCGGGGCCGGGGCGGTCTGCTGTTCGTCAGGTCATGCGGCGCAGATCATGGCGCTGTTTCCCCTGATGGGACCGGGCAGGAACATCGTTGCTTCAAGTCGACTATATGGCGGGACGGTAACCCAGTTCAGTCAGACAATCCGGCGTTTTGGCTGGTCATGCACATTTGTGGATCTTGATGATACTGATGCCGTCAGGGCAGCAATCAATGACGATACACGGGCAATCTTCTGTGAATCGATATCGAACCCCGGTGGTTACGTTACCGATATTCCGGCTATTGCCGCCATTGCCGATGACGCGGGAATTCCACTGATCGTGGATAATACGCTGGCGACCCCTGTTCTGTGTCGTCCGATCGAGATGGGGGCCACGCTGGTTGTTCACAGCCTGACCAAGTATATGACCGGAAATGGCACTGTAACCGGAGGTGCTATCATCGACAGCGGTAAGTTCGACTGGTCGGCCAGTGACAAGTTCCCGTCCCTATCTGCACCCGAGCCTGCCTATCACGGGCTGAAATTTCATGAAACCTTTGGCAACCTTGCTTTTACCTTCCACGGGATTGCCATCGGGTTGCGGGATCTGGGCATGACCATGAATCCACAAGGTGCGCATTATACTCTGATGGGGATCGAAACACTTGGCCTGCGCATGGAAAAACATGTTGCCAATGCCCTTCAGGTCGCCGAATGGCTGGAGGCTGATCCGCGTGTAACCTCGGTCAGCTATGCAGGACTGGAAAATTCATCATGGAATGCGACGGTGAAGCGGGTTTACCCCAAGGGAGCCGGGGCGTTGTTTACCTTCTCGGTCAAGGGAGGCTATGAGGCCGGGGTGAGGCTGGTTGATGCGCTGAAGTTGTTCAGCCATGTCGCCAACCTGGGTGATGCGCGCTCGCTGGTCATTCATTCGGCATCAACGACGCATCGCCAGCTGACTGAAGAACAGCAGATTGCGGCGGGGGCCGGCCCTGATGTGGTCCGGTTGTCCATTGGGCTGGAGGATGCCGGTGATCTGATTGCGGATCTGGATCAGGCATTGACGGTGGCGACCGCCTGAACCAGAGCGATGACCCTGATCCGGCCGGATTACAGGCCGGCCGGGTCATCTGTCTGGTTATGGTGTCAGTGTACAGTTGCCGTATCATCTTCGGCAGAAGGGGACGAAGCTATGGGTTCCCCAAGCGAAAAGATGACCTGAACATCTGATGTGAAGGCGATTTCACCACCTTCGACGGGAACGCTTTTCGACATGGAGCCGGCATCCATTACGCGCATTGCACGCGGTTCGGGTGGGGACATGATCTGGCTGGGTTCTCCAATATGCAGGATCGGACCCAGTTCGACCCCGGCGGCTTCAGCCATGATGCCTGCGCGGTGTATAGCATCAGAAACTGCAAGTTTCAGGGCTTTGTCTTCGGTCGCCCGGGAATCTGCACGAACAAACTGGATACTGCGCATTTCATTGGCGCCAGCACTGACCACGCTGTCCAGGATCGCGCCGGATTGCGCCATGTCCCTGACGCGTACGGTCAGCAGGTTCTGTGCACTGTATCCTTCAAGCGTTGGCGGTACGCCATTCCCAGGATAGTTCATCACCGGATTGAGTGTCAGCCCGGACGTCTGGATATCCGTTTCGGAAAGCCCGGCATTTTTCAACACGTCGAGAACAGCCTGCTGACTTGTGGCATTGCTGCTCATTGCTTCGGCTGCAGTGTCGGCTTGTGTGCTGACGCCAAGGGTAATCAACATCTGATCGGGGGAAACCCGCGATTCGCCATGGCCCGTAATGCTTAGACTACCGGATGAGGCATGGCTGCCCTGATCCATGGGATTGGCCAGGGCGGGGGCCATCAGAAATGCTGTACAGACGGATGCTGCAAGGATTGCAGGCAGGCGGAAAGGCGAAATCATGGGCACGGCCGGTCCTTGTGGTTGTTTTCTGCCGGCAAACGCGCATCGGCGGTGAATTGTTCATTCACAACTGCGCGTGTCCTTTCCATGTCGGTCAGTTCGGGTTATTCAGGAAAAAAACAAGCAGGCCGGATAAGGCACAGCATATGGACGAGCAGATGGCAGACGGAACAAAGGTTCCGAATGAAGATTTCGCATTGGGCTTTCAGCCGGATGGGGTGCAGCTTTTGCATCACACGGGTTCTGGCTGGACCGAATTGAGCAGGGTATCCTTCGATGCCGATCTGCGTGAGGGTCTGGATGACTTTTCCAGACGGCTCCGGGCAGCGAATGCCTCGGGACTGGCCTTGATCATCCCCGAGGACCAGATTTTCTATGCTGATCTGGAACTGCCCCCGGCAGCAACCACTGAAGAGGCGCTGAATATCGGGTTGGACGGGCTGACCCCATACAGCCCCAGGGATCTTGCGGTTGATTTTACCCCTGCCGGGGCTATGCCCGGAACAGAGGTGAAGATTGCCGCAGTGGCTCGCCAGACGTTGCAGGAAGCCGAGGACTTTGCTGTTCGGCATGGTTTTGCCCCGGATCGTTTTGTGGCCGCCCCTTTGCCTGACCAGTTTCCGCATATTCCTGATTTTGGTGCGACTGATCTGGCCGCGGAATGGACACGTGCGGCTGATCTGACGCAACTATCCGGCACTGATGATACTCAGCCGGAACAGGAGGCCATCCCCGGGGACAGGCCGGAACCGGCATCAATCGGACCTGTATTGTCACGGATTACGCCGCATATTGTCATAAGTGCGACAGATGCAACCGGACCGGTGGTGGCGGAAACCAGGAACATGGTGCAGGTTAATATTGGTTCGATCATATTGCCGGATGATAAGCTGGCAGAGGTGCAGGATTCTGTACCCGAAACCGGGTCTGAAGAAGTTTCACCGGAAGCCGTCAGCCAAACGAATAGGGCTGGGAGCATGCGTGTGCAACGCCGGGCCGGACCAATGTCGGATCGTGCCCGTGCATTCCACGAACGTGCGGTTGAATCGCGCAAGATACGTCCAGTAGCTGCGCCTGCACCGCGCATGGCTGCAACTGCGGCGGGTCGGAGAAGTGGTCTGTCGGGCGCGTTGCCCATGGTTGGGATACTGGTTCTGGGACTGGGTATTGCTGCTGTCCTGACGTCTCGCGATCCGGCACCGGAAAATGTAATCACTGATTCTGATACCCCGGCTATCAGCACAGCTGAAATCGCTGGGAATGTTGTACCTCCATCGTCAGATATCATGTCCATACCCTCTGCCATGGTTGCAGAAACCGGGCAGACCGCCGCATTGGACGGGGTTTCCGTACCGTCTGCATCGTCGGGGTTACCCATTGCCGGACAGGCTGACAGGGTTTTGCCGGGGGATGCCCATCAGGCTGGACAGATTCCGGGATCTGCTGATGTTGCGGCGCGGGATGTCACGACCGTGCCTGTCACTGAACCAGCAGTTGTCCCGTCTGTGGATGCTGGAAATACTGCGGCGGCCAGACCTGAGGAAACCGTTGATCCGTTAACGGGGGCAGGGGCTCCGGCGGTTGCGGCAGGTGTTGCTGCCGTTGGTGGTTCCATGACTATCGGAGAAGGGGCAAATACGGCTGATACAACGGCAGGTGCATCCGTTCAGGTCGTGTCCCAGCCACCTGCATCAGAGCAGCCCCGGTTGCAGCCTGTTGATCGGGCAACATCCCGTGCTGTGCCCGCAATTACCAGTTCGACACGTCCGACGTCACGCCCGGCAAATCTGGCACGTGGAAACAGTCGCCAATCGCCTGCTCCGGAACCGGAACCGGCATCAGCACAACCGGTTGTGAGACAGCAACAACAGACAACTGCCCCGGTGCAGGCCAACAGCAATCGTCCGGTCTCACGTCCTGTGTCACGGGGGAGGGCTTCATCTGCGGCTGCAACAACTTCCAACCGTCAGAGAGCTACGCCCGCACCTGGTGCACCTGCCAGCACGACCCTGCAAAGATCTGCCCGGCCTCAGAGCGCACCGGCGCGAAGTGTGCCTGCCGCCAGCTCGGCTGTTCCAGATCCACAGCCGGCTGTTCCACGTAGTCCGCAACCTTATGGCCAGCGTGAGCAGCCGGAACCACCGGGATCCCGGCCACCACCCAGACCGGCAGATATGTCTTCAGCTCAGGGCGCCGCGCTGCATATGCAGCCGGCGCCTCGTCATATGGTGCTTTTTTCCGTTGCAGGACATGAGGCCATGCTGGCACGGCTGGATAATCCCTGGCTGCCCCAGCCAGAGGTAATGGCTCTGCCGCTGGTCCGTACCGCTCAGGCGCGCCCGACCAAGAGGCCCACGCGCAGTGATGCGGTCGATAGCGCCGTGGCCGAGGCAATGGGATCATCTGAACGCCCCGCTGCACGGGCATCAACTGTGGCCGGGACAGAGACGCAGCCCACTGCATCGCAGCCAGCACCGGCCGTGACCGGACAGGGTGAGGCAAGCAGTGGTAAGCTGGCGCGTTCAAACCGACCTCAGCCCCGGCCGGGATCGGGGGTGGGACAATCAGCCAGCACGTCCGGCCTGTCTGAGGTCACCGATGCTGCGGTGGAGGAGGCCATTGCCTCTGCCGTTTCCGCATCCAGTGCGGCCCCTGGATCGGTAAAGCTGTCAGCTCTGAGGAGTTCGGTACGACCCCAGAAGCGGGGTGCGCCGCCTGCGGGGGGAAAGAACAGTGCCACGGATGATGCAGTCAGCGCTGCCATGGCCGATCAGGGAAAGGGAACTGATGGAACCCTGGCCCCGGAACCGGTACAGGATGGCGCTGCCTCGAAAGCCGAGGCAGAGGCCGCGGCGCTTGCCGAACGTCGCCGTCTTGATCAGGAGCTGCAACGACAGGCAGAACAGCGTGTCCGGGAACGTGCTGCAGCAGATGCCCGCGCAGCCGCACAGGCCAAGGCTGCTGCCGAGGCGCGTGCCCGTGCTCAGGCCGAAGCGGAAGCCGCTGCGGCTGCCCGCAAGAACCAGACATACCGCCCCCCGGAAGTTGATGATGAACCTGAAGTCCAGTCCAAGCCCTCAGGCACGACCAGTAAGTCGGTTGCCAATGCGGCAACGGTCAAGGGAATAGATCTGAATGCCACGCAGCTGATCGGAACTGTGGGTGCCGGCAAGGCCAGCCGGGGCCTGGTACGCCTGAGTAATGGTCGTATTGTAACAGTCCGGCTGGGCGATAAAATCAATGGTGGGAAAATTACCTCAATCGGTAATGGAGGGTTGAAATATACAAGGTCGGGAAAACAATATAACCTTCCGATCCTGAACGGGCGCTGACCTCATATGGCCGACTTTCTTCTGCTCGCTACGGTATATCTGCTGACGATGATCATTGCTGTGCCGGTATCCACCCGTCTTGGGCTGGGTTCGGTATTGGGTTATCTTATGGCGGGGATTGTGATTGGTCCGATACTGGGCATTGCCGGGAATGAGATGCACGATCTTCAGCACTTTGCCGAATTTGGTGTGGTAATGATGATGTTCATCATCGGACTGGAGCTGGAGCCGCGTATTCTGTGGGGAATGCGCAAGCGGCTGATTGGGCTCGGCGGGTTTCAGATCTTTGGTACGATAGGGCTGATCTTCCTGGCGGCTCTGGCCTTGAATCAGAGCTGGCAGATTGCCCTGGCACTGGGAATGATCCTGTCGCTGAGTTCGACTGCCATTGTCCTGCAAACCCTGTCGGAAAAGAAACTGATGCAGACACGTGGAGGACGGGATGCTTTTGCGGTGCTGCTGACGCAGGACATTGCGGTTATTCCGATGCTGGCACTGATGCCGCTGCTGGCCCGTTCGCCGGTCAATGCAGCGGATTCCGATTCTGTCGGTGGCGCTTTCATGGCGCAACTTCCGGGGTGGGGGGCGACATTGGTGACGCTGGCGGCAATTGCGGTTGTCATACTGATCGGGATCTATGCCATTCGTCCGCTGTTCCGTTTTGTTCATTCAGCCCAATTGCGTGAAATGGATACGACGATGGCGCTGTTCATTGTCGTAGGGATTGCTTCGCTGATGAGCTTTGTCGGGCTGTCCCCGGCGCTCGGCACATTTCTTGCGGGCGTGATGCTGGCGGGGTCCGAGTTCAAGCATGAACTCGAATCGCAGGTCGAACCCTTCAAGGGGTTGTTGCTTGGTCTGTTTTTCATCACCGTTGGGGCAGGGATGAATTTCGGCATGCTGATGGAAATGCCGGTCATCGTCATCGGAGTGACGGTCGTGCTGATCGGGATCAAGGCGCTTGTCCTGCACCTGATTGCGCGTTCGGTGAAAATGGCCCCGAAGGATCGTGCCTTGTTCACACTGTCACTGGCGCAGGCCGGGGAATTTGGTTTTCTGCTGATCTCCTATGCGGTTACGCTGAATGTCTTGCCGAACCGGGAGGCACAGGGCTTTTTGCTGGTCATTGCGCTGTCCATGCTGGTAACGCCGTTATTGTTCATCGCCAGTGATCAGATTGGCAAACGCATGGCCGATGCAGGACATGATACTCATAGTCATGATGATATTGATGATCAGCAACCTATTATCATTGCCGGGATTGGACGGTTCGGACAGGTCGTCAACCGGCTGGTCACTCATTCCGGGTTGAAGACAACGGTTCTGGACCATGACCTGAAGCTGATCCAGTTGATGCGGCGTTTTGGGTTCCGGGGGTATTTCGGTGATCCGACCCGGCCGGAAATCCTTGGTGCGGCGGGGCTGGACAAGGCGCGGATACTGGTCGCGGCGCTTGATGATCCGGATGCGAACCGGAAACTGGTGAAATATGCCCGTAACAAGCGTCCGGACCTGACCATTATCGCCCGTGCCCGCGACCGTATTTCAGTCTATGGGCTGTATGCTGCCGGGGCGGATCATATCGTACGGGAGATGTATGATTCGAGTCTCAGGGTTGGTCGCTATGTTCTGGAGAATGCGGGGTTCTCAGAATATGAGGCACATGAAGCTGAATCGATCTTCTATAAGATCGACCGGGCCAGCCTGCGTGAGTTGGCTGAACTTTGGGATCCAGATATCCCGACTGAGGAAAACGAAGCCTATATTGAACGAACCCATCGCGTTAATCAGGAACTGGAAACAGCCTTGCTGGAACGTTTCTCGCATGGACCGGCGGCAGGGCCCGTCAAGCTTGATGATGTGAGAGATCCGGAACCCGAACATGGCCTGACCGATGGGTAATCCTTGGGGCATATATGTTCTCATATGAGAAAGGGCCGCTTTGACTGCGGCCCTTTTCGTTGTTTTTGCGTATATCAGGCGGCGCGGGCCAGAAGTACGTCATCGACTTTCTTCTGGGCACCGGCTGCATCAACACCGATCACGGCGGCAACTTCGCGGGTCAGGCGATCTAAAGCCGCTTCATACAGCTGGCGCTCGGAATAGGATTGTTCGCGCTGATCGTCGTTGCGGTGTAGGTCACGGACAACCTCGGCAATGGCAAGTAGATCGCCGGAATTGATCTTTTGTTCATATTCCTGTGCACGACGCGACCACATGGCGCGTTTGACACGGGCCTTGCCTTTCAGCGTGGCGAGCGCCTGATCGACGAGATCCCGGCTGGCCAGTCCACGCATTCCGATTTCAGTTGCCCGGGCGGTGGGCACGCGCAGGGTCATCTTGTCCCGTTCGAATGAAATCACGAACATCTCCAGTGCCATGCCGGCAACTTCCTGTTCTTCGATGGATACGATCTTGCCTACGCCATGGGCGGGGTAAACCACGAAGTCATCAGGACGGAATTCGGATTTCTTGGCTTTGGACATTCTTCTTCCTTCCAGTTGATACCGCCTGTACTGCCGATATACGGTGTACTGGCGACACAAATGACCTCACGGCGGGAAAATTCCTTCCGTCAGGTCGGTTAATTCGAATATGCTTCCGCCGGCTGGTGGCGGGTTTCTATTTCCTAACACCGGGAAGAACCCTTACCCGGCATTTACATCACGTTAATATATCATAAAAATACGCATGAAAGAAGTCACCTTTTCTCAATACGTTCAGCCCCGGATTTTGAAAGAATTCAGGCTGATTTCCAGAGGCTTCTCATGATCAGGCGGGTTGCAGAGCTTGGCAGGCAGTGCTTTCCGGTGGCCAGAATCAGTCTCCTTCACCCGGAGTCGGGCTGAAATATTTCTCCAGCTTGCCAGAGACGCCGTCCATTTCCTCATATCCCGGCATCGGATCCTTCTTGCGGGTGATGACCGGCCATTGATCGGCATATTTCCGGTTGAATTCGACCCAAGGTTCCATATCTGGTTCGGTATCCGGGCGGATTGCATCGGCCGGGCATTCAGGTTCACAGACGCCGCAGTCGATACATTCGTCAGGATGGATCACCAATGTGTTCTCACCCTCATAGAAACAGTCCACGGGGCAGACCTCGACACAGTCGGTATATTTGCACATGATGCAATTATCAGTGACGACATAGGTCATTCGCGCGTCCTTCTCGGTATCCGTTTTCACCTAGACCGGTCCTTCGGGCCTTTCAAGGCCGTATCCGACAAAACCCTGCAGGTTGCGGGCTTATATCGTATCTGTGAAGGGGAAAGCGGATCGGACGGCGGATTCCGCTGCCCGTGACAGGCTCTTGCGGTTTTCACCATGAACCGGGATGGGGTCATGCAGGACGATTTCGACACGGCCCTGATGTGGTGCAGCCAGTACGGTCAGGATATGAGGAGCCAGGTCCATATTGCCCCACCAGCCGTAAAAACGCGGATCCTGGCCTGTGGGTGCGGAATAGATTGCGGTTAATGGTTGTATCGCCAGTCTTTCAGGCAAGTCCAGGGACAAAAAACCCTGAAACAGGGTTGGCTTGAATGGCAGGATGCGCTGACCATCACTTGATGTTCCTTCGGGAAAGAACAACAGGCGGTGTCCGGCTGCCGTACGTATCGCGAATTCAGTGGCCTGAGTTGCTGCAAGTCGTGGGTCACGAGTGACAAAATGCGTGTTCGTAACCCGGGTCAGGATATTGATACCCAGCCATCCGGAAACTTCTGATTTGGCAACAAAGAAGACCGGCATGGCCGCGTTCATAGTCAGAATGTCGAGCCAGCTTGAGTGGTTGGCGACCACAGCTCCGGGGTCCTGCATCGGGGTGCCGGTTCGTTGCCAGCCTAATCCGATGGACCAGATGACACTGCGGCAGACAGCTTGCACAAAGGGACCGCTGACAGGGCGGCGTGGGCCACTGAAGATTCGTTCGGTCAGGCGAATCGGGATCAGGGCAGCGACCCCGATAGCCAGAATGATCAGCGCGGGGATGCCACGTCGCAGGATCCGTAACCATCCCGGCCAGTCCGGTGACTGGCCGGCCGGTGGCGTAGCCTCCGCCCAGTTAGGGGGGGTCAGTTCTTCGGTTGCCATCGTGACGTATAATAATCACGGTGCCGTTCGGACATTGCGGTCGTATCCATCAGCAGCAATACATCTGTTGTGTTGAAATCCCGGTCCAAGAAGGCTCCTTCGCCAACCATGCCGCCAAGTCGCAGATATGCCTTGATCAGGGCCGGCATTCCGATCATTGCCGCGCGACGGTCCAGATCATCTTTCGGGATCAGGTTCATATGCTGCATGCCTTCGGCACGTGCGATGGGGCGCAGAGCTTCCTGTGCCAGATGGTTGTGATGAAGCCATGACAGGGGGTGTGACAGTGATTTGGTATCGGTTCCATGGAATGAGGCCACACCGAACAGAATTTCGATGCCCAGCTCCAGCACATATTCCGAAAGTGCGCTCCACAGCAGAAACATGGCGACACCGCCGCGATATTCAGGCAACAGGCAGGAGCGGCCCAGCTCCAGCAAAGGGCGGCCGGAAGCCTTCAGCCTTGTCAGGTCATATTCGCCATCGCAATAGAAGCGACCGAATTCCGCTGCCCGTGTTCCCGGAAGCAGACGGTAGACCCCGACGACGTGATCCATGTCAGCGGGATTACGACGCTGGTCGATCAGGATAAGGTGATCGACGACGTCATCGAACTCATCCCGTTCAAGCCGGGCTCCATGGTCAATCAGCGGACCGTCCCCGCCCAGTTCCTCAACGAACACACGATAACGGAGGCGCTGTGCGGCTTTCAGGTCAGTCTCGCTTGTCGCGATACGGATATCGAAAAAGTTGCTGTCCGGCTTCATGGGGTCATCTGGCTGCGAAGTGGCGTCTGTCTAGGTAAGGTGCTGCAATATTGCAATATGACAATGCAGGGGATTGGCTGCGTTGTTTCAGTTGACACAATCGGGAGTTGCTATAGTTTGTTGTTATGCAAGGTTTATCTGGCATCCATTTCAACGAGTTCCAATGCCACGCGGTGCCCGTCGATGGTTTGCTTTCCTGCTTCTGCAAAATTCACGGTAATTCTGTCTCCAATTCGGGACTGGACCTGTCCCAACCCCCAATCAGGGGCCTCGGGATGACGGACGATCATGCCGGGTTCGAGAAATTCATTCATACGAAAGCCCTTTATCATGGAAGAACACGCTTCACTTGATACCATTTTAACGCATGATGACGACAAAGACGATCTTGCTGCGCGTATTGTCGCCCTTGTCGGATCGCGACTGTGTCATGATCTGATCTCTCCGCTGGGGGCGATCGGTAACGGGGTGGAACTGTTGCAGATGACAGGCAGCTGGCCGGGACTGGATCAAAGCCCCGAAATGGTGCTGATCAATGATTCCCTGCGTTCTGCGCGTGCCCGTATTACCTGTTTTCGCATGGCGTTCGGGGCAGCCGGAGATACACAGCGTGTACCGCCGGCTGAGCTGGCTGATCTGATTCGGGATATGGAGCGGGCCGGACGCTTGCAGATCACCCTTGATGCTGAAGGTGATCAGGCACGGAGGACTGTCAAGTTGCTGTTGCTGTCGCTGATGTGTCTCGAAACTGCCATACCCTGGGGGGGTAGGGTCGGGATCGTGCAGAATGGCCGGCATTGGGAGTTGACGGCCACGGCAGAGCGGACACGGCAGGATCCCGCGCTTTGGTCATGGCTGAATGGGTTGCGCCCGGGGCTGGTCAACCCTGCTGCTGCTGAGGTGCATTTTCCGCTGCTCAGCCTCACTGCTTCTGAAATGAAGCGCCGCCTCCACTGGTCGCTGGATGAGACCACGGTCAGAATCTTTTTCTGACATCAGGACCCCAGATAAGAGCGGCCCGGTCACGTCAGTCGCGTATTGTACCGTTACCAGTGACCAGATACTTGAAGCTGGTCAGCTGTTCGGCCCCGACCGGACCACGAGCATGGATTTTACCGGTTGCGATTCCGATTTCTGCACCCATGCCAAATTCGCCCCCATCGGCAAACTGGGTTGAGGCATTACGCATCAGGATTGCGCTGTCGAGGCGTTCAAAGAATCTCTGAGCGGTAGCATCATTCTCGGTCAGGATTGATTCGGTATGACCGGAGCTGTAGTGACGGATATGGGCGATAGCCTCATCCACGCCATCAACCAGCTTGACCGCTATGATCCTGTCAAGAAATTCACGGCCGAAATCATCGGGTTGTGCGGGAACTGTACCGGCAGTTCCGGTCAGTCCTTCCCCGATGCGCACCTCGACACCGGCATCCAGCAGGTCACGGATCAATATGTTGCCATGCCGGGCATAAAAGGTACGGTCGATCAACAGGCATTCGACGGCACCGCAGATACCTGTCCGCCGGATTTTGGCGTTCAGGACGACACGGCGTGCCTTTTCCGGATCGGCATCACCATCGGCATAGATGTGACAAATGCCTTCCAGATGGGCGAAGACGGGAACCCGTGCTTCACGTTGCACAAGGCTGACCAGACTTTTACCACCTCGCGGGATGATGACGTCGATCAGCCCTTGTGCATGCAGCATTGCGGTGACGGCTTCACGGTCACGAGTCGGGATAATCTGAATTGCAGCTTCGGGCAGGTTTGCGGTGCGCAGCCCTTCAACCATACATGCATGTAGTGCCGAGGATGAATGGATTGAATCGCTTCCTCCCCGCAAGATTACCGCATTTCCTGACTTCAACGCCAGTGCACCAGCATCAACTGTAACGTTGGGGCGGCTTTCATAAATTACCCCCAGAACGCCAAGCGGTGTGGCGACACGCTGGATATGCAACCCTGTGGGGCGATCCCATTCGGTCAGGATCCGTCCGACCGGATCAGGTTGTTCTGCAATGGTGCGCAGGCTGTCAATGATGTCCCGCAGCCGGTCCGGGGTCAGGGTCAGACGGTCAATCATCGCTTCTGACAGGCCACGTTCCCGGGCAAAGTCCAGATCCTTGGTATTGGCGTCAAGAATTTCCGCCTCGCGTTGGCGAACTGCATCTGCTGTTGCAATCAGGGCTGCATGCTTTCGTTCGGCACTGGCGTGGGACAGCTCACCTGCCGCCGCACGGGCATTGCCGCCCATGCTGGCGATCAGCGTTTCAGCATTGTCTTCAATAATACTGTCCATGTCGGTTCCTTCTGGAGCATGGATTATCGTCTTGCGTCGGCCAGTGCTGCAACACCGGGCAGGGCTTTGCCTTCCATCCATTCAAGGAAAGCCCCGCCGGCAGTGGAAATGAAGGTAAAATCACCTGCCACACCAGCCTTGTTCAATGCTGCGACCGTATCGCCGCCGCCGGCAACGGATATCAGCCCGTCATCACGGGTCAGCCTGGCGGCTTCCTGTGCGGCAGCATTGGTTGCGGCGTCAAACGGGGTGATTTCAAAAGCACCAAGCGGACCGTTCCAGATCAGGGTGCGGGAGGTCGAAAAGGTCTCGCGGATGGCCTCCACCGATTCTGGCCCTGTGTCGAGAATCATCGCATCGGCTGGACAGGCATCTGCCAGGACGACCTCGGATTCTGCACCGGCTTTGAATTCACGTGCGACAACAACATCGACAGGCAGGATGATATCGCAACCATCTGCTTCGGCCTTGGTCATGATTTCCCGTGCCGTATCAGCCATTTCATGTTCGGCCAGAGAGTTGCCCACCTCAATGCCTCTGGCAACAAGGAAAGTGTTGGCCATACCGCCGCCGATCACCAGGCGGTCGACCTTTTCGACAAGGTTTGACAGCAAATCCAGCTTGGTTGACACCTTGGCGCCTCCAACCACGGCCACAACGGGGTGTACAGGTTCGCCCAATGCCGCGTTCAATGCGTCAAGTTCGGCTTCCATCAGCTTGCCGGCAGCAGAAGGCAACAACCGGGCCAGTGCCTCGGTGGAGGCATGTGCGCGATGTGCGGCTGAAAAGGCATCATTGACGTAAACTTCGCCAAGCGCTGCCAGAGAGGCGGCAAAGGTGGGGTCGTTCTTTTCTTCGCCTTCATAGAAGCGGGTATTTTCCAGCAACACGACATCGCCGGGCTGCATGGCCGCAACAGCGTGTTTGGCTGGCCCGCCAATGGCTTCTTCGGCGAAAGTGATTTTTTGTCCAAGTGCCGTTTCCAGTGCCGGAACAATTTGTTTCAGAGACATTGATTCGACGCGCTTGCCTTTCGGGCGGCCGAAATGGGCTAGCAGGACGGTCTTGCCACCGGCCTTTTGAATGGCTTTCACCGTTGGAACGATCTTGTCGATCCGGGTGGTATCGGTAATCTGACCGTTTTCAGCGGGTACATTCAGGTCGACGCGGGTCAGAGCGACTTTTCCGTCGAGGTCCAGATCTTCAATGCGGTTGAACTTCATGGCGGCCTCCGGTGCATGTGTGTTGGGTTTGTGGGGCATCATCACGCAATCGTCAATCCGTGTGCGTGAAGTCGCGTTACGTCTTCGTGCGTTGCAGGACAGCGACAGAGGCGTTACCTCTGGATCGGAATGAATGAAGAAGGAGCCTCGCATGGCCGAAATCAAGGATCCCGAAAATACCGTCATCATCGAACTGAAGGACGGTTTTGTGACGATTGAGCTGTTGCCTGATGTTGCACCCGGGCATGTTGATCGTATGAAAGAACTGGCCCGTGCCGGAGCTTATAACAATGTGGCCTTTCATCGTGTAATTGATGGGTTCATGGCCCAGACCGGTGATGTCGAACATGCTAATATGGAAAAGGACTCTAACCCGCGTCGTGCCGGCACGGGGGGATCGGATCTGCCGGATCTGCCGGCGGAATTTTCCAAACTGCCGCATGATCGGGGAACGCTGGGCGCGGCCCGGTCGCAAAACCCGAACAGCGCGAACAGTCAGTTCTTCATCAATTTTGGCGACAACCATTTCCTGAATGGTCAATATACGGTCTATGGTCGTGTCATTGGGGGGATGGAGCATGTCGACAAGATCACGCGTGGTGAACCGCCGGCGAATCCTGATCGCATGATTTCCGTAAAGGTGGCTTCTGATGCTTGAGAAAATTCTGGTTCCTGCCTTCCTTCTTGTGGCTGGTGCCGCCGTTGCCGAGGGATTTCCGGGCGTTTCAGATGGCCCCGGCCCGAATCTGGTGATTGAAGTTTCGGATTCAGCCGATCAGTCCAAGGGTACGATCACGCTTGATCTGTATGCCGATAAGGCTCCGAACCATGTTGCACGTCTGGTCGAATTGGCAAAATCAGGTGCTTATGATGGCGTGGTCTTTCACCGTGTGATTGATGGGTTCATGGCCCAGACCGGTGATGTCCAGTACGGTAAGCAGGGTGGTGATAATGCCATGGCTGGTATGGGGGGATCGGACCTGCCTGATCTCGTGGCGGAATTCAGTGATGTGTCCTTCCAGCCCGGAACCGTCGGTATGGCCCGCAGCCAGGACCCGAACAGTGCCAACAGCCAGTTCTTTATTGACCTGGCCCCGGCAACCTTTCTTGACGGGCAATATACCGTTGTCGGCCAGCTGGTTGATGGCTGGGATGTACTGAATGCGGTCAAGAAGGGTGATGCGGCGGCCAATGGCTCGGTCGAGGGGCCAGACTATATGGCCAGGGTGACAATCGCCGAATAAACCCTTGTGATTACCACGATATTGCCGTGGTCAAGTGATGACAGAGATCCTGCGGGGGCCCCCGCAGGATCTTTTTTATTTCGTTCGGGATATGATTATTCCGGATCTGGCCCCGATTAGCATGTCATGCAGCAGCCTTGGGCTGGTTGTATGCGACAGAAGGGGTTATCTTGCGCCGGAACTTCGCGCGACGGGAAACATGATGATCGAAACAGCAGATGATGAACGCCCGACCGGGCTTGCGATGAGACGTGGTGCAATGCGGCGGTGCCCGGCTTGTGGTCAGGGCAAGATGTTTGAGGGCTATCTCAAGATCCGCGATTACTGTCCGGACTGTAACGAGGCACTGCATCACCAGCGTGCCGATGACGGTCCGGCTTATCTGACGGTGCTGATCGTGTCGCATCTGGGTGCTCCTCTGCTTTTATGGGTGTTCCTGACCTATCAGCCATCGCCGGTCTCAATGCTGATCTGGTTTTCCATTGGGGCGATTGTGCTGTCGCTGGCATTCCTGCCCTTGATTAAGGGGGCATTTGTCGGGGCACAATGGGCGCGGCGAATGCATGGCTTTGGGGGCGTGGAAGTGGAGCCCTCGTCCTCATGACAGTGGCAGAATCCCCGGGAAAGGCTGATCCGGTTCCGCTACGTGATGCGGCAACGATCGTGCTGGTCAGGCGTGATGGTCCGCAACCGGCCGTGCTGATGGGGATGCGTGGGGCGAATGCGGCCTTCATGCCTTCGAAATTTGTCTTCCCCGGTGGGGCAGTCGATACCGGGGATGCCGTTATTCCGCTGGCTTCCGATGCGGATCAGGAAACCATGTTACGCCTTGCGATGGAGCCGCGGCCGGAAAGCAATGTGTCACCACGCCAGATACTGGTTGCTGCATTGCGGGAGCTGGCTGAGGAAACTGGGTTGCTGATTGGCCGTCTCGGGGTGTCTGAACTGGAGGGTTTTTCCGAAGCGGGTCTTATGCCTGATGCTTCTCCGCTGCATTATGTGTTCCGTGCTATTACACCGCCCGGCAGGCCCCGGCGTTTCGATGCACGTTTCTTTCTGGCTGATGCTGCACGGATACACGGGGATCCGGAGGATTTTTCTCAGGCGTGCGACGAACTTTCGCATCTGCACTGGGTACCGATGGCCGAAGCACGTGCCTTGCATTTGCCATTTATTACAGAAGTTGTTCTGGCTGAATGCACTGCCTTGGTGGCTGTTGCGGGGGATGGTCCTTTGCTCTCACCCGGGAGCGTCCCTTTCTTTGATAATCGTGTATTGCGTTCCCGTTTTGTTCAGCTCGGCATTAGGGCATGACAATAGGAATTTTTTCAAATCGCCGTCAAATACTGGCCGGTCTTTTGGGTTCGGTGCTTGCAGGGCCTGTCATGGCACAGGATGTGCTGAATGCGGGTCTGGCTGTTCCTCCCCCGCGTAAGCCACCCCCTCGTCCCGGACGGTTGATTGCCGGGGCAGGGCTGGATGCTGAAATTGATTATGCGGTATTCAACCCGGCGGGGGACCTGCTGGAAGGACGCGGTGCGGATCATCCTGTTGCTCCGGCCAGTACACTGAAGGTCCTGACAGCGCTCTATGCACTTGATCGGCTGGGACCGGAGACTCGCTTTCAGACACAGGTTATGCGGGCCGGCAGTACTTTGGTTCTTGTCGGGGCCGGTGATCCGACCCTGGATACCGATCAGTTGGCAGAACTGGCAGGCCGGACGGTTACAGAATGGTCGGGGGGGCCACCAGAACGGTTTTGTGTTATTGGCGAGAAACTGCCCTATATTGCTGAAATTTCGCCGGGACAGGATGATTATCTGACCTATAATCCGGCAGTTTCAGGGATAATGCTGAACTTCAACCGGGTTCACTTGTCATGGAAAGCCGGGGGAGGGGCCATGTCGTTACAGGCACGTGCGCTGCGTAACAGCCCCCCTGCCTATACGATCCGGGCGGCAGCCGTCGGGCAGGGACCTCTGTTTTCCTGGCGAGAAGAAGGCGGGCGGGAATTCTGGTCGGTCAATCGTGCCGGATTACGCCGTGCCGGAAGTCGCTGGTTGCCTGTTCGCCGACCCGGGCTTTATACAGGCGATGTGTTCCAGACCCTTTGCCGCGCCCGGGGACTGGTTCTGCCAAATCCCGAGGTTATTCAGTCTGAACTGGCGGACATGCAGCTGGTTGCTTCTGTCGATAGTCCACCCTTGCGCGATATCTTGCGTGACATGATGGAATATTCCACCAACCTGACTGCCGAAGCTGTTGGGCTGCATGCCAGCAGGCAGCGCGATCTGGTTGCTTCAGCCCGTGATATGCAGACCTGGGTTGAGACACGAGGCATCGCAGGGCTGGATTTGTGGGATCATTCGGGGTTGTCACCCGATACGCGGGTTACTGCCCGCGCGATGGCGCAGATCATTGCAACAATGGGGCAGGATGCCGGGCTGCCGAATCTGATGAAACATGTCAGTTTGCAGGATGCGCGTGGCAGGGCACTTAACGGAGACCTGCGACTGGATGCCAAGACGGGGACGTTGAATTTCGTATCGAACCTTGCCGGCTACGGCCGCATTCCGGCCCGGGGTCAGGTTGTTTTTGCAATTTTCATCAATGATATGGCACGCCGTGCCGCGACCGAAGGGCAGGAATTGCCCGCCGGTGTCATTAGCTGGACACATCGGGCGAAGTTCCTGCAACAACAGCTTGTTGACAGCTGGGTACGAGACTACGGCTGAAGCGTGCGGTGACGCAGTTGAGCCGACAGTTCAATTGAGGCGGCATGCAGGCGGCTGATATTCAGCTCATACCGGATTTCACGCAGCATTTCAGCTTCCCCGTCAGGCAGGCGGCCATCAGCGGCGGCAACATCACAGGCAAGGGCGTAAGCGGTTTCATAAAATCGCTCGGGAAGAGCATCGCGGACCAGTCCGAAAAGCGCATCAAGGCCATCTTCTTCCTCGAACAGGGTCATTACGGTCTGGGATACTACGCGGATGCGGTCGATATCGTAATCCGCAAAAACCGGCATGTGATTGACCAGCCGTTCAATAGCCAGCAGTTCGGAAGTGCGCATATTTTCGTCCGAAGCGGAAACCGCCACCATAACGGAAACAAGTGCATCGCAGACGGAAAAGGAAGGAAGGTCAGTGGTGGTCACGGTATATCCTTTTGCCCGAACTGAAGGTTGATCATTTCCAGATCGGCGGGCTTGTCAATCATCGCCGGTATCATCGGATATGTGTGCCTTGGATCCGTGATTGCAATGAATGCAATATGGGATTTTCGATAATCCGGGTAAATTATTTTGGGGCTATATACTTAACTAGCCAAATTCACCTTGCACACATTGGCTGGGGGCGGGACCCATTGACTATCGGACCGCGGTGTGATTCAGCCCCCAGACCGGCTTTGTTGCACCAATCAGGGTTCGAGCGCAGTTCCCCTTTCCCCGGATGGCTTTATCCTATTGGCTCAGTGACGGGTATGCTAGGAGCCGTGTAGCGGTTCAGCACCGCGATCCGGACCTGGAGCTCAGCGACCTGTCGGTCGAAGTCTCGGGCCATGAGGCCTTGGCCAAGGAGTTTGACGCAGTTCATCTTCGTCTCTGCGCGGCTCCGGCGGTGATACCCGGTCAGCTTTCGCCAGAGTGTCCGTCCGAGATATTTGCAGGCTCTCACAGCTTCGTTTCGTGCAATGGCTCCCGCCGTGG
>JBKEAB010000176.1:0-12837 GCA_047971845.1 Paracoccus sp. (in: a-proteobacteria) | reverse complement strand
TCGCCTGGAAGGCTTGCCGTGCGGCGGCGTCCGCCTTCGGATGCGCCAGGGATTTTTTTATATGTCACACCCAGTTTGCGCAGCGCCTGCCAGATCGCCTTGGGTGTGACGCCAAACCGCGCCGCGCGCTCGTGCTGATAGGCATCGGGATGATCGCGCACGTCCTGCGCAAGCATCAAGGGGTCGATCCGGCGGACCTTGCGGCGCTCATAAGGCTTCGGCTCCGGTCGCTTCGACCAGCATTTCACAGAAGAAATGCCTGCCGAGAACCGGTCGGCAACCTCGGCAAAGCTCAATCCGTCACGCTCCCTGACCCGCAGGACATGACGACGAAAGGCAATCGGATGGCTCATAAAGATACAGTATCATAAAATTGTCGCTTGGATATACCTTTGTCGCTCCACCGCTTCCAACGGTTGTAGAGCCTTTCCGGGCTTGCGCGGCCCCGGTGGGGTCACGGTCCCTTCAAGTGTGCGGCCCGTATTCCTTGGGTGCGTTGCGCTAACGTAAACTATTGCGATTGATGAAGATAATGCCGCTCAACACACGCGGATCATCACCGCGTGGCTTGCCGTGGGACTTCGGAAAGCAGGGCTCAAGGTGCACCATTTGAGTGTCGCTCAACCAGAAAAGATCAGACATGTTCACCGCCCGTTTTTTGAACCATGAATTACGCCGCCTCTCGGAAATCAATGGGGCATGAAACTAGATTATCGAAGGATCGAACCAGATCGTCAGCGAACCACGGCGCTTCAGCGCTTCGTTATAGGCGGGCCAGTTCCTGGTCTTATAGGCGGGGCATGTCGGTCTGCTCATCCAGCCCAGCTAACAAGTTCCCTCCGCACGGTCAATGTCGGCCTTGCCCTTGAACCGATGGCGGGCTGCGGCCTCCATTCCCAGAAGATCCTTCAGGACCACATTGTCCAGCATCGTGTCAGCCAGCAGCCACTTCAGCTTGGCGTTCTCATCTTCAGGCACCTTCAGCAACGCTGAATCGGACAACTTCCATACCGCCATATTGGGCCTTCAAAGATCAATTGCGCCAGCCCATGCTTGTGACAGACTTCCGCCGTCGGAAGCCCAGCTTCCTGTTCCTTGATCATCCCGATGATCTGCGCATCGCTGAAACGGCTGTTCCTTATTCGTCTGCTTCTTCGAGGTTGTGTAGATTCCCAGTGGGGCTGGCCATGTCGTGCAGGAGCGGCAGAACCAGCCTTGCTGAATTACACTGTTCCGGAATATTCAACCCGCAATCTATGGGCTGCCGCAACCAGGTTTTGGAGTGCTGATTCAACCTCAATCCAGTCGCGGGTTTTCAGCCCACAATCAGGATTGACCCACAACCGTTCTGTCGGAATTACGTCGGCCGCCTTGCGCAGCAATGCTTCCATTTCAGATTCCGAAGGCACACGCGGGGCATGAATATCCCAGATACCCGGACCAATCTCATTCGGATAATCAAAATCGCTGAAAGCCCGGAGCAACTCCATATCTGAACGTGAAGTCTCAATCGAAATGACATCCGCATCCATCATCGCAATCGCCTGCATGATGTCATTAAATTCCGAGTAGCACATATGCGTATGAATCTGGGTATCGTCCCGAACGGAACTGGCCGATAGACGGAAACAATCAACCGCCCATTGCAGATAGGTGTCCCAATCCCTGCGACGCAGCGGCAACCCCTCGCGGATGGCAGGCTCATCAATCTGAATTGCACGGATCCCAGCGGCTTCCAGATCGGTGACCTCATCACGGATGGCCAGTGCAATCTGCCGGCAGGTTTCCAACCTTGGCTGATCATCACGTACAAAGGACCATTGCAGGATCGTGACCGGACCGGTCAGCATGCCCTTGACAACCTTGTCCGTCAGCGATTGCGCATAGACGGACCACTCCACCGTCATAGGTTCCGGACGCGACACATCCCCGAAGATCAGCGGTGGTTTGACACAACGCGAACCATAACTCTGCACCCAGCCAAGCCGGGTAAAAGCATAACCCGAAAGCTGCTCTCCAAAATATTCCACCATATCATTCCGCTCAAACTCCCCATGTACCAGAAGATCAAGGCCAGCCTTTTCCTGCCGGCGGATACAATCCCCGGTTACAGCACGCAGGAAGGCGTCATAATCCGCATCTGTCATCCGACCCTTACGATAATCTGCACGGGCACGGCGGATCTCAGCAGTCTGCGGAAAGGATCCGATGGTCGTCGTCGGAAAGCGCGGCAGGTCCAGCCTGGCAGCCTGGGCTGCCTGCCGCACCGGATAATCCGAATGCCGATGCAGATCCTGCGGTCCTACCGATTCTGTACGGTCTTTGACCCGGGGATCATGGATCCGCGGCGAACTCTTGCGTAATGCCATGGCAACCGCGTTTTCCGCCAGAGCCTGTTTCATATCCCTGCCATTCAGCGCATGGGTCAGGATCACAACCTCATCCAGTTTCTGAACTGCAAAAGCCAGCCACGACTTCAATTCATCATCCAGTGTCGTTTCCCCAGCCAAGTCTACTGGTACATGCAGAAGTGACGAGGAAGGCGCAATCTGGATACGATCCCCACCCAGAGCCGCCACCGCTTCGGATGCAGTTACCAGTGCATACGCCAGATCCGTGCGCCAGACATTGCGCCCGTCAACCAGACCCAGTGACAGAACCTTATCGTCTGTCAGCCGCGTCAGGACCGGCTTCAGCTGTTCAGGCGCTCGCACCAGATCCAGATGCAGCCCACCCACTGGCAATGACAGGGCAAGATCCAGATTTTCTTCCAGTGCACCGAAATAGCTGGCCAGCATTACATCCGGGCCGGCCTTGCCGAGCACGGCGTATGAACCGGCCAGAGCCTGACGTTGTACATCTGTCAGGTCAGTTGCAAGAACCGGTTCGTCGATCTGAACCCAAGCCGCACCAGCATCAGTCAGCTGGCGCAAAATTTCTTCATAAACCGGCAGGATTGCAGACAGATGATCAAACGGATCAAACCCGGAAT
Organism: Paracoccus sp. (in: a-proteobacteria); assembly: GCA_047971845.1. Classification (GTDB taxonomy): domain Bacteria; phylum Pseudomonadota; class Alphaproteobacteria; order Rhodobacterales; family Rhodobacteraceae; genus Paracoccus. The sequence goes on along the minus strand of JBKEAB010000176.1, from coordinate 9,845 downwards.
CCCTGGATTTCCCGAGGCTGAGCCAGGTGACCGGTCCTATCAGAACAGGTCTCGTTTCAATCCCTGCAGCCTTCGCTTCCAGATATTCCCTCACAGGTTTTTGCGATGCCAGAAAAAAACGCTGATCAGCTGTGAATTCAGGCACGATATAGTGATAATTCGTATCGAACCACTTCGTCATCTCCATTGCTGGCGAATCATTGGTGCCACGCGCCATGGCAAAATACCGGGTCAGATCAACCTCATTACGGACAGCGCCGAAGCGTTCAGGCACCGCCCCTAGGAGGACTGTCATATCCAGCACCTGATCGTAGAAGGAAAAATCATTCGAAGGAATGACATCCAGCCCCGCATCTTTCTGCAACCGCCAGTGATCACGACGCAGACGCGCCCCTTCTGCTTCCAGATCCGAGGCCGAAAGCGTACCCTTCCAATACGCCTCAACAGCAGTTTTCAATTCACGATGTGCGCCTATGCGCGGGAAACCCAGATTTGCTGCAAGTGCCATTTTGTTCTCCGTTATACAGGGATGACAGAGAATTAAGGACACTAATTCATGAATAAAAATGGTCATTTTTCATTAGTACATGATCAATATTCATGAGTGACGTATGAATGTCAGTCGTAATCGGCCACATAACGGGTCTGACAACATGAAGTGCATCAGAGGCGGGTTGGATGATCAGACCAGCCGGGCCCCTTCCTTGGCTGCTCCGATAAAGCCTGCAAAAAGTGGGGCCGGATCAAATGGCTTGGATTTCAGTTCAGGATGGGCCTGTACGCCAATGAACCAGCGATGTTCCGGGTACTCCACCGCTTCCGGCAGTTTCCCATCCGGAGATATACCGGAAAAGGACAGGCCCGCCTGTTCCAGTTGTGGAATATATGCACCGTCAACCTCATAACGATGGCGATGGCGATCCTCGATTTCCAGCGCACCATCATAAATTTCCGAGATCTTCGATCCAGGTTTGAGCAATGCCGTATATGACCCAAGCCGCATCGTGCCCCCCTTGTCATCACCAATGGATCGCCGGACCTTGTAATTGCCCTGCACCCATTCCTTGAGATGATAGACAATCGGGGTGAAGCGGGTCTTTCCGGCTTCGTGGTCGAACTCTTCCGACCCTGCATCGTCGATATTCGCCAGATTGCGCGCAGCCTCAATCACCGCCATCTGCATTCCAAGGCATATCCCCAGATAAGGTACATCTTTTTCGCGTGCATAACGGGCTGCTGTCACCATCCCTTCGGTGCCGCGTTCGCCAAACCCGCCCGGAACGATGATCCCGTGATAACCATCAAGCAGGTGAATTCCCCCTTCAGCCTCGATATCCTCAGCCGCAATCCAGTCAGCCCTGACCCTGACACGATTGGCCATGCCCCCATGCGTAAGAGCTTCGGCAATGGATTTATAGGCATCCTCAAGCTGGGTATACTTGCCGACAATGGCAATCTTCACCTGCCCGTCAGTATTGGTCAGACGGTCCATCACATCTTCCCAGCGGGACAGGTCAGGACGCGGTGCCGGGCTGATCCCAAACGCATCCAGAACGGCCTGATCAAGCCCGGCACGGTGATAGGCCAGCGGTGCCTCATAAATGGATTTCAGATCATAAGCCGGAATGACGGCATCAGGACGAACGTTACAGAACAACGCAATCTTGGCACGTTCCTTTTCCGGGATCGGCTGTTCAGAACGACAGACCAGCACATCGGGGGCCAGACCGATGGATTGCAATTCCTTGACGCTGTGTTGCGTCGGCTTGGTCTTCAGTTCCCCCGATGCGGCCAGATAGGGCAGCAGGGTCAAATGCATCAGAATGCATTCACCCCGGGGACGTTCATGAATGAACTGGCGGATCGCCTCAAAGAAGGGCAGGCCCTCGATATCACCGACCGTACCACCGATTTCACAAAGCATGAAATCGACCTCATCATCACCAATTTTGATGAAATCCTTGATTTCATTGGTGACATGCGGAATGACTTGGATGGTCTTGCCAAGATATGCCCCACGGCGCTCCTTTTCCAGCACATTGGAATAGATCCGCCCCGAGGAAATCGAATCGGTCTGACGTGCGGATACCCCGGTGAAACGCTCATAATGTCCCAGATCGAGATCTGTTTCTGCGCCATCATCGGTCACAAAGACCTCGCCATGTTCAAACGGTGACATGGTTCCCGGATCAACGTTCAGGTAAGGATCCAGCTTGCGCAACCGCACGCTGTAACCACGGGCTTGCAAAAGCGCCCCGAGCGCCGCCGAGGCAAGTCCCTTGCCAAGCGAAGACACAACGCCGCCAGTGATAAAGATGTAACGCGCCATGCGGCCCCCGTGAATTCGAATCGTTCTTCTGCGCGGTCGCCGAAAGCGCCGTTCACGGGGCTAAAGATATAGATTATTTATCCCGTGGCCGCAATGCAGACCGCAAGTTATCGTAGGGACAAGATCCTTGCCCCCAAAGTATTGAGTATCAGTTGGCGGCGAGCGGCGTTACCGGCACATCCGTTGTCGGCTCTCCGCCTGTGGCAGCATCAGCCGCGGGCTGATCCGAAGGTCCTGCCGTTGCCGAATCTGCTGCGGCACCGGTATCCGGGGCTGGCGGCGTTACAGGCTGACCTACCCCCGGCGGAGGCGTATAAGCAGGCAGATCCGGTGCCGAAGAGCCGCCTTCACCACCGGGCGCATTGATGTTCAGCTGATCCAGTACCGAAGAACCGCTGGCATTGCGTGCAGCGATGATTGTCAGCGTCAGCGAGGTGACGAGAAATGCAGCTGCCAGGATCCAGGTCAGTTTGGTCAGCGCGTTGGCAGCCTGCCGGCCGGTCATTACACCACCGCCGCCACCGCCACTGCCCATGCCAAGACCACCCCCTTCAGAACGTTGCAGCAGCACGATGCCGATCAGCAGCAGCGCAAGGATCAGATGGACAGTCAGGACAACGTTTTCCAAAGACTCGGGCCTTTCGTATGCAGACGCGCTTATCTAGTCAGCACAAAACCAATTGACAAGGCGGCTAAACACGCTTCCAGCCAACCTGACCGGAAATAACCGGCAAGATCCAATTGAGGTTCAATCAACATGCAGCACCGGAGCTTAGCCTAACCCCTTTTTGCCCATATCCAGAAACTTCTGCCGGCGATCACTGATCAGATCTTCCGGCGGTTTGCCGGACAGATCCTTCAGCATAGCGGTAATTTCCTGACCGACCGCCTCAATCGCAGCCCTGGAATCGCGTTGCGCCCCGCCAAGCGGTTCGGTCACGATGCAGTCAATGATCCCCAGTTTCCGCAGATCCTGCGCAGTCAACCGCAGGGCTGCCGCCGCATCACGCATCTTATCGGCATCTTTCCACAGAATCGAGGCACAACCCTCAGGCGAGATCACCGAGTAAATCGAATGCTCAAGCATGGCAATCCGATTCGCGGTCGCAAAAGCCACAGCACCACCTGAACCGCCTTCGCCAATGATAACAGAAACCAGCGGCACCCCGACTTCCAGACATTTCTGGGTCGAACGGGCAATGGCTTCGGACTGGCCGCGTTCCTCGGCCCCCTTGCCGGGATAGGCACCAGCTGTATCAATCAACGTGATCACCGGCAGGCCAAAGCGATGGGCCATATCCATTAGCCGGACCGCCTTGCGATAACCTTCCGGGCGAGCCATGCCAAAATTATGATCCAGCCGGGATTTGGTGTCATGGCCCTTTTCATGACCGATTACGACACATGGTTCATCATTGAACCGTGCAAGCCCCCCCATCACCGCATGGTCATCACCAAAGGCACGATCACCCGCCAGCGGTGTATATTCGGTGAACAGCACATCAATATAGTCACGACAATGCGGACGTTCCGGATGCCGGGCCACCAATGTCTTCTGCCAGGGGTCAAGCTTGCCGTAGATTTCTTTCAGAAGCACACCAGCCTTCTTATCGAGCGCAGCAGCCTCCTTTTCGACATCCACGCCCTCCTCTTTCTGGCCCATGGCCCGCAGTTCTTCGGCCTTGCCTTCAATATCGGCAAGCGGTTTCTCGAAATCGAGATAGGTCATCCGGCTCTCCCGTCCTGTCGGACCCTATATGCGGCGGACAAACGCAGATTGCAACGCGCGACGCTTGCCGGACAGGTCATGGTTGCTTATCTGGAGCAGCATGAAAATTCCATTCCTGAACCCCGCCCCCCGTATCAGCGTCATTCGCCTGCAAGGCACCATCGGGATTTCTTCCCGCGGAGGCGGGCTGAGTGATGCGGCACTGGCACCGGTACTGGAAAAGGCCTTCACCAAAGGCAAACCAAAGGCCGTGGCTCTGGCTATCAATTCGCCTGGCGGATCGCCTGTGCAATCTTCGTTGATAGCGGCACGGATCCGGCGGCTGGCTGACCATCATGACGTGCCGGTTCATGCCTTTGTCGAAGATGTCGCTGCATCGGGCGGTTACTGGCTGGCATGTGCCGCAGACCAGATCTGGGCGGATGAATGTTCGGTCATTGGCTCCATCGGGGTCATATCGGGTGGGTTCGGCTTGCAGGAATTCATTGCACGTCACGGCATTGAACGACGCGTCTACACCGCCGGAAAGTCCAAGTCGCAACTGGATATGTTCCGGCCCGAAAAATCCGAAGATATTGCCCGCCTGCAAACCCTGCTGGAAGACATGCACCGCATCTTTATCGCATTGGTAAAATCGCGCAGGGGTGCCCGGCTGACTGAAAATGAAGATATTTTCACTGGCGAATTCTGGCTTGCCAGCCGCGCACAGGAACTGGGACTGTCGGATGGCATAGCCCATCTGGCCCCGAAAATGCATGCTCTATTCGGAGACGATGTGAAGTTTCAGAGCTTTGGCACCCGCAAACCGATGCTGCGCCGCTTTGGCCTGTCAGGTGGAGACATCGCCGAAGATGCCCTTGCCTCCATTGAAGAGCGGATCGCCTTCCAGAGGTTTGGCACATGATCAAAGGCGTATTGCTGATCCTGCTGATTTTCATTGTTCTGGCCGTGGCCGCCGGACCAGGGTTCCGCCGTTTCGTCGCAAGGCTTCTGGGGTTACCATATCGTGATCGTTGACATCCTGTTTATATTGGCCGGACTGGGCCTTCTGGTCCTTGGCGGCGATTATCTGGTGCGCGGATCAGTTGCTCTGGCCTTACGGCTGGGAATAGCACCGGCCATCATCGGACTGACAGTACTGGCCTTTGGCACATCAGCCCCGGAACTGATCGTTTCCATTGCAGCAGCCATCGGGGGACAGCCCGGCATCGCACTGGGCAATGTTGTCGGATCAAACATCGCCAATATCCTGCTGATCCTGGGTGCAACCGCCATAATTGCCCCTGTTCTGAGCAACGACAACGAACTGAAGGTCAGCTGGGGTTATGCAGTTGCGGCCTCGGTCTTGCTGATCCTGCTGTGCCTGACCGGTTCACTGGCCTGGTGGCACGGTACTATCCTGCTATGTGGCCTGACAGTAACACTGACGACACAGATCCGCAGCGCCCGGACCGGCCATGGCCATACACCCGAACTGGGTCACGGGCCTGCCTCTCCCGGTCAGATCATCTTCTGGCTGGTAATCGGCATGACAGCCCTGCCCATAGGGGCGCAGCTTCTGGTCAACGGTGCCAGCAGCATTGCCCGCACCTTTGGTATCAGTGAAACCGTGATCGGGCTGACACTGGTGGCCATAGGGACATCACTGCCCGAACTTTCCACCTCTGTCGCCTCTGCCCTGCGCGGGCAGGTAGACATGGCACTGGGCAATGTCATCGGATCAAACCTGTTCAATATCCTTGCCATCATGGGCATTACCGCATTTTTCGGACCGATCCCTGTTCCGGATGAGATGCTGCGCTTTGACCTTTGGTTCATGCTGGCCTGTACGCTGATTGTTGGCCCGTTCCTGTTCCGGCATATCCCCATCGGACGCCTGATGGGTGCAGCCCTGCTGGCCGTCTATGCCACCTATACATTATGGCTTCTGACATGAGCATCGCACTAATCACCGGCGGAGCACGACGGATCGGACAGGCCATGGTGCTGACCCTTGCCGGCAGGGGATATGATATCGCCATCCATTGTCTCAATTCAGGCCATGAGGCCGAAATCACCGCTCGCAAGGCACGTGCACTTGGTGTCCGGGCCGAAGTTTTTCAGGCCGATATCCTGGATCTTGATGCTGTCGAGGGGCTGATCCCGCGTATCACCAGCCAGATGGGATCGCTTTCCGTTCTGGTCAACAATGCCTCAATCTTTGAATATGACAATATTCATACGGCGACACGGGAAAACTGGGACCGGCACTTCGGATCCAATCTTCGCGCCCCGTTCATCCTGTCCCAGTCCTTTGCCGCACAAGCCCCAGCGGCAGCACCACACGGCATCGGAACGGAACCGGTCGCAGCTGGGCTGATCGTCAACATGATTGATCAGCGGGTCTTGAAACCAACACCGGAATTCATGACCTATTCCATCGCCAAGGCCGGGCTATGGGACATGACCCGAATGCTGTCTCAGGCCCTGGCCCCGGATATTCGCGTCAATGCAATTGGCCCCGGCCCGACCCTTCAGGGCGCACATCAGTCAACCGAATCCTTTTCCCGTCAGCGTCAGTCAACAATTCTGCAACGAGGCGCCGATAGCAAAGATATCACTGCAGCACTTATCTATCTTCTGGATGCTAGGGCCGTAACAGGTCAGTTGATCTGTGTTGACGGTGGCCAGCATCTGGCCTGGCAAACACCAGATGTGCAGGGCATTGAATAGATCATAAAGTGTCAGATCGTGACAGATTGTCCACTTTCTGCCCGACTGTCACAGCAACGTCACGATTTCACCTTGTTTTTCATGTATTTGCAGCAATCTCATAAAATATATATTAAAATCAATTACTTATATCTATGCCTTGTATTTAGGCAATTACAGGAACTCCTATGATTTACCGGGTAAACCGCTTATCGACAGGACCCGTCCACAAAGTTATCCACAGAATCCGTGGACAGGATTTCCCTTGATTTCATATTCTGGAGCTTGCAGCCCGCATCAGGAATCACCCATCTTCGTCTCATGAACAATCCACCTACCAAGCTGACCGGTCAGCCACTTATTGCCAATTATCTGAAAACGCTGGATTCCAGTCCCGGCGTTTACCGGATGCTGGGTGAAAAGGGCGATGTTCTCTATGTCGGCAAAGCCCGGAACCTGTGGGCACGCGTATCCAACTATGCCCGCGGACAGGGACATACCGCACGGATCACACGAATGATCCACGAAACCCGTTCAATGATGTTCCTGACCACGCGCACTGAAACTGAAGCACTGCTCTTGGAACAAAACCTCATCAAGCAGCTTAAGCCGCGCTACAATGTGCTTCTGCGTGATGACAAGAGCTTTCCACATATCCTTGTCGCCAAATCACACCCCTTCCCCCAGATCAGGAAGCATCGCGGCGCAAAATCGGAAAGGGGTGATTATTATGGCCCCTTTGCCAGTGCCGGAGCCGTGAACCGGACACTGAACCAGCTGCAACGTGTTTTCCTGTTGCGCAACTGTACGGATGCGGTCTTTGAAAGCCGGACCCGTCCTTGCCTCCTGTACCAGATCAAGCGCTGCAGTGCGCCCTGTGTCGGTCGGATTTCGGAAGCGGATTATGGCACACTCGTCCACAATGCCGAACAATTCCTGCAGGGCCGTTCAACCGCAATACAGGCTGGATTGGCAGCAGAGATGACCGCCGCTTCGGAAGCCATGGAATACGAACGAGCCGCAGCCCTGCGTGATCGTATCAAGGCACTGACAGCGGTGCAATCGGTGCAGGCAATCAACCCCCGCGCCATTCCCGAAGCAGACATCGTCGCACTGCACATGGAAGGCGGGCAAGCCTGCGTGCAGGTCTTTTTCATCCGTGGTAATCAAAGCTGGGGAAATCGCGATTTCTATCCTCAACTTGGTGGGGCGGAAGCCCAGGACGAGGTCATGCAGGCTTTCCTGATGCAGTTCTATGCCAATAAGGTTCCGCCACGCATGGTACTGCTCAGCCATGGTGTCGAAGACATGGATCTGATGAGCGACGCGCTTTCGGACAAGGCAGACCGGAAGGTGACGCTTAGCATGCCTCAGCGTGGTGAAAAGGCAGAACTGGTCGAAAATGCGCTGCGCAACGCCCGCGAAAGTCTGGCCCGGCGCATGTCTGAAAGCGCAGCCCAGCGCAAACTTCTGGAAGGACTGGCTGAAGCCCTCGACCTGCCCGCCCCGCCGCGACGGATCGAAATCTATGACAACAGTCATATTCAGGGCAGTAATGCCGTAGGCGGGATGGTCGTTTCCGGGCCCGATGGCTGGATCAAAAGTCAGTACCGGAAGTTCAATATCAAAGGCACCGAGATTACGCCCGGTGATGATTTTGGTATGATGAAAGAAGTCCTGACCCGCCGCTTTGCCCACCTGTTAAAGGAGGATCCCGATCACGAAGGTGAAACATGGCCTGATCTTCTGCTGATTGACGGCGGTGCCGGACAGGTCAGCGCCGTACACGGGATCATGGCCGAACTCGGTGTTAAGGATATTCCCATGATCGGGGTCGCCAAGGGAATGGACCGGGATCACGGCAAAGAAGAGTTTCATCGTCACGGTCAGCGCCCCTTTGCACTGCGCATGAATGATCCGGTATTGTACTTCATCCAGCGCCTGCGTGACGAAGCCCATCGCTGGGCCATCGGAACCCATCGCACCAAACGGGCAAAAGCCATATCGGCAACCCCTCTGGACGAGGTCACCGGTATCGGAGCCGCCAGAAAACGCGCTTTGCTTGCACATTTCGGATCCGCCAAGGCTGTCAGCCGCGCTGCCGTCACTGATCTGATGGTCGTCAATGGCATCAGCGAAGGATTAGCGCAAAAGATCTACGATCATTTCCGGGGATAGACGGATAAAGAAACCTGTGCACGGATATTTCTGGACTGGTTTTTGCGCCGTGCTTCCCTGTTCTGAAGACAGGTAAGGAGGTTGGGATGTCCCGACGCCGGATTGGTCAGGACATCATTGGCTTAGTTGTTTGCTCTCCGGGTTTGATGGTGTGATTTTTTTCGGATGAATGGAAGGAAGCCCTATGGGCCACATTCGTCACGGCAGGGCCACGGCTACGCACGCTGTTAGAGCGGCAATAATGAGGCCAGCCCGCCATCGGTCCGAGGGTCGGCCCGAATGATCGCAAGCTTCGCTCGCGCAGCTGAGCCGGGAGCTGGGATTACCCCAAAAACCGTCGCGAAGTGGCGTAGACGCCAAACTGTCGGGGATCACCGGCCCGAAAGAGCCACGCTCACCTGTTCTCAGCAAGGAAGAAGAGGCGACGGTGGTTGCGACACACGCTGCTGCTGGACGATTGCCTTTATGCTTTACAGCCCTCGATCCCGCAGCTGACCCGTTCTTCATTGCATCGCTGCCTTCAGCGGCATGGTAGATCGCGTTTGCCTGATATGGATGGTGACACACCCGGGCGACAGAAGATCAAGCACTACTCTATCGGTTATTTTCACATCTATATTGCAGAGGCCCGGACCGACAAAGGCAGGCTTCTCAGGCATTGTTGCAGAACTCCTGTCTGAGACGTGAGCCCCTTCCCCCTGGGCTTCAGGCCACGCGGACGATCTTGGCGGTTCCGAGGGCGTTGAAGCGGTTGATGAGGGCGACGCGGATGTGGATTTCAGCGGTTTGGCGGTCGGGGTCTCTTGCGGCGATGCGGTCACCGAAAGCTTTCATGCAGCGCATCTTTGCCTCTACTCTGCTTCTGACATGGTAGCCGTTCCGTCGTTTCCAACCTGCACGACCTTGTTCGCGCACATC
>JBKEAB010000175.1:0-26768 GCA_047971845.1 Paracoccus sp. (in: a-proteobacteria) | reverse complement strand
TCGCCTGGAAGGCTTGCCGTGCGGCGGCGTCCGCCTTCGGATGCGCCAGGGATTTTTTTATATGTCACACCCAGTTTGCGCAGCGCCTGCCAGATCGCCTTGGGTGTGACGCCAAACCGCGCCGCGCGCTCGTGCTGATAGGCATCGGGATGATCGCGCACGTCCTGCGCAAGCATCAAGGGGTCGATCCGGCGGTCCTTGCGGCGCTCATAAGGCTTCGGCTCCGGTCGCTTCGACCAGCATTTCACAGAAGAAATGCCTGCCGAGAACCGGTCGGCAACCTCGGCAAAGCTCAATCCGTCACGCTCCCTGACCCGCAGGACATGACGACGAAAGGCAATCGGATGGCTCATAAAGATACAGTATCATAAAATTGTCGCTTGGATATATGATGCCGAATTCGGAAACATGGGTGGCTTGCCTTGATGGCGTACCAGCTGGTTTTGTCAGTCTGTTGGATAGCTTTGTCGGCGGACTGTCAGGAGGCAGGGATTGGCCGCAAGCTGATCCATCACGCAATGGATCTGAAGAAGGAACTGGAGCTGGAAGTTTATACGGATAATAATCAGGCGTTTGTGTTTTATAAGGCGCTTGGGTTTGCCGAGATCTCCCGGCGGGCACAGGATGACGAAGGATTACCCTTTGAAAATGCCCTGCTGCGGCTGACAATCTGAAAATCGACAGGGGTAGTCAGATGTCACTCCCTTTCATGCTGTATCTGCGGATATGCGCGCCCGACTGAGCAACCGGGCCAATGCGCAGAAACGTTCCAGATCAATTTCCTCGGCCCGTGCCGTCGGGGCAATATCTGCCTGTTTCAGGAAGGTTTCGATATCCGGATGCAGTCCACGCAGGGATGTGCGCAGCATCTTGCGACGCTGGTTGAAGGCTGTGGCGGTAACTTGTGACAGGATAACCGGGTCTGCGGGATAGCGTGGTTCTGTCAGTGCAGTCAGATGTACGACAGCCGAATGAACCTTGGGCGGGGGAACGAAGGCCTCGGGCGGCAGATTCATGACAATCCGGGCGTCAGCCCGCCACTGAGCCAAAAGGGCCAAGCGACCATAGGCCTTGCTGCCGGAGCGTGCAACAATCCGTTCTGCGACCTCTTTCTGGAACATCAGGGTCAGTGACACCCAGAAGGGCGGCCATGCAGGTGGTGTCAGCCAGCGGATCAGCAATTCGGTTCCGACATTATAGGGCAGGTTGGATATAATGCGAATTGGCGGGGTCAGGTGTATCAGCGGATCTGTTTCCAGTGCATCGCCATGGACCACAGTCAGCCGGTCTGGACAGGCATCGGAAATTTCGGCGAGTGCCGGTAGAGCCCGCTCATCCTTTTCGATGACAAGCACATGACGTGCGCCTTCGGCCAGTAATCCGCGTGTCAGGCCGCCCGGCCCGGGGCCGATTTCCAGTATGTCGCTGTCGCTCAGGTTTCCGGCCTGTCGTGCGATCTTTGTGGTCAGGTTGAGGTCCAGAAGGAAATTCTGGCCAAGCTGCTTTTTGGCCCGCAGGTTATGGGTGGCAATCACTTCGCGCAGCGGAGGCAGCCCGTCGATCGTACTCATATCGCCCCTCTTCTTTGTGCCATGTGCCATGCCATGCGCAATGCCGCGATGGCGCTGGCAGGATCAGCGCGGTTCAGTCCTGCAATATCGAATGCGGTTCCGTGATCAGGGGAGGTCCGCACGAATGGCAGTCCAAGTGTAACATTCACACCGCCTGCAAAATCAAGTGTCTTGATGGGAATCAGGGCCTGATCGTGATAGGCACATATGGCTGCGTCCCAATGCCTGCGGGCAGGAGGATGGAACATGGTATCAGCGGGAAGTGGTCCCGTCAGGTCCAGTCCCTCTGTCCTGAACTGTGCAAGAAGCGGGATAATCCAGTCAAGCTCCTCTGTTCCCATTGCACCGCCTTCGCCGGCATGGGGGTTTATTCCGGCAATGGCAAGGCGTGGTGTGGAAATGCCGAAATCCCGGATCATGGCTGCATGAGTGATGCGGATTGCGTGTTCCAGAACTGTTGGTGTCAGGCAGTTCGGGACATCAGCAAGCGCAATATGGACTGTGGCAGGCACAACCCGGCAAGGCGGGTCAATTGAGGTTGATGTCAGCATCATTGCGACATCGGCCCCTCCGGCAAGATGAGCGAGAAATTCGGTATGTCCGGGAAAGGTAAATTTTGCCCCATCCTGAAGGGCTTTTTTGTGGATTGGCATGGTGCAGATCCCGGATGCCATGCCGTCCCGCACCAGTTTGACCGCGCGTTCTATGACCTCAACCACACCGTGGGCATTATCCGGGTCAGGTTGCCCGGGCCTGGCAGGGGCGGCAAAATCATGGCGCAATACAGCCAGCCGGCCTGTTTCCGGCGGCTGTGACAGATTGTCTGTCTCTGTCCAGTCAGTTCCTGCCGGCAGGTGGCGCGGATCGCCCAGCCAGACAAAGGGAACCCCGGCAGCCAGAAGGGCCGGTGCCATCTCAGGTCCGATACCTGCCGGTTCCCCACAGGTTACAAGGATTGGCTGTGCCACTTCCTCAGTTCCGCCGGATCACCGCATCTGCCCTCAGTTCCGCCAGATAGGCCTCCGAGGCACGGTTGATCTTCTGATTGAAGATTTGTTCCCGCACCGAATCGCGTTCTGGCAGGGGGTTGGGATCAGCAGCAGTCACGGTTTCGCCATCCGTTGTCGATGCAGTGGCGACAGGTCCTGAATCCAGCCCGGCCAGAAGAACCGGAGTGCGGTCACACAGCATGATGATATCGGCAGCGGAGCCCCGGGACATGACGCTGGTTTCGCTTTCATCCAGCGAAGCCAGGCGGATTCCGATATCGGCGGGAATGGCGTTCTGGTCCGCAGTCTGCCGGCGCACCTGACTATCGGGCAAACCATTGGCAAAGACATAGAGATCTTCACAGCTGCGGGATCTGCTGGCAGCGTTCTGTGCCTCGGACAGGCTGGCAAAGGTGACGGTCAGGTAGTCCAGCTGTTGATTTTCGGCGCCGGGGCGAAGTTGGCCCTTGGTATCGCGCAGGTAAAACAGCACCACGGCACCGGGAACCGTCAGTGGCGGCGTCATCTGTCCGGGTTGCAGTCCGAGGATGATCGGGCGCAGGCTGGGCGGCATATTGGCGACGTCCATCCAGTCCAGCCGACCACCACGGGTCCGTGACGGTGTGGCTGAGTATTGTCGTGCAGCTTCGGCAAAGGCGGCCTCGCTGCGTGCGGTATTGGTGATGCTTTCGGCACGTGACATGACCGCCGCTTCCTGTCCGGGGGGGGCGGGAATGATCAGTTCCGACAGCAGGACCTGGGTAATTAGTGGCGTTTCGACAATGCGCTTCAGGGCCTGATCGACTTCGGCATCAGAGATCGAAACAGAAGGCACGATACGCCTCCGGATTACTTCGCGCCAGGCGATGCCGGCCTTGACGAAATCGCGATAGGCCTGCCGTTCGACGCCACTTTTTTCCAGAACCTGAATGAACTCCCCGGTTGTCAGCCCGGCACGTCCGGCAAATTCGGCCAGCCCTTCTTCCAGCCCTTCATCGCTGACGTCAACGCCAAGCTGACGTGCCGCATCCATCCGCAGCCGGTCTTCGATCAGTGCCTTTTCCGCTGCTTCAGGGCTTTGTTCAGGTGAGTTCAGGGCCTGCATGAAACGCTGACGCTGCTGGATTTCATAGCGGGTTACGACTGAATTGTTCACATAGACCACCGGCGAGAAATCCTGTGCCGAGACTGCAATGCCGGTGGAACCGGACAAAGCTGCCGCAAGTGCTACGGAAAGAAGAAACTGCCGCATGAACCATGCCCCCTTGTGATTTGGCGTCAATCTAGCGCAAGCAAACGCGCCGCGCCACTGTGCCCTTGCTTTCTGGTTGGCGTCCGAAGCCGCCAAGCCGGACCGACAGGTCTATATCGGTTTCCGGGTCGATCGTTTCAGTGTCGGTGAAGCGGCGTGAAGCGGCCAGTTCAACGCTGATACATTCATTCTGATAGATTATGCCGAGACCTGCCTTCTGGGCGCGGTTCTCATCCAGGTCATGCCGGCCATAGGCGGTTGCCCACCAGCCTTCGGTCACCTGCCAGCCGATTTCCCCGGTCAGCTCCGACAGGTTATTGCTGCGGTCTTCGAAGCGATCAGCTTCCATCCACAGGTGGCCGATGCTCATCTGCAGTTCCGGGCGGGCCCAGCCGATGCGCAGTTCATTGCGATTAATCTGGAAATTGTTGTCAAACAGGGCTCGGTTGGCAATCGAAAGACCGGAATTATCCGCGTAATGCCCTGCGACAAGCCAGTCTGACCGTTTGCCGCGCAAGGGGGTGGGGGTTTGCGGATCGGCGCTGTCCCGGTCGCGGAAGATGCGCCCTCCGGCCAGTGACAGGGACCAGCCGGCAGGATCGAAACGTGTCCAGGTAATACCCAGGTTGGCACGTAATCCGGTTTCCTGCGCATCCCAGCCGGGATAGCGTGACAAGGTAAACAGGTTACCTTCGTCAAACTCGATCTGTCGGCTGTCCTCGTTTGGAACGGTATTGTTGTCATCGCGGGGGGACCATGCCAGCTGGACGACCGGTTCCAGCACATATGAGGCATAGCCATCGCTTCCGGTCAGAGGATAGCGCAATCCGGTCTGAAGCCAGGGGGTTGTTCGGGTTATTGTACGGTCAATTGTCGGATCATCATAGATCGAATAAATGTCGGCATTCAGGCCAATGGCACCTGAGGCCAGAAAACCACCGGGAAGGATCTGGGAATGCTGCCAGTTGACGGCCAGTGAGTTGCGGATGGTATCCCGGCCAGTGATATCCTCGTCGGAAGGACGGCGATGGGCATGGGTGGACCATTCCAGTTCGGCCTCGCCTCCGCCCATTTGCCACCGTCTGATCCAGAGCAGATCGGCGACCTGTGCCGGTGAGGTTGCGTTATCCTCGTCGTCGCGCAATGAGTGGTAATTGCCGGCACGCGCCCATACCAGCTTGTCGCGGGTGACCCGTTCCAGGGTCAGGCCGCTCCATAACCGGTCGGCATCCGAGATATCGTAATCCCTCAGATAGCCGTCATCCGATGTGACCTGTACCTGCATGCCCAGCAGATAACCGCGCGGCAGTTCCCATCTGGCGGCGCCGAACAGGTAACCACGGGTTTCTCCATCGCGGATATCGTCACGGGTGATTGCTCCGTTCCATTCCGTTGCTCCGTTTTGGAATGCCTGCCGATAGCGCAGCATCATTGTTCTGGTCTGTGATGCGGACAGGTAGGGTGTCAGTGTCAGGTCAGCATGTGGTCCAAGTGTTTTGAAATAGGGTTGCATGACCCCGAAACCGAGGCTTGATGTTGTGCGGAACCGTGGCCGCAGAAAGCCCGACATCCGGTCAACGGTGGGATCCGGTGCGGTGACCCTGCCTGGCCAGGCGGCGATGGGCAGGCCGAAGGCGCGTAACTGAGGGTGTTCGAAAATCAGCTGGTTTTCGTCGTTGTCATGGACGATCTGACGGGCCCTGATTTCCCAAAGCGGTGTCGGATCCTCGGCACAGATCCGGCAAGAAGAGGCAATGACGTGGTTCAGGGTGGTAAACCTGCCATTGTCGGACATGATGATTTCATTGGCCGCCATCTGCATTTCGCGGGCCAGTACCAGTCTGGCCCCGCGCAACAGTCCGTCACGCATATCTTGACTGAGCTGGGCTTGATCTGCGATCAGGATTACGTCGTCCTCGGTGCCGGCAAGGCCGGGGCGTGTCAGATGGATCGGGCCGGTGATCGTCATGTCACCGGTCGCGCCGTCATAGCGGACCTTGTCTGCCACCAAACGGGTCCCCTGATACCAGACGACAACCCCGCCAGAGGCGGTCAGCGTGCGATCTTGTGAAACAGTGACGTAATCGGCAAGCAATGTTGCGGCACCGCCATCATCCCCGACCCCCGTGCCCGATAATGTAATGTTGCGTGACCGGAGAGGGCGGGAGGCATAGGTCAGCCGGCTGAGTTCCGTTCCATCGGCGAATGGGGCATTGAAATCACGATCCTCGGTTGGGGCAAGGGCAGGACCATCTATATCCGCCCAGGCAGGGTCGCTTTCCCACCAGGGCTGTGCGCCCAGATCCTGACCAGAAGCCGGGGCCGTTGCCACGAGGCAGAAAGATGCAAGGGATACGAATATCAGGCGGCTCATTATCCGTCCTCAAGTTGCAACAGGGCGCCTATGGCAAATAACAGTGCGATAATGGGCGGGGTCCAGCCGGCCATGGCGGGTGTTATACCCGCATTGTCGCCCAGAACCTGCGCCATATTCCGCAGGAAGAACAGCCCCAGACCAGCGGCAAAGGCGGCAAGGACCATACCGCCGATCCTGCGGCCTCTGACGTGGTGCATGGTGAATACTGATGCGACCATAACCATTGCGGCGAGCGTCAGTGGCAGGGCCAGTTCCATTTGCAACCAGACCTGATGGCGCAGGGCCGAGAAACCTGCCCGTTTCAGCCCCGTGATATAAGCTGGAAGTTCCCATACCGGAACGGCCTGAGGGCTGCCGAAACCATCGCGGATGCGTTCGGCGGTCAGTTCCGTCGGCAGGCTCAGCTGATCCGTGCTGCGTGCTTCGGCTTCCGGGTTTGGTGCAGTCAGTGACCATTCCTTGACACCGGTCAGGTTCCACGCATTGCCTTTCAGAACCGCATTATCGGCCTGAATCCGGATGGCCGGCCCGATATCGGGTTCATAGATAATAAAACTCGCATCATAAAGCGTTGTGGCATCCGGGCTGGTGCGTGCGGCGCGGATCATCATCTGTCCGCCTTCATCGCCGATGGCTTGCCGTAACCAGACCCCGTCTTCGCCAAGGCTGACTGTCTGGTGTGTGCCGGATTCGATCTGGGCTGCTGCTGCTGTATAGCGTGCTTCGGTTGCAGCGACTATCGGGTTCAGTATGGACACGGAGAAGGCCCCGATCAGTGCTGCCATGACGGCTGGGGCCATAACGCAGCGCAATGCGGATCTGCCGGATGCCCGGATGGCCACCATCTCGGATGACCGTGACATGTTCAAAAATAGCATGATCCCGGTCAGAAGGGCTATCAGTGGCAGGATGGTATAGAAACTGCCGGCAATTGACAGGGCGGACAGGCGTGCTGCGTCCCCTATGGTGATTCCATCATCTGAAAAGCGGCGGATCTGTTCGACCATGTCGATCAGCAGGAGGATGGCCAGAAACACGCCGGCGAGCAGGAAGAAGCCACGCAGGTAGCGATTGGCGATATAACGGGCGAGGATCATGCTGGTGTGACCTCGTCCGGGTACTTGCTGTTCCGGTTGGTGTGTCGGGACGGTCTTCGGGGTCGGGCTGCGGTCCAGAGAAGGGCAATGCATATCATTGTGCCAATCAGGGCGGGCAGATAGACCAGTGGCCACATGGATGGGTCCTCGCCAGCCCTGTTTGCAGCCCAGTTGATCATAAGCTGTATGAAGATCAGCCCGATGATCGCCCATCCGATCTGACGCCAGACGCCGAAGCGGGAAAATCCCCCGACCAGCAATGTCACAAACCCCAGCATCGCCGCAACCGGAGACAGAAACGGCTGGGCAATACGTTCATGTGCTTCCAGTCTGGCACGTGCAGGGGATACCCCGGTTGCGTTCAGCAATGCCTGATCGGGCATCAGCAGACGTGTCGTCCTGTAATCGCGCAGGTCCCGTCCGTTTGATTCCGATCCGCCAATCATGTCTGCCAGATCATAGGTCATGTTTTCGAAACGTGTCACCGACAGGCGGGGACCGCTTTTGGCAGGTCGCAGGGACTGGATCATGCCGTTGATCATCACCAGTTTCGGCCCAGTTTCGGATTTGACGACCAGTGCCTGATCGGCGCTGTAGGATGTCTGAACTTCTTCGGGTTTGCGGGCATCCTCCATGAACAGTCCCTCAATCTCGCCAAGGGAAGAGATGTCGCGGATGAACAGTGTGATACCGGGTGCGGGATATTGGAAGACCCCCGGGGTCAGGAAGCGTGCCGTGATATTTTCCGCAATCTGATCCTGACGTTCGGCCAGCCGGGCGCGGGCCATCGGAACCAGACCATGCACCAGTGTGGCGACCATCAGCCCGACCATCAGGCCGAATACCAATATCGGTCGTGCCATCCGCCATGGTGAAATTCCCGCAGCCTGCATGGCGACCAGTTCCGATTCTCCCGACAACCGGTTTGCTCCGTACGCTGTGGCAGCAAAGGCTGCGACCGGCAGCACGACCGATATCACCAGCGGGAGTGTCAGCAACGTGAACTCCAGAACGACCATGGCGGTCTGGCCGTCCGCGATCAGGGTCTCAAACAGTGATACAGCCCGGTTCACCCAGTAAACGGCAACCAGCACAAGGGCAAAGAAGCCGAACAGGATCAGCATCAGCTTCAGAATGTAACGGTCGATACTGCGCATGTCTGTCCTTGGGAGTGGGTAATTCTGATTAGCCGCTGTTGGGCGCTGGGGGAAGCCCGCCTGCGCCCTGTCTGGTCAAGTGGAAGGGACGGGGCTAGGTTGCGCAGCAATGCTGACAGGAGTTCCCGCATGACCCATCCGGTTGAGATTCGATTCGTTGAAACTGCAAGTGATGACCTGACCACGCGCAAGGGGCGTGTGGCGCTGATTCTGACCGAACCGGGAAAACTGCCCCCGAAACTGCCCAGAATGGCTCGGGCGGCATTGATGCGGGCTGTCGAGTCACGTGATTTCGGGAAACTGAATGCCGGAGAGGCGTTGAAGCTTGCCTGGCCGGCAGGATGGGAAGCCGAATCTGTCCTGCTGGTAAAGCTGCCAAAGAAAGCCACTTTGGCCGAGGCCCGTCAGGCCGGTGCCACGATAGGTGCCGCGCTCGGAAAAGATAATATGCTGGTCATGGCCGGCAACCACCCGAAGGCGGGGGAGATCGCCCTTGGGATTGCCCTGCGGGGTTATGATTTTTCGGTTTATAAATCGCAGAAGGATGATGATGCTGAAGATCAGAGCGATGATGAATCCCGGGACCTGAAGAAGAAGGGGACGGTTACATTCATGTGTGCCGAGCCTGAAACATTGGCCAGAGCCGCCCGTGATCAGGCAGCCGTTGCCGAAGGCGTGTTCTTCACCCGTGATCTGATCAATGAACCGGCTAATATCCTGACCACGACGGATTTCGCCGATCGGCTGAAGGCCATGGAGGAAATTGGCCTTGAGGTCGAGGTTCTGGAGGAGGCCGAACTGGAAAAGCTTGGCATGCGGGCGCTGTTGGCTGTGGGGCAGGGATCGGAATCACCGTCCAGGGTTGTCGTGATGCGCTGGAATGGTGGCAAGAAGGATGCGCCACCAGTGGCATTTGTCGGTAAGGGGGTTGTGTTCGATACCGGTGGTATTTCGATCAAGCCTGCTGCTGGCATGGAAGAAATGACCATGGATATGGGAGGTGCTGGTGTTGTGGCCGGTGTCATGAGGACACTGGCCCTTCGTCGTGCAAAGGTCAATGTCGTGGGGCTTGTCGGGCTGGTCGAGAACATGCCCGACGGTCGTGCACAGCGTCCGGGAGACATTGTCAGGTCCATGAAGGGCGATACGATCGAGGTTATTAATACCGATGCAGAAGGTCGGCTGGTATTGGCGGATGTACTTTGGTATGCGCAGACGCATTTCAAGCCGTGCGCCGTCATTGATCTGGCAACCCTGACCGGGGCGGTCATCATTGCGCTTGGCCATGATCATGCCGGTGTCTTTTCCAATAATGATACGCTTGCCGGTCATGTGCTGAAAGCTGCCGGTGCCGAAGGTGAAGGTGCGTGGCGCCTGCCGCTGTCTCCAGCCTATGACAAGCTGATTGATTGCCGTCTTGCGGATATGAAAAACACCGGAGGCAGAGCCGCCGGATCAATTACCGCAGCACAATTCCTGCAACGTTTCATTCAGGAAGATCAGCCCTGGGCGCATATTGATATTGCCGGGGTGGCCGTGCCGCCCGGCGGGTCGGATCTGGCCCCGAAAGGGGCTTCGGGCTGGGGTGTCATGACGCTGGACCGGATGATCCGGGATCATTACGAAGGCTGATTGGGCGAATGGGCAATGCGCTGTTCTATCATCTGACCCGCTCCAATGCTGAAATGCTGCTGCCGCAGCTTCTCGGCAAGGCGATGGCAGCAGGCTGGCGGGTAGAATTGCGCGGCCATGATGCAGGGCGGATGGAGGCCCTTGATGCGGCGCTATGGCTGGGTGACGGGTTTCTGCCGCATGGTCTGGCGGGCGGACCGCATGATGCGAGACAACCGGTGATTTTGCGCGAATCCGGATCGCCGCCCGCTGTCAGCCAGCCGGATTGCCTGATATCCGTAGATGGCAGTGATGTCACTGCTGAAGAGGCTGCCGCTCTGGCTCGTGTCTGTATCATCTTTGATGGTAATGATCAGGCGGCAGTGGGTCGTGCGCGTGATCAATGGCGGTCTCTGACCGGTGCGGGCATTGCTGCGGAATATTGGGCTGAAGCTGATGGTCGTTGGGAAAAGAAGCGCTGATCAGCGCTCAAGAACCATTGTGTCGCCCTCAAAGCCGACGCGGGCAAAGCGTCGCAGGTAGGACATACCAAGAAGTGATTGGTCCAGATCTCCGTCGACAACGTTGGCACGGACATTTTCGTCCGTAATATCACCGACCTGCACGAGGCTGATCGTGACTGGGGCGGTGGAAACCGTACCGTTCGCAGTGGATGCAAAGCCGGTATAAGTCAGCTCATCGGGGCTGATTCCGATCCGTTCGGCATCGCGACGGCGTAATGCGATGCCCGAGGCTCCGGTATCGACCATGAACTCGACCGGTGTATCGTTCAGGCGCATGTCGATGTAGAAATGGCCGTCACGTGCTGCCGGTAACTCGATCCGGTTGCCTTCGACAATCTGAGGCGGGGCAACACTGCTGCGGATGTCATTCCAAAGTCCGAAACCGGCAATCAGGCCAAGAAAGATCAGTCCCCATGCCAGAACTTGCCGCGTTGCCTTGCCCGGATTGCTGCGCATCTCAATGATCAGATAACCGCTGAGGGCGACCAGCAGCAGTCCCAGATAGGCGAGTCGGGGGAAATCACCGTTCGTCATGAATAAAGGCCCGTACCACGCAACCCGTCGATGATGAACTGTACCGACAGGGCAGCAAGAAGCATTCCCAGAAGTCGTGTAACCACCATTGTTCCGGTTCGTCCGAGTGCGCGTGACAGTGGTCCGGCCAGTATGAATAGCATCATGGCCACGCCAAGGACCGACAGCATGACAAGATGTATGACAACGGTATGTAATGTGCCCTGATCCTCTCCGACCAGCAGGATCATCGTTGCCAATGCTCCTGGTCCGGCCAGAAGCGGCGTTGCCAGCGGAAAGACGGAAGGGTCGTTCGCACCGAATTCGGCGGATTGCCCTTCCCGTCGTTCGGTGCGTCGTTCGAAAAGCATGTCAAGCGCGGTCAGGAACAGCAAGATCCCACCGGCAATCCGAAAGGCGGGTAGCGAAATACCGATTACGGTCAGGATATTGTTGCCGGCCAGTCCGAACAGCGTCAGCAGGACGGCTGCAATGGCCACTGCACGCCAGCCGATATGACGGCGTTGTGCATCGGTCATGTTCGGTGTCAATGCGATGAACAGGGGCGCCAGACCGATCGGGTCGATAACCACGAACAGCGTGACAAAGGCAGTGATGATGGCGGCCATATCCATGATCTGCTTATGGCTCAGCTTGAATGCGCTGCCAAGACTGTCTGCATATGTGGTATATATGGTCATATTGCAGAACGAGGCTTTGCAAATCGCAACCAGACGCCCTAGATATGCTTGGTCATCGGGCAGTCGTGTCCGTGAATGGGAGCAAGACGAGATATGCTTAATAATATCGGCCTTCCTGGCCTTCTGCTGATTGCTGTTGTGGTGCTTGCCCTGTTCGGGCGCGGCAAGGTGTCCTCGCTGATGGGCGAAGTCGGCAAGGGTATCAGTTCGTTCAAGAAAGGTGTCAGGGAAGGCAGCGAAGATATTTCCGATGCCGGCCGTGAGCTGACCAGCGAAATGAAGGCGGAAGAGGCCAGCCGCGATGAAAAGCTGCGCGATGTGACGCCGGATGACCAGAAACAGGTCTGAGGCTGCATTGTCGCATTTTGCCTAGGGGCACATGATGCTGGATATCGGCTGGAGTGAACTTCTGCTCATCGGGGTGGTTGCGCTGATCGTGATCGGTCCGCGCGATTTGCCGCATATGTTCCGTGCACTTGGTCGGATTACCGGAAAGGTGCGGTCGATGGCACGGGAGTTTTCCTCTGCCATGGAAGATGCTGCCCGTGATTCCGGTCTGGATGAGGTCACGAAGTCGATCAATGATGTCCGTGATGTGACCTCGAAACGTTCGCTTGGGGTAGACGCTCTGGACCGTGCCGCGGACCGTTTCGAAAAATGGGATCCCGGGATTTCGTCGGCCCGTAACACAGCCCGGTCCGGTTCCGCTGCGGACGATCCGATGCCCACGGACAGGGAAACGGCGGTGCTTGCGGCACAGACAGCGGCAGAGCATCCTGCAACGGAACAAGGAAACCCTGCCGGTCAGCGCCGTCTGCATGCGATCCGGCGCAGTGATTCGAAGGACGTCTGAGGTGAGTGCCCAGTCTGACCCAAGGGATGATATCGACGACAGTTCGGCCCCGCTGATTGAGCATCTGGCCGAACTGCGGACCCGGCTGATATGGGCAGTTCTGGCCTTCGTGATTGCAATGGTTATCAGCTATGCAGTCTGGAATGTGATCTATAATTTTCTGACCCAGCCGATATGTGCTGCACTGGCAGAACGTGGTCAGGATTGCCAGTTGCAGATAATCAGGCTGCAGGAAGGCTTCATGACCGCCATCAACATCTCGTTCTTTGGTGGCTTTTTTCTGGCCTTTCCGATTATCGGTTATCAGCTTTGGCGTTTTGTCGCGCCGGGGCTCTATCGGTCCGAGAAACAGGCTTTCCTGCCTTTCCTTCTGGCTTCTCCGGTGATGTTTCTGCTGGGTGCAGCCTTTGCTTATTTTATTATCCTGCCGATGGCCTATGATTTCTTCCTTGGCTTCCAGCAGGGTCCCGTTGTCGCGATGCGGGATGAGGTGACAGCCAGTCAGGTTGCCGGGATCTCGTTTCAGGGCTCGATGCAGGAATATCTGAGCCTGACAATGAAGTTCCTGATGGCCTTTGGTCTGTCATTCCAGTTGCCAGTGGCGCTGACATTGTTGGGTAAGGCCGGGCTGGTGTCTGCTGATGGGCTAGCCAGTATCCGCAAATATGCAGTGGTTCTGATACTGATCATGGCTGCCGTGGTGACACCGCCTGATGTGATTAGTCAGGGGGTCCTGTTCGTTGTGGTCTATGGGCTGTTCGAGGTTTCAATTCAGCTGATCCGCCGTATTGAAAAGCGCCGGAATGAAGAATTGCGTGCGCAGGGACTGGCTGTCGATGATGAGTGATGAAACTCTGATTCGTGTTGCTAACGCTCTGGAGCGCCTGGCTCCGGCTCCGGCTCCGGCCCCCAGTTTTACCGAGGCGGAGGCCTATATCTGGCACACCAATCCCGACCGGCTGGAAGCGGTTGCAAAGGTCAATCGCGTGGATATGACGCAATTGGTCGGGGTTGACCGTGCACGTGATACATTGCTGGCCAATACGCTGCAATTTGCGCGGGGGTATGCCGCGAATAACGCGCTGCTCTGGGGTGCTCGGGGAATGGGCAAGTCGTCACTGGTCAAGGCCGCGCATGCCGAAGCACTGGCGCAGGGTCTGCCGCTGGTACTGGTCGAAATTGCGCGTGAGGATCTGGACAGCGTTGGTCGCCTGCTGGCTATTCTGGGGCAGGCACAGGACCGCCGGTTCGTGCTTTTCGCCGATGATCTGTCCTTCAGCCATGACGATACGCAGTATAAATCACTCAAAGCGGTACTGGATGGCGGGTTGGCGGGACGTCCGGAGAATGTGATCCTTTATGCGACCTCCAACCGGCGGCATCTGATGCCGCGTGACATGATCGACAATGAACGTTCGACCGCAATCCATCCCGGTGAAGCAGTGGAGGAAAAGGTTTCGCTTTCTGATCGTTTCGGGCTGTGGCTGGGTTTTCATCCCTGTGGGCAGGATGAATATCTGGAAATGATCCGTGGCTATTGCGAGGCTTATGGCCTGAAAGTCGATGCTGATGAATTGCGGGCAGGGGCAATCGAATGGCAGGCCACCCGCGGAGGCCGCTCAGGACGGGTGGCCTGGCAGTTCTTTACCGATCTGGCCGGACGTAATGGTCTGACCCTGTAGGGCTTGCGCCGTGGGCAGTGTTCGGACTTGATGACAAGATGAGCCAGCATCAGCACAATCCCCGCGTTTCCGCAGGAACCCGTATTCGCGAACGGCGCTTGTCGCTTGGACGGGCACAGGCGGATGTTGCGCGTGAGGCCGGGATTTCCCCGGCTTATCTGAACCTGATTGAACATGACCGGCGTAATCTGACGGATCAGGTCCGTCAGCGTCTGGCCGAAGCCCTGGAAACATCGGAAACGGAACTGGAAGCCGGGCGCGAGCAGGCGCTTCTGGCGGGGTTGGGAATTGCGGCGGCTGATGATGCAGCTGAAGGTGTGACGGTCGAAGCTGACCGTATTGCCGAATTTGCCGCCCGCATGCCGGGCTGGGCCAGCCTGGTTGTTGCCTTGTCCCGACGATCAGATGCTCAGGCGCGGCGACTGACAGATCTGTCAGACCGCATGACGCAGGACCCTTACCTGCTGGACACGATACATGAGGTTCTTTCGGCGGTGACTTCACTGCGGTCCACGGCGTCCATCCTCGTGCAGGAGGACATGACGACAGATTGGCGTGATCGTTTCCTGCACAATCTCGATCAGGACAGCCAGCGATTGTCCATTACGGCGCAGGCTCTGGTGGCCTATCTGGACAGTTTTGAGCAGGATGCCGGGCTGATGACGCCGCAGGAAGAGTTCGAAACCTGGGTTGCCGAGGGCATGCAGGCAGACGGGCCCGCATCGGATGCTGCGCGTGAACTGGCGGAAAACTGGTCAGTTTCGGCAGAAAGAGATCGGGCCATATTGCCGGATGAGGTGCTTGCCGCAAATGGATTGCCCGATCCCTTGTTTGTTGCCGCAAAGCTGGATCTGCCACTTGATCTGGTCTTACGCCGGATCGGCATGTGGGAACCAGGATCCGGACTGATGATCTGTGACGGTGCGGGCGGGGTGATCTTTCGCCGTCCGGCGCATGGCATGGGGCCGGCGCGTCCGGGTGACCCCTGCGCCATGTTGCCGGTATTTGAAGCTATTGGCCAACCCGGAACACCAGTTTCGCGTGTAATTGAAACGGAAACCGGACTACGGTTGCAGGCGATAGCCGTTGCGACGCGCCATCCGGCCACTTCGTTGTCTGCCCCGGTACTGAGCCGTGCCGTCATGCTGCTGCGTCCGGCTGTCGATGAAGAAGGAGGATCCGTGGTGTCGGTTGGTCCGACCTGCCGCATCTGTCCTCGTGCTGCCTGTCCCGGCCGCCGTATTCCTTCCATTTTGTAACCCACGACCACTGCCGGACAATCGCGTCTGCTTTGACAAACCTTGCTCCGGTGGCCTAAAGCCGGAGACAGGGAGGAATGGCATGGCGTCTGATGCAGACATCCTGCTGATTGAGGATGAACCGAACATTGCCGAAGCTGTGCGCTTTATCCTGTCCCGGGATGGCTGGCGGCTGGCACACTGGGCGGAGGGGGGTAAAGCGCTTGCACGGATTGCGGAACTTCGGCCTCGGCTGATTATTCTGGATGTCATGTTGCCAGTCTTGTCGGGGCTTGAAATTCTGGCAGCGCTGCGGGCCGACCCTGAACTGGCGCATATTCCGGTTCTGATGCTGACGGCGCGCGGAGTGACGGGGCGGACCGGAATTGCTCCGGATACTGCGGACCGGTTACTGTCGAAACCCTTTGATAATGACGAATTGCGGCGTGTTGTTGTAGATATGCTGGGTCCACCCGGATGAACCTGTCATCTGATCGTCCGATCTTTCTGGAGCGGGCTGCCTATCGGCGGCGGCGGTTACAGGATGCAGCCCGGCTTCTGCCCTTGGTTACGCTGCTTATGCTGCTGCTGCCGGTCTGGTTGGTTCCACATGCGCTTTCCGGCGCGGCAGGTGTCGTTATCCTGTTTTTGTTCTGGGTTCTGGTGATCTTGGCTTCGGCCCTGATACACCGGCGGCTGGGGCGCAAAGCTTCTGGGGAGATTGCCACAGATGAGCTTTGATGCGCTCGTTCTGGCGGCTCTGATTTATGTATGTGTCCTGTTCGGTGTGGCATGGGCTGCTGACCGTGCCGCCGTGAAGGGGCGTACCAGCTGGACCGACCGGCCAATCGTTTATACACTGTCTCTTTCCGTCTATTGTACGGCCTGGACCTTTTATGGTGCGGTTGGCAATGCCAGCCGGTCGGGGCTGGAATTTGTCACGATCTATCTGGGTCCGACCGTGGTGCTGGCTGGCAGCTGGTGGGGGCTTCGCAGGCTGGTCCGGGTTGCGCGGATGCATCGGGTCACGTCGGTTGCGGATCTGATCTCGGCACGTTTTGGCAAATCGAATCCGCTGGCGGCACTGATCACCCTGATATCACTAATTGCGGCAACGCCGTATCTGGCTCTGCAATTGCAATCGATCACCTTGTCATTTGCGGCCTTTGGCCCTGATGACGGCTTGCCGGGACAGCTGGATATCTGGGTGGCGGTCGGGCTGGCTGTCTTTGCCATCCTGTTTGGAACCAGAAACCTGGCTGCGGATGAGCGTCATCACGGTGTTGTCATGGCGATAGCCGTGGAGGCCGTGGTCAAGCTGGTGGCTTTTATTGCGCTTGGAGTCTGGGTCGTCTGGGGGCTTGCTGATGGCCCGGCCGATGTGATTACACGGATTGCAGTGCGTGCAGCCGATCCCGATGCCGCAGGCTGGGCTCTTCGCCCGGATCGCTGGACGGCAATGATCGCGGTTTCGGCAGCGGCTGTCCTGACCTTGCCGCGCATGTTTCAGGTCATGGTGGTTGAACCTGCCGATGAAAACTCGCTGAACTCGGCTGCCTGGGCCTTTCCTGCCTATCTGATGGCGATGTCCCTCTTTGTATTGCCCATTGCCGTGATCGGGCGCGAGATGCTGCCGGCAGAGGCTTCCCCTGATCTTTACGTTCTGCACCTGCCACTATCGCAGAAGAAGGATGGGATGGCACTTCTGGTTTTTCTGGGCGGGCTGAGCTCGGCCACATCCATGGTTATTATCAGTGCAATTGCGCTTTCGACGATGATTTCCAACCATTGGCTGGTGCCGTTGTTTCTGGCCTTGCGGCAGATTGATCCGGCTGATGCCCGGTCAGCGGATATCCGGGGGCCATTGCTGACATCACGCAGGATTGCGATTCTTGCGGTGATCGGGGCAGGGGCGTCCTATCAGGCTATTGGTGGCGGGCAGGCACTGGCGGCAATCGGAATGGTTGCTTTTATCGGTGTTGCGCAGCTTGTACCGTCCATGCTGGGCGGGCTGCTTTGGCGCGGAGCAACACGAATGGGGGCCTATGCGGGTATTACAGCCGGCTCAGGTATCTGGTTGCTGCTGGTTTTCCTGCCGTCGCTTGGGCTGGTCTCTGCCCCGGAATTTGGTCCGGTGGATCCGCTGGCGGGGGCCGTGCTGATCTCGCTTGGGCTGAATGTCGTTCTGTTTATCCTTGTTTCACTGATAACATTGCCCGACCCGCAGGAGCGGTTGCAGGGATTGTCATTCGTTCATGCGGTTGTTCCTGAAACTGCTGCTGCCGGTCTGCCCCGTTCCGATGGTGCCGCGCGGTCCGAGGCCCTGCTGGCGTTGGCCCGGCGGATATGGGGTGGGGATGAGGCCCTGCACTTTTTCAGGGCAGAGGCCGACCGGCAGGGAAAGTCGGGTTTCCTGCCTGATGTGAATGCTGGGTTCCTGTCACGGCTGGAACGCCGGCTGGCCGGGGCAGTTGGTACGGCAACGGCGCATGCGATGCTGACACAGGTTGCTGGTCAGCGCCCGACCAGCATGGCCGAACTGATGGCGGTGGCAGGTGAAGCGCAGCGGGCAAAGGAGCGTGCCCGTCAGCTTGAGGATGATTCCGACGAATTGGCCCGTACCGCCCGCCGTTTGCAGGAAGCCAATGACCGGCTGACTGCACTATCGGTTCAGAAAGATGCCTTTCTGGGCCAGATCAGTCATGAATTGCGGACCCCGATGACGTCGGTCAAGGCGTTCTCGGAAATGCTGAAGTTACCCGATCTTTCGGCCGAGGAACGTGACCGGTTTGCCGGGATCATCCATGAAGAGTCCTCGCGTCTGACCCGCCTGCTGGATGATCTTCTGGACTTGTCGGTGCTGGAAAGCGGTCGTGCGCAGCTTTCACCGGAAGTCGTCAATCTACATGATCTGATTTCACGCGCGATTGAGGCAAGCTCGGCTGCCGGACGCGGGACGGATCTGATCATTAACCGGGATTTGCCGGGTGAGCAGATCATGGTTATCACCGATGCAGACCGACTTCTTCAGGTGCTGATAAACCTGATCGGGAATGCGCGGAAATACTGCGATTCCAACCGGCCGGTCCTGATTATCCGAACCCGGCGTCTGGCAGAGGGAACGCAGATAGATATCATGGATAACGGATCGGGTATTGCACCAGACAAACAGGAACTGATTTTTGAAAAATTCTCGCGCCTCAATGATCCGGCGCGTGCCGGTGGTGCCGGGCTGGGGCTTGCGATTTCGCGGGAAGTGATGGTGGCGCTTGGCGGGGCGATTACTTACCTGCCCGGCCATGATGGGGCGGCCTTCCGGCTGGATCTTCCCCTGCGCCCGCCGGGATTTGGTGGAGGACATGACGGGGCGTAACGGAAAATCAACCAAAGCGTGGCAATGTTCCGGCAAGTACAGATGATTCGGGCGGGATATGGCAAAGGCATCGGCGGATAAGGATGTGGCAGGGCCGTCGGGAACCACAGCAGTGCTGGGGCGGTATCTGGCCCGGTCGCGTTTGACGCATCCAGTGAAAACGCCTGCAGTCGTGGTGCAAAAGCATACGCCGGAACGGGCCATGGTCATGGCTGTCGGGCGTGCTGCACAGCAATCATGTGCAATGCAGGTTTTCCCGGTACAGGCCCGTATCCGTCTGGTTACGCTTGCGGAGTTGTCTGAGATATTGCCTGAACGTGGACTGGTCCTTGTTGTTGAAGGACCACAGGCCACACTTGGGGTGGTGGCGCTTTCGCCGGGGTTGCTTGCCTCTGTAATTGAAATGCAATCCCTCGGCCGGGTCCTGTCCGGGATGCCGCGTGAACGCAGACCGACGCGGACTGATGCATCAATCTGTGCTGATCTTGTCAACGCGATACTATTGGAACTGACCGGTGAACTGGCATCTTTGGGGGATGGTACCGAACCAGGAACCTTCCGGTTTGCCAGCCATGTCGAAGACCCCAGACCTCTGGAGCTGATGCTGGAGGATGTTGTCTATCGCTGCTTCCATCTGAATATGTGCCTTGGCGGGCAGGGAGGACGTGAAGGATCCCTGACGATCCTGCTTCCTGATATTTCTCAGGCAGGACGGATAATGACCGCCCCGGATAAGGCTGATCGTGTTCCGGAAAAACCCAGCTCGGCGATACAGGCTGATAGCATGACGCTGGCGGCGGTGGTTCAGACGGTCCCGATTACGCTGGATGCAATTCTGTGCCGCCGTCACGTTTTATTACGTGAGTTGCGGGCGCTGCAACCCGGATCCTTGTTTGCCATGCCACATGCTGCGATGGAAACGGTCCGGGTCGAAGCACCGTCTGGGCATCTGGTTGTACGGGGTAAGCTTGGGGTGTTGCATGGGTGCCGTGCGATTCGCATTGGGAGCCATGCAGCTGCGGGGCCTGTTTCGATGGCAGAAACGGCAACCGGAAACTCTGATCAGGTTACTGCCGATATCGTGCCGGAACAAACGGAAAATGTCTTTGCTCCGACCCCGGCCGAGCGTGCAGGGATGCCATCATCGGTTCTCTTTGCCGAAGTGGAACCTCCGATAGATGATGCCGCAATGCCCGATCCATTCCGGGCTGACCCGGATGCGGAAGCCGGTGATCCTGACGAAGGTATGACAAAGCCTTTGAACTTCATGAGTGAATAAAATGCGTCAGACAGTGATGGATCGGTGATTCGTGGCTGGTTACCCGTGGTAACGGTCTTAATTTGGTCCTTTGACGCGATGCTTTTGCCACGCTGATACCGGGATAACCTTCATGATGTTCTTTTTCCCTTGAAAACCTTGCGCTACGGACGCATTTATCCTGCGCCCGTGCTTCATGCGGGTGCGCTATCAAGGAGTGACCATGGCCAAGGAAGAAATGCTCGAATTCCCAGGCGTCGTGAAGGAGCTTCTGCCGAATGCGACGTTCCGGGTCGAGCTTGAAAACGGCCATGAAATCATTGCGCATATGGCAGGAAAGATGCGTAAGAACCGCATCCGGGTTCTGGCTGGCGACAAGGTACAGGTGGAAATGAACACCTATGATCTGACCAAGGGCCGGATCAATTACCGCTTCAAGTGATTCCAGCGGCTACGCGGCCTGTTGCCGCTGTGGCCTGTGGCTTTCGTTGTCGGTCTTTCGAGTTAGTCTGATAAAATCATTATTTCTGGCTTTGCCATGATCAGCACATTTGATACGCGCCTGATTCTCGGTTCCGCCAGTCCGCGACGACTTGAATTGCTTGCCCAGATTGGTGTGGTGCCGGATGCGATTTGCCCTGCCGATATTGACGAAACGCCGCAACGTGCTGAAAAGTCGTGTGATTATGTCCGACGGATGGCGACAGAAAAGGCTCAGGCCGTTTCTGCAAATCCGGATGATATCGTACTTACCGCTGATACAGTGGTAACGGCTGGTCGCCGGATCTTGGGCAAGCCGAAAAACCGGGCTGAAGCCGGTGTTTTTCTGCAGTTGCTCTCAGGTCGTCGTCATCGTGTAATGACAGCCGTTGCCTTGCGCCGGGGGGGATGGGCACGGTTGCGTCTGGTAGAAACGATTGTCCGGATGCGGCCATTGACCTCTTCGGAAATTGCGGCCTATCTGGACAGTAAAGAATGGCAGGGCAAGGCAGGCGGTTACGCAATTCAGGGCCACGCCGGTGCTTTTGTTGACTGGATCAGCGGGTCTTTTACATCTGTGGTCGGACTGCCTTTGGCCGAAACCCAGATCTTGTTACGTGCTGCACACTCTGTCCGGCCGGAAGAAGAGGTTTGAGATGAAAGGCCATCAGATCCTGTTTGGCCATGTGTTTGACCGTGATGCTGCCGCGCTATTTGTCGATGGCCAGCTGGAAGATCTGGCCATTGATCCGGGTGACTTGGTACCCTTTGCACCAGGGGCCATTTTGCGTGGCCGGGTAAACCGGTTGATGAAAGGGCAGGGCGGTGTTTTTGTCAGCCTCCTGGGTGGTGTCAGTGGCTATTTGCGTGATCGTTCGGGGTTACGGGAAGGCCAGGCGGTATTGGTTCAGGTGAACGGTGTGGCCGAACCTGGAAAAGCTGTGCCATTGACTGCCCGGCTGCTGGTCCGGGGGCGGTACGGTATTGCGACACCAGCTTCGGCTGGGGTTAATATCTCACGTGCAATTCGTGATCCGGAGCGTCGGGGTGTGCTGCAGGGACTGGGTGAAGCCGCTCTGGCGGGGCGTGACACAGGCCTGATTCTGCGTAGTGCGGCACTCTATGCCGATGATGATGACATTGCGGGTGAACTTGCCGATGTAATCGGGCTGGCCGTGGCAATTGCTGGCGATGTGGAGGGGGCACCGGAACTGTTACTGGATGCCCCGGCACCCGGTGATATTGCCTGGCGGGATTGGTCCGTATCCACTCTGGATGTGGTCAGCCAAATAGCCGGCAATCAGCTTAAAGATGTCACTGACGCGATCCAGGAATTGCTTTTGCCACGTGTCGGGCTGCCGGGCGGAGCATTCGCCGTGATTGAACCGACACGAGCCCTTGTCGCCGTTGATGTCAATACCGGTCCCGACCATTCGCCTGCGGCAGCACTGAAGGCAAATATTGCCCTTGCCCGTAGTCTGCCGCGAGAGTTGCGGCTGCGTGGTCTTGGTGGTCAGATCGTCATTGACTTTGCGCCAATATCGAAGCGTGAGCGCGGCATACTGGATCAGGAAATGAAGAAAGCGTTCCGTGCAGATGGAGGCGACAGTGTTCTGTCCGGATGGACTGGAATGGGGCTGTTTGAACTGACCCGCAAACGGGACCGGGTGCCGCTTGCGATGTTGGCGGGAGAAGTCTGATGGCACGTTGTCCGATCTGTAAGGAATTTTCGGTGAAGGCTTATCGTCCCTTCTGTTCAAAGCGTTGCGCGGATGTCGATCTTGCGCATTGGTTACGGGGTGATTACGTCATTCCGGGTGAAACCGCGCATCCTGATAAACCTGATGACAAAGAATGATGTTTTCGGTCTGGACACCGCATGTGAGCTTGCGTAAATACGCCAGATCTCAGCCAAGGCTGATGTGCCCGGATAGCTCAGTTGGTAGAGCAGCGGATTGAAAATCCGCGTGTCGGTGGTTCGAATCCGCCTCCGGGCACCACTTAAGTCCCAGATATCATTGCTATTTGTTGTCATATTCTATCCTAGATTGGCTTGGGTTTGACAGTATTCACCGAAGGTTTGACAACCTTCGCGCGCCGCTCGTTCTCCGCTTCCAGCTTTTGTGGCGCGCCGCCACCTTTGGCACAGATTTTCACAAGCTTTGGCACACGAAATTTGAAATCAGAAGTGTGGCTCGCCGCTACCTTTGAGACAGATTTGCACTACCTTTGCGACACGTAACACGCACTCTTCAAACGCGAACAAAAAAAGTTGCGGGTTTTGGTGTTGCTTTCATCGCCACTATAACCGATGCTGGCCGCATCTACAGCTTGCCAGATGCTTGCGCCTGAAATCCTGTAGATCAAAAGACCGGTGGGGCATCCCAGCCGGTCTTTCTTTTTTGTCGGGCTATGCGCCCAACCGCCGCGCGGCTTCGGAGAAGGAAATACCTTCCTCGCTTGCCATGATCTCGGCGGCGTCAGCCAAGGCTTGGCGGTCAGGATCGACGACATAGCCGGAGGGCAGATCATACCGCTTGCGCCCGCTGGGCGGTGCATCACGTCCGATATCCAGCGCGCCAAAGGTCACTTGCTTGGGCTGCGCTGCCAGAAACTCCAAAAGCCATTCCGCTTTGCCTTTGGTGGCCCCGTCCGCGAAGGAAACCGCCGATCCGTCATCAAGGGCGCTCACAAAGTCCAGCATTTGGGCTTTGTGCAGCGGTAAAAGCCGCCCGTCCGAAATCAGCTTTTCAAGCGCAACCTCGTGCTGGTGACGGGCCATTATCCGCAGGTGTTCGGCGGGCAAATCGGCAATATCATCCTCGCCAAAGGCAACGATACCCGATTCATCGGCCTTGAACTCGGCGTCCTTCAATCCCGGCACGGCGGGTGCGGCTGCACCCAGAAAACCCACATGCTTGAGCGCATATTGGCCCGGTGTAGGATTGCTGGGCGCATCCGGCGTCCAGAATGACGCCGAAACCTTGCGATACCGCTTGGCCTGCACCAGTGCGGCAAATTCCGGCTCGATATCACCAAAATCTGCGACCAGTTTGCCGTCTTTCACCTGCAAACCCGTCACCCAGCCATAGGCGGGCGCATCGGTTTGCGGGTGGCCGATAACGATGGGCGCGGGGTGACGCTTGGCGTCGTAATTGGCGGCGATTTTCTCAAGGTCGGTATCAAGGAAATTGAGCGTGTCGCCAAACATGGGCTTGTGCCGCCCTACCTTGAAAATCTCCACGCCAGAGACCGCCGCATTGCGCTTGGCGATCTCCCTTTGTCGGGCGGCGTGGGCCTCGTGATAACTCGACATGGCCGCGCCTTATCCCACAACCGATTTGAACAAGAACCCGGCGTCCGCGCCCGTCAGAAGCGGCAGGCGGTCAAAGGTGACGCCATAGACGTAGGATTTTTTGCTGTTGTCCCAATAAGATTGTTCAACGAAGGGATGGCCTTTCAGGCGGTATGTATAGCCATAGGACGGCTCTTCAAAACCCCGGCTATCAGTGGGAACATAGGCCAACACCGCATCCTTGCCCCATACATCGGAAAAGCCTGCGTCGTCCTCGGCGCTGTCCAGAATGACAGACTTGCCTACGGCCAGCGTTTCCAACTCGAAATACGCCGCCAGCATGGCAACCGTGATGCTTTCGCTGGAGGTGTATTTGAATTGATCCTTGATCTTCGGATGGTTCTTGCAGGCAACGAAGACGGGCTTGGAAATCACCATGCGGTTGGGTTCCACGCCGATCTGGGCGCGCACCTGATCCTTTGCCGCGTCGATATCGGCGGCGGGGTTGCTGGCCGGGTCGCTCCATTGTTCGGCCCCGGCCATGGTGCGGCGGTTGCTTTCTCCATAGGTGTCCAGCTTTGTAGCAAGCTCGGCCTGTTCGCATTCAAGGCTGAGCGTCATATTGTTCATGACGGTGCGCAACGCGGCCTCGCCCAATTCGATACCGGGAACGGCCTCGGCGTCTTGCAGGTGTTCGCGTGGCACGGTGGCGTTAAGCGCATCCTGCACAAGGCTGAATGCCTTGCCGCGATAGCCAAGCTGGATGGTTTGGGTATCGGCCCCCGGCGCGCGGCGGGCATTGGTCTTGCGGAAACTTTCCTTGCCAAAGCGCAGCACGGTCCCGCCCCGCTGGGCGATATCGGCAAAGGGGAAAAGCGTTATGCCAACGCGATCCGCGTGGGAATAGCCTTGGGCGGTTTGCGTCAATACGGGGTCAATGACGCGGGCTTGATCTGTGTTCATAGTCATCGTTGATGCTCGTTTTTTGGGGTTGGGGTTACTTGAGAAGGACGGCGATCAAATCGCCCGCCGCGCCTCCCTGAAAGGCGATGCCGCAGGGGTTTTCGGTGCCGACATTGGTGGGGTTGC
The DNA here is from genome assembly GCA_047971845.1 of Paracoccus sp. (in: a-proteobacteria). Taxonomy (GTDB): domain Bacteria; phylum Pseudomonadota; class Alphaproteobacteria; order Rhodobacterales; family Rhodobacteraceae; genus Paracoccus. The sequence goes on along the minus strand of JBKEAB010000175.1, from coordinate 1,708 downwards.
CATTGGCGTCGGGGTAAACCAGATCACCCGCCGCAATGGGGACGGAGGCTTTCATTTCGACAAGCCCCTGACTGACGACGGCCAGCGGACGGCCTGCATCGGCGCTGTATTTGGCAATGCCCAGAACAGGCTCACTCACGCCAGCGGGCGCACCCTCATATCCGACAAGCTGGCCAATAGTGACCGGCTCCGTCAGCTTGGCGACTGTGAGGGTGAGAATTTCGATATTGGAAGGCGTCATTGTTGGTCCTTCCGGGGTTGGGGGGTGTAAAATCCGTATTTGCTCTCAGAGGCCCACTGAGCGCCGTTTGGGGTGTCCGGCGGGGCATGGAGGCCAAAATCAACAAGACCCCCCGTTAGACCCCCGTTAGATTTGCTCTCTGGGGGTGCAGGCAGGGCTTTGCGCCGCGCCGAATAGTTGGAAACACCACTCAGGCCCATTTTTGCGGTTATCCGGCGCAGGTGGCGCGGCGTCATGCCAAGGCGCGTGGCGATATCAACGCGCTTCATTCCTTGCTGGAGCATTTCTTCCAAGCGGGCTGCGAAATCCCGGTCGCGAGTAACATAGGCATTCCCCCGCGCAGGGTGGCGCATGGGAATGCCGATCTTCCCAAGCCCGGTGTAGTCCGATAGCTGACAAGCGAACTCAAAACCTATCGCCTCGGCAATGGGGTGATCCGGGCGCATTTTCTTTGGAACCCTCAATTCCACGCCCGGAAAATGCTTCAACAGCAGGAAAGCAATGGTTGGCGATAGCGTATGCGCGAGCATATCAATGTCGTGCTCACTCTCAGGATCAAAGAAATGGAGAAACTCATCTCCACTCATGCTTTTTCTGGGGTCGGGGGGTGCAAACTGTTCCATGCAAACACGCATGACAGGTCAATGTCCCCCATATCGGCGGACAAATATCCGCCCGCGAGCATCTGCCAAAAGGGTCATTCTGGGGCTGCATCGGGCGAGGTTGCAGACGCCCGGCGCATCAACATCATCGTCGTTGATGTGTTCCTAGCGGGGCGGTTTCCTTGGTCGGAGAGCCGCCCCGTGACCTTTGAGGCATTGAGAACGCCAGAATATCATTCTCAATCTTGCGCCAGCGGTCGCCCGACCTAACGGTAATTTTTCCACTTAGCTTTTAAGAACAGAATAATTCCGATCTGAAAGCCACCTTTGAGTTGGCCATAGCGTCCATCTCAATCCCCAGAAAATCCTTGCCCACGGGGCGTGGCGCTGCTACCGTTCATTTGGGCTTAGAAACCCTATCACTCGGCGGTCAACGCCACCGAACCCGCAAGTTCAGACGGCGTTTTTTATGCTGGAATACTGGCGAAAGCCAAGCAGGCCGGGAGGTCTGGGCATATGTCCAAGGCGCAAGCCTAAAAGCCCCGACGCTGTCCGAGTGCAGTTTCTAACTCCCGGCTGTCCGCATGGTGCGGGCAGTTGTTCCTTAGAGCGTTCTGCACGTATTGAGATTCATACTTCCTTTGGATGAGGCGCTGTGATTCCCTGTCTTTGAGGCAGATATTGGGGATCAACGATGGGTAAGCCGCATCCTGTTGAACTTCGACAGCGTGTCGTGGATCATGTGTCCGAGGGCAACACGCACCGGTCAGCGGCGGCGCGTTTCAGGGTATCGGTCAAGTTCGTCAATGACATGGTTAAGCTTGCGAAGACGACCGGGGGCCTTCTTCCGAAGAAGCAAGGCAAC
>JBKEAB010000174.1:0-24718 GCA_047971845.1 Paracoccus sp. (in: a-proteobacteria) | reverse complement strand
GATCGAACTGCGATGCACCGGCGTTCCCGTCGTCGCTGTGAACTCGGCCGCCAGTTCCGCCGTCGTCAGGTCGCGCTTCTCCCCGATCCGGCCCGCGACCCAATCCTTGTGAGCGGACAGCTTGCCGTGCCCGCCGCCGTTGCCTTGCTTCTTCGGAAGAAGGCCCCCGGTCGTCTTCGCAAGCTTAACCATGTCATTGACGAACTTGACCGATACCCTGAAACGCGCCGCCGCTGACCGGTGCGTGTTGCTCTCGGACACATGATCCACGACACGCTGTCGAAGTTCAACAGGATGTGGCTTACCCATCGTTGATCCCCAATATCTGCCTCAAAGACAGGGAATCACAGCGCCTCATCCAAAGGAAGTATGAATCTCAATACGTGCAGCACGCTCTAGTGATCCGGCAGAAACAGGCCGGACTGCCGGGGCTGCATTTGATGCTGCCGCAGCCGAGTTTCAGGCGCTTCTGGGCAATGATGTTCTGCATCCGCTGACTCGTGCGGCCATGTCGATGGCAGTCTGGCCACTTTCGGGTCTGTCCATGAGCGAAGATGTGATTGAGGCTGCAACATTTGCTGCACGCATCGGTGCGGCAGATCTGGGAACGCTGCCCTTTACCCCGCTGGGTCAGTCTGGTCGCAAGGTCTGGCACAATGCCGGGGCGATCAGGGATCGTCTGTTGGCATGGTTTGTTACCCTGCATGAAGGTGCCATTCAGACCCGAGCCGAGATTGTCCGGCTGGGTGACTGGGCATCCCGGGCTCTGAAAAGCACTGCCCGGATGAAGGGTGATACACCGGCCAGGGTCATTGTCGCATTGCGGGAAACACCCTTGATAACAACCGAAATGGTAGAACAGCAAATCAGTGTATCGCGGGATACCGCTGAACGGGTTCTGGCCCGGCTGCATGGCATGGGACTGATCCGGGAGGTAACCGGCACGCGCCGTTATCGCCTGTGGTCAGCACCATGATCTTACATTACAAACTGTACCTTATTGAGTATCCACGTCTGGGTACAACCCTCCGACGTCTAGTCGGCCCTGCTCAGCACGAAGAATCGGCGGTTGTGTCGTACCTTTTGGCATGAAGCCTACCCGTGGACAGGGTCAGCCCGCGATCTCAGCGAAAACCTGAAAGGGGCAGCGGTTCCGGTTGGCGATCTGCCCCTTGCGGATCATATGGGCCACCTTGATCCCGGCCAGAGTTGCTTCGGCTGAATGGAATGCCTTGAAGCCGATCATCGGTTTGATGATCGGCTTGGTGAAGCGATGGTCCTGCTCAAGGATATTGTTCAGATATTTCACCTGGCGGATGTTGATTTGTGTGCCTTGGCTTGTGAATTTCAGAATCACATTGATCGCCTGAAGTCCCGCGAGGTTGGCGCCGCTCTTATCGATGACGACGCGATCCGGCCCGCCGTTACTGTCTCGCACTTTCTTGAAGAACCGCCGTGCGGCAGGCAAATTTCGCCGCTCGGACAGCATGAGATCCAGCGTCTGCCCGTCCCGATCGACAGCGCGGTAAAGATAGGCCCATTGGCCCCGCACCTTGATATAGGTCTCGCCGGCCCGCCATGACTTGGCCGTCGTTCGCTTGCGGGCCTGAGCCTGATTGGCAAGGAGCGGGGCATATCGAACGATCCATCGATTCAGCGTCAAATGACCAACCTCAACACCACGCTCGGCCATGATCTCTTCAAGGTCCCGATAGGAGATGGGGTAACGCAGATAGAAAAACACCGCGGAGAGGATGACACTCTTCGGATACTGCCCCCACGTGAACGATATCGCCACGACCCGCCGCCCCTCAGTTTTCCCGGGGCGTTGATAACGGCACACAACGCCATACAAAAGTCGCAACAGAACCTCCACAGGTAGGCAAATTGATCAATTGATCCGAGCGCAGGACATGTGCCGCAGGCGCCTGAAATTCTTGCGCCGCACGGATACAGCCGGTGCAATATACTCGCCATCCTTGCACCAATATTGATCGCCGGGCCCGCATTGGTGCAAGAGGTTGGATGACCCGGAATAACTGATCATCCAGCCTGTACCTGAAACCATCTGTCGTGTCAGACCCAACCGGCGATATTGGTGCGAATGACGTTCATCATGATGTCGATATGGGCAGGATCGTCGTTCAGGCAGGGAATATAGGTGAAGTCCTTGCCTCCTGTATGTTCAAAGGATTCACGGATCTCACCGTTGATTTCTTCCAGCGTTTCAATGCAGTCGGCGGCAAAGGCAGGTGAAATTACGGCAATGTCGGTTATTCCCCGAGCTGCCAGTTCAGCGACATGTTCAACCGTATAGGGACGCAGCCACTCTTCGCGGCCAAAGACTGACTGGAAGGTCGTATCTATGATGCCATCCGGCCAGTCAAGTGTGTTCTGCAACAGCCGGGATGTCTTCTGGCATTGGCTGTAATAGGGATCTCCTTCGGTCATATAGCGCCGGGGCATGCCATGATATGACGCAATCAGCCGACCGGGAATGCGTCCGTCCAGTGTGCGTGTGACGGATGCCGCAAGAGCCTGAATGTAATCGGGACGGTTGAAATAAGGCTCACATGTACGGACTGCCGGCTGCCATTTCTGTTCCATCAGGGCACGGAACAGCTGATCGTTGGCCGTGGCGGATGTTGCACCGGCATATTGCGGATAAAGCGGCAAGAAGACAATCCGCCTGCACCCTGCCTGCACCATCCTGTCCAGAACGTCCTTGGTGGAAGGCTTGCCATAGCGCATGCAAAATTCGACCATTACCTGATCGCCCCATTCGGCCGCAGCCTGCTTGCGCAGGGCCTCGGTCTGGTTGCGGGTGATTGTCATCAGCGGGCTTTCGTCTTTGGCCGTATTCCAGATCAGCTTGTAATTTGCGCCGGAGGAAAACGGGCGCTTGGTCAGAACTATACCTTGCAGGATTGGCTGCCATTTCCACCTTGGCAGGTCAATGACGCGCCTGTCCGACAGAAATTCGTTCAGATACCGGCGCATTGACCAGTAATCATAGCCATCAGGGGTCCCGAGATTGGCAATCAGGATACCGGTTCTGTCTGTCGGGTGGGTTAGGTGATCCATGGAGGGGTTCCTTTGGGAGGTCATGATTTCCTCGGGTTCAGGGCTTCGGCCAGAGGCACCTTGGCCGAACCGGGGCGCAAGGGCTTTTGCTGACTGGGATCAGGGGCCCAGCCGGTCAGGAAAATCAGGTCGAAGGTTGCTATGATCCGTGTCGGGTCTTTGGGATCGGTATGATGCAATGTGTAATCAGCAGCCGCTTGCGCAAAGATCTCGCGTTTGCTGGGCTGGCGCAGACGTGCCGTCATGGCGTTGGTTTCACCCATTGCACGCAGATCATCAGCCAGATGGAACAGGTCGCGATAACTGGATGGCAGAGGCAGATGATCGGCAACGGGCAGAGCCAGTCCGGCACGCCCCAGAAGCCCGCCAAGATCGCGTAATTCACCCATTGGCAGCAATCGGGGTGATAACCCACCGGTTACAGAGATTTCGGCGCGTGTCAGCACATCACGCAACTCATGCAGGGTTTCGCCACCAAGGCAGACTGCGACGAACAGCCCGTCGGATTTCAGCGCATGGGCGCATTGCACAATCTGGCCGACAGGATCTTCGGCCCAGTGCAGAGACATGGCGTGAATAACAAGATCCAGTCCGTTCGGCAGATTCAGGGAATCGGTATCCGGCATGATTTGTGCTTCGGGAAACAGGTCGGCCCAGATCTCTGGCCATGAGGTGACTATTCCGACGGATGTAAAGGCTCTGTTAATCTCAGTCAGCCTATCCTGAATTTCATCTGCGGCGATTCGATGCAGGTGCCCGGCGGGTCCGATCCGTCTGGCACGTTCCCGGTGCTGTTGCCGTGCGGTCTGATCAATCAGCCGATGTACCTTGTCAGGGTTTGGGGGAAGGTCAGAAATCATGGGTTATATTCATAAATCCCTTCCGTGGGCGATGAAAGCGGCATTGCGGGTTATCTATCCGCCGCAGTGTCTGGCTTGTGCAGCACCTGTCGAACAGGATGGGGCCTTATGTCCGGTTTGCTGGCGTGATTGTGAATTTGTGACAGGTTGTGCCTGCTGTCGTTGCGGGGTGCCCTTGCCCGGGACTGATCGGAATCCTGATGATAATATGGCCAGCCTGATATGTGATGGCTGTCTGGCGACTGAACGGCCCTGGCGGAGGGGGTGTGCGGCACTGACCTATCGTGATGTGGGTCGTCAGCTGGTTCTGTCCCTGAAACACGGCGACCGCCCTGATCTGGCAGGGCCGCTGGGAGGATGGCTTGCACAGGCAGTAATGCCTCTGATCCGGCCGGGGATGATTGTGATACCGGTTCCGATACATCCGCGCCGCCTGATATCACGCAAGTTCAATCAGGCCATGCTGCTGTCTGCACAGGTGGCACATGTACATAGGCTGCAACATGGTCCCGCAATTCTGCGCCGCACCAGGGCTACGCCGCCGCAGGATCACCGCAGTTACGCGGAGCGTCATGAAAATCTGCGCAATGCCATTGCGGTGGCTCCACGGCAACGTGATGATATCCGGGGCAGAACCGTCCTTCTTGTCGATGATGTCATGGCGTCTGGCGCCACGATGGTTGCTGCGGCTGATGCCTTGCGGGAAGCTGGTGCAGGGTCGGTATCCATTGCTGTACTGGCTCGTGCTCTCAATGCGCGGGATTGCTGATAAGGACAGAGGAAATGCGGTTCTGGAAATTGCATATATGTGCGACTACATGCCACATGACAGTTATGCAGAGGATCTCGAAATGGCCCGGATTGAAATTTATACAACCCCAAGCTGCCCTTATTGCCTTGCGGCAAAGCGGTTGCTGACCAGCAAGAACGCGGCCTTTCAGGAAACCGATGTCAGCCGTGATCCCTCGCTCCGCGAGGCGATGATGAAACGTGCAAATGGCCGCCGGACTGTGCCGCAGATATTTATTGACGGGCAGCATATTGGCGGCTCGGATGATTTACATGCCCTGGATAAGGCCGGAAAGCTCGATTCACTTTTGGCGGCCTGATCCGTCATGGACCGGCTGACGGCAGGTCTGGTACAGCTTTCTGTCGGAGATAATCCGGCCGAAAACCTGTTGCAGGCACATGCGCTTGTGGCTGAGGCAGCCCGAAAGGGTGCCGAACTTGTCCTGACACCGGAATGCACCAATCTTATCTCAGGGAACCGGGACTGGCAGATGCAGATCCTGCGGACTGAGGCGGAAGATCCTACACTGCGGGCCATGCGAGCACAGGCATCATCGCTTGGGATCTGGCTGCTGATCGGGTCCCTGGCGCTGAAAGCGGATGATCCGGCCGAGTCCCGCCTTGTCAACCGCAGCTTCCTGATTGCTCCCGATGGCAGGATCGTGGCCCGTTACGATAAAATTCACATGTTTGATGTGATGATTTCGGATAAGGAAGCTTATGCGGAATCAAAAATATATCGGCCTGGTGTACGGGCAGTTGTGGCGCATGGACCTATGAAAATAGGGTTAAGTATCTGTTATGATCTGCGGTTTCCACATCTCTATCGTGCCCTTGGGCAGGCCGGGGCACAGATCCTGACTGTTCCCGCTGCGTTCAATGACACGACAGGGGCTGCACATTGGCATGTGCTGTTGCGTGCCCGTGCAATTGAAACCGGCAGCTTCGTGCTGGCTCCTGCGCAATGTGGCCAGCATGCGGCGAAGCATACCAGGACACACCGTATCCGGCGCAGTTTTGGCCATGCTCTTGCGGTTTCTCCTTGGGGCGATGCGCTTGTTGACGTTGGGGAAAATCCCGGTGTCGGCATCGTTGCGCTTGACTTGAACGATGTCCGCAAGGCACGGTCCCGTGTGCCCGCCATTGATACTGACCAGCCCTTTGCGATTCCGTGACTGAACTGACCCCGCCTCCGGACGAACCATCCCGCGCTTCAGTTGCGGCCAGCCTTTTTGCCGAAGTGCTGGTGGTTGAGCAACTGGCCCGTGCCATGATCGGCCGGGCCTTGCCGGGGGGGATGCAGATTTCGCATTTTTCGGTCCTGAACCTGCTTGCCCATGTGTCTGAAGAGCGCACTCCTGCACAACTGGCAGAGGCGTTTCATGTCACGCGCGGGGCAATGTCGAACACCCTGGCCCGGCTGGAATGGGCCGGGCATGTCCATATTCGTCCGGACTGGGATGATGCGCGGCGCAAGTTCGTGTCAATCAGCCCAGCAGGGCGTGCAGCGCGGGATGCGGCACTGGCAGCCATTCAGCCCGCCATGTCTGATGTGGTTCGGGATATCGGAGCTGAACGGGTGCGCGCGGCCCTGCCAGTGCTGCGGGCATTGCGTAATCGGCTGGAAGGCGATTGATCAGGCAGGATTGGACGATCTCAAGGCTGCTTCTTCCATTCGCGCCAGCAATCGCAGGCTATGACTTGGATCGCTGGTTGTGTCGGGCAGTCTTGGATCATAGGCCGCACGAACCAGTTCAGCGAGTTCTCTGGTTGCAGTGATTTCATACGCAAAAGTCAGCATCGAACGGACGGCCAGCGTTTCGGCAAGTGCGGCAGGGCGAACCTCGGACAGGGGGGGAGCCATCCGGACAAAGGACAGGCAGGCGCGGATGGCACCGTCCTTGTCAAAGCGGAAAATCTGGTAATGGTTGGTATCAAGATCATTCAGCCGGGTTACCAGATCGGACTGACCGGTCAGTTGATTGAGGTCCGGGATACCGGATAGTTCTTCCCAGTTCCGGCAGAAGAACATCATCAGGTTTGCCCCTGTTTCCGGGTCGGTATCGGCCAGCGGATGATTGGCATGGCCATAAGCGGCGTGAATTGCCGTGCGAAAGATATTCAGGCTTTCATCGGCCAGCCCGAAGATAACTGGCGCAACCGGTCGACCCCAGCGAGCGCACAGGAAATTGCCTTGGCGAGAGAATAGGGCGGAAATTTCATTGGTGTTCATGATACAGACCGGTGCTTCCAGATATGGCTGCATAATGAAACGCTGTCGGGGCCTGTAGTCAAGGGTGAGTGAAGGGATATGCGTCTGCCGCCGCTTGTTCCCCGACGTAGCTGAGCTATAAGGGGCAACAGGTACAAGGCGGGACGACATGAGCCACGAAAGCGATAGTTTCATTGAAGAAGTAACCGAAGAGGTGCGGCGTGACCGGTTGTTCGCGCTGTTTCGCCGCTATGGCTGGATCGGGCTTCTGGTCATCGTGCTGATCGTGGGCGGTGCTGCATGGCGTGAATATACCGGTGCCAAAAGGCAGGCAGCAGCGGAGGCATGGGGAGATGCCGTGCTGGCTGCGCAGCAAGCGGATGATCCGGTGGCCGCACTTACTGCTGTTGATTCCGGCAGTAATGCCGACCGGAGTGCGCTTGGCGTTCTTCTGGCCGCGGGTGCCGCACTTGAGGCAGATGATCCGGCGGCGGCCAGCCCACTCCTGGAAAGGGCTGTAACCGGGGCAGGAAATCCCATCCTGCGTGATCTTGCGCGGTTGAAGGCGGTTCTGGCCGAAGGTGAGCAAATGGATCCCGGCATTCGTGATGCAACCTTGTCCGAGTTGTCTCAGCCTGGTGCTCCGTTCCGCTTGCTAGCACTGGAACAAAAAGCCGTGGCGCTGGCTGCGGCCGATCGTGGCGAAGATGCGCTGACCCTGATCCGCGAAATCCTGGCCGAAGATGGTGTCAGTGAAGGGTTGCGCGGCCGTCTGATGGAAATGATGATTACACTTGGTGCAAAACCGGGTGTGGATCCGACACTGGCACCGGTTGTGGCGGCCAATGCCGCAGCCCGGACCGGTGATGACGTACCGCCTGCCACTGCCCCGGCCCTTTCTGCCGCTGCTGAATGACACGAGGTTTGCCATGATGCTGAAATTCACCCTGACGCCAGCCAGCTTTGCATTGCTGGGCGTGGTTGCCCTTGCCAGTTGCGGAGAGCGCGACGTGATCCTGCCCGGCACCCGGCTTGATGTCCGTGCGGTGGTCTCACCCGATGGTCCGGCAATAGAACAGCCCATGCCGGCCACACGGGCGTTGTCCCTGCCGGGCATGCGTAACAATGCGGAATGGACACATCGCGGTGGGACACCGTCCCATTACAGCGGGCATGTCGCAATTGGCGGCGGCCTGCAGCGCATCTTTTCCGCGCCAATCGGCCAGCCAAGCGGAAAGCGCCACCGCATAACGGCTGATCCGGTTGTTGCTGCGGGCCGGGTCTTTACACAAGACAGCCATGCGCTTGTAACGGCAACTGCGCTTTCGGGTGGGCGGGCCTGGTCGACTGATCTGACCCCAGTAGGTGAAAGCCCGAACAGTACGTCCGGCGGTGGTATTGCTTATGAAGGGGGTAAGGTCTTTGTTTCCACCGGATTTGGTGAACTGGTCGCATTGGATGCGGCAAGTGGAGGTATCCTGTGGCGTCAGCGGGTTGATGCGCCGATTGGCGGAGCTCCGGCAGTGCGCGACGGTGTGATCTATGTTACCAGCCGCAAGGCGACAGGATTTGCCGTCCGTGCCTCTGACGGGAAGCTGCAATGGCAGGTCGCGGGTATTCCGCAACCAACTGGCGTAACCGGGGTTGCGGCCCCGGCTGTGGATGGTGATCTGGTCGTGTTCCCGTTTGCATCGGGACAGGTACTGGCGGTTGATCGTGCAACGGGTGTGGAGCGCTGGTCCGCACAGGTCGCAGGCACACGGCCTGGCCGGTCGATTGCATATGTCCGAGACATGACCGGAGAGCCAGTCATTTCCGGGGATATCATTTATGCCGGAACCTCATCGGGACGAACCAATGCATTTGACCGACCTACCGGAACTCAGCTCTGGTCAGCGCGCGAAGGGGCCGTTGCGCCGGTTCTTCCGGTTGGAAATGCTATTTTTGCCATTAATGATCAGAACCAGCTGATCCGGCTTGATGCCTCAACCGGGGGGGCGGTCTGGGCCCGGAATTTGCCTTGGTATGTTGATGAAAAGGTTAAGCGGCAGGATCGTATCTATGCCCAATATGGACCTGTCTTGGCTGGTGGACGGTTATTCGTGGCCTCATCCGGCGGTGTGTTGCAGGCTTATGATCCTGTTTCCGGAAGCCTTGTCGGCCAGGCTGAAATTCCCGGCGGGGCTGCAACGGCACCGGTTGTTGCGGGCAGGACACTTTATGTCACTGGCCGTGATGGCAACCTGCACGCCTTCAGATGAGCTTTACCCTTGCCATTGTCGGCCGGCCAAATGTTGGTAAATCGACCCTGTTCAACCGGCTGGTCGGCAAGCGGCTTGCACTGGTCGATGATCAGCCCGGGGTTACACGCGACCTGCGCGAGGGGCAGGGGCGGCTAGGGGACCTGCGCTTTATCGTAATCGATTCGGCCGGCCTGGAACTGGCTGAGGATGATAGCCTGCAAGGCCGTATGCGCCGCTTGACGGAACGTGCTGTTGACGAAGCCGATGTGGCATTGTTTGTCATTGACGCCCGTGCCGGGGTGACGGCAGCAGACGAATATTTTGCGGATATTCTGCGCAAGCGTGCCAAACATGTCATTCTGGCGGCAAACAAGTCCGAAGGTCGTGCAGGTGAGGCAGGCGCAATGGAAGCCTATGGTCTTGGCCTGGGTGAACCGCTGCGCATTTCTGCTGAACATGGTGAAGGTCTGGAAGATATCTATACCGCGCTCAAACCGCTGGCGGATGAGCTTTCTGCACAAAATGCGGTGTATGAACCGGTTGTCGATGTTGATTTGCCGGAGGATGCCGAATTCGATCCGGAAGCTCCTGCGGAATGGATGCCGACCGGAGACCGGCCATTGCAGCTGGCAGTGATTGGCCGGCCTAATTCCGGAAAATCTACCCTGATCAATAAGATCCTCGGAGAGGATCGGCTTCTGACCGGACCAGAGGCCGGAGTTACCCGCGACGCGATTTCGGTTCGGACCGAGTTCATGGGCACGCCCATGCGGATTTTCGATACAGCCGGGATGCGTAAGCGTGGACGGGTTACGGACAAGCTGGAAAAGCTGTCGGTTGCGGATGGGCTGCGTGCAGTGCGTTTTGCTGAAGTGGTTGTCGTGCTTCTGGATGTGGCCATTCCGTTTGAGCAGCAGGACCTCCGTATTGCCGATCTTGCAGAAACGGAAGGTCGTGCAGTTGTCGTTGCGGCGAATAAGTGGGACCTTGAAGACAGCAAGCCTGAAAAGCTGAAAGAGTTGCGCGATTCCTTCGAACGGTTGTTGCCACAGTTGCGGGGGGCGCCGCTGGTTACGGTGTCAGCGCGTACCGGCAAGGGGCTTGACCGGCTGCATAATGCGATTCTGCAAGCTTACGAGGTGTGGAACCGCCGGATCTCGACGTCAAAACTGAACCAGTGGCTTGAGGCCATGACCGAAGCGCACCCACCACCAGCACCGGGTGGCCGGCGTATCCGGTTGCGCTATATGACACAGGCCAAGACGCGGCCGCCGGCTTTTGTCGTCAAGGCAACGCATACGGACAAGATCCCGGACAGCTATCACCGCTATCTGGTGAACGGGCTTCGGCAGGACTTCAACATGCCGGGTACGCCGATCCGGATTTTCTTCCGCGATCAGGGCAAGGTGAACCCATATCGGCAAAAGGCTGAGAAAATCCGCCAGTCAGGTGCGTTGTCCAAACACAAGAATCGCCAGAAACCCAAAGGCGGCTGATCAGGTTGTTACGCGTACCAGCAGGAAGGTCAGGGCTGAAATCGACAAGACGGCGATAACCGCAATGATTGGGTTGCTTTCGATCATGGTTGCTGCTGTTGCCAGCAGCGCAAACATGACAGTCCCTGTATAGATTGGGTTGCGCGGTATCTGCAGCTGGATTGCAATGGCTGCGGTGCAACTGAGAAGAGCGGCGGCCAATGCCGCTATTTCATCTGAAATCAGTGAAGATATATCCAGAAAGGATGCAAAGGCGGCAAAGGTGACAATGGTTGCCCAGCCTGTGAACATGCCGGTCAGCGGATGTCGTGCAAGCCGGTTGTCCGACAGAGCGCTTGCCCCAGCTGCGATCAGTGCAAGCAGCATAGCGACGCACAGGAAAAAACCTGTCAGCGGTGCGCTTATGGCAACCCAAGGCCAGATTGCGCCAGCAGCAAAGGCGCTGATCATCAGTATTGAGCTGATCAGGTTTAAGTTGCGCTGTCCTTTGCGCGGCCAGATCCACTGAAATGCAAAGGTCATTTGTCCGGTCCATAATCCCCCCAGAAGCAACCACATGGCCGGATGTTCAGGGCGCAGGTAAATTTCGGCCAGCCCATCCGGGTTAAGGCCCAGGGACAGGGCGGCAATCGGTGCCGGAATTAGCATCTCAGGATGATCAGAAAGTGCGAAATACATACTGCTGATTATAAACATCAGACAGAAAAGAGACATGATCAGATTGATTGTTCGCTGCATTTCAGACAACGCACAAGGAACATGCCGGTTCATGCCGTATAAGAAAATTGTTCAGGAAAGCGTTCCATCTGCACCCAGGGTGCTGCGCCCGCCCAGATAGGAGTGCAGCACTTCCGGCAGTTTTACAGACCCGTCTGCCTGTTGCCCGTTTTCGAGCACGGCAATCAATGTACGGCCAACGGCGAGGCCTGATCCGTTCAGTGTATGTACGAATTCCGGCTTGCCACCACCTTCCGGGCGGAAACGTGCATTCATGCGGCGTGCCTGAAAATCCCCGCAATAGCTGACTGAACTGATTTCCCGATAAGTGTTTTGACCGGGAAGCCAGACTTCAAGGTCATGTGTGATCCGGGCCCCAAAGCCCATATCTCCCGTGCAGAGGATCATGGTCCGGTAGGGAAGGCCCAGCCCTTCCAGGACCGCTTCGGCCTGCGCGGTGATGCGGTCATGTTCGGCGGGCCCGGTCTCGGTATCTGTGATTGAAACCATTTCGACTTTTTCGAACTGGTGCTGACGCAGCATGCCGGCAGTATCCCGGCCTGCGCTGCCTGCCTCTGACCGGAAGCATTGTGAATGGGCGACCATTCGGCGTGGCAGGGTTTCTGCTTCGACAATCTCGCCGTTGACGGTGTTGGTCAGCGTGACTTCGGCCGTAGGGATCAGCCACCAGCCTTCGCGTGTCTGATAACTGTCTTCCCCGAATTTTGGCAACTGGCCTGTGCCCTCCATCATTTCAGACAGGACGAGGACAGGGGCCCAAGTTTCAGTCAGGCCGTGCTGATCAACATGCAAGTCGATCATATATTGGGCAAGCGCCCGGTGGATGCGTGCAACGGCACCTGAAAGGATTACGAAACGGGATCCCGAAAGCTTTGCGGCCGTGGTGAAGTCCATGCCCGCCCGGACTCCGGAAATCTCGTAATGTTCAACCGGGTTGAAATCTAGTTTGCGAGGGCTGCCCCAACGCCTGATTTCGACATTGTCATTTTCGTCCGCACCGTCGGGGATATTGTCCAGCGGTAGGTTCGGAATAGTCATCAGCAGGTCACGCAGCTGCTTGTCCAGCTCACCTGCTTCGGCCTGCATGGTCGCAACCTGCGTCTTGGTTTCGGCAACAAGAGCACGCAGCCGGTTGAATTCGGCTTCATCCCCCCTGGCTTTGGCTGCGCCAACCTGTTTGCTGGCCCGGTTCTGTTCAGCCTGTGCATCCTCGGCTGCCTTGATCCTGGTACGACGGGTTTCGTCCAGAGTCAGAATCCGGTCCGAAACAGGCTCGCTCCCACGACGTTTCAGTGCGGCATCGAAGGCGGCCGGATTTTCACGGATGACGCGAATGTCGTGCATGCTGGAACCTGTCTTTCACTTTGTCCCGGGTGTTAGCGGATGGTGCGGAAGAATGAAATATGCTGCAATCTTCAGCGGCCTGCAAAAATACCGCCGTTATGCAGCAGGCTTCTGGTCCGGAGCCAGAAGTCAGCCTTACCGGAATACCCCTCCATGCGTCCGGTTTCCTGTCCGTCCTGAAGCAGAATGAAGGTTGGTGACACGCGTGGCCGGCGGTCCAGTATCAGCCCATCGGGCCATGGTCCGTTGATGTTGACCCGCAGCAGGGGGGCTGTCTGACCTTCGGCACTGTCGTGATAGAGGGGACCGATCTCTTGTGCCCATCTGGCAGATTCATTGCACCCTGCCTCATAAGCCAGCAAAAGCCGTATCGATGCAGCCTTGCCTGCCCCCGGGATAAAGCTGGTCAATAAAGTGCATGATATGATCAGCGGCATAAGAATCCTGCGCATGCCGGCAGCATAGGCGCAACCGGCTGTCAGGCAAGCGGGAAGCTGAGGTTTTGACTTGAAATCGGCTTGGCCTATCCGGATTGTGACAGTAAGGGCTGCGCAGGTTATTTGAAATAAACGCCCGATTTTGCGCCGCAGGTGGCTGGCCAGGTAATTAGGAACAGGCAGATGAAGAAGGAACCGACCATGTTCGACCTGCCTGATGATGCAGTTTTGTATTCTGCACTTGCAAAGCGTGATCCCGCCTTTGAGGGGCGTGCCTATGTTGGGGTGACCTCAACCGGGATTTTTTGTCGTCTGACCTGTCCGGCCCGTAAGCCCCGCCCTGAAAATTGCCGCTGGTTTGCACGGCCAGAAGACGCCGAAGCAGCGGGATTCCGGCCGTGCAAACGATGTTATCCGGTTGGCGCAACGGCCGAAGGTGATGCAGCCGTAACTGCGTTGCGGGCCGCGATTGAGGTCGATCCGTCCCGTCGCTGGACTGAAACTGATATTGAGGAGATGGGCTATGACCCTTCAACGATTCGCCGTGCATTCCGCCGCCATTTTGGCATTACCTTCTTGCAAATGGCCCGGAATATTCGCCTGCGCGAAGGGGTACGGCGTGTGGCCGGAGGCGATCCGGTGATTGAGGCGCAACTGGATGCCGGCTTTGATTCGGCCAGTGGTTTTCGGCAGGCTTTCACGCGGCTCTTTGGTCATCCGCCTGCCGCGATGCGTGGGCAGAATGGATTGGTTGCAGACTGGATTGACACACCGCTTGGCGGTATGATTGCAGTTGCCGATGACAAGGCGCTGCACCTTCTGGAATTCACGGATCGAAAGGCGCTTACGACGCAGCTGGCCAAGATTTCGCGTGATGCAAAAGGACGGATAGGACTGGGTGAGACCGCCGTGACCGGTGCGGCGGCGGATCAGTTGGCGGCTTTCTTTGCCGGAACTCTTGCCCGTTTCGATTTGCCTCTGGCACCGCATGGTACTGAATTTCAGTGTCGTGTGTGGGAGGCGCTCTGTCAGATTCCGGCGGGAGAGACCCGCAGCTATGCTGAGCTTGCACAGGCAATAGGTCAGCCCAATGCGGTACGTGCTGTGGCACGCGCGAACGCCACCAATGGTATTGCAATTGTTATTCCCTGCCACCGTGTAATCGGTTCGGATGGTACACTGACCGGTTATGCCGGGGGGTTGTGGCGCAAGGAAAAGCTGATTGAAGCAGAACATCATTATGGGAGAAATACATGAGTTTCAAATCACTTCATCAATCAGGAAATCCACTGATATTGTTCAATATCTGGGATGCAGGCTCTGCTGCGGCTATCCCCGGGGCCGGGGCCGTTGCACTGGCGACGGGCAGTGCTTCGGTCGCCGGTGCACTGGGTTACAGGGATGGGCAGGATATTCCGTTTGATGCCGTGCTTGATACGGACCGGTCGGCTTCGGATCTGCCGCTCAGCGTGGATTTTGAGGCTGGATATGCTGAAACGACGGCCGGTGTTGCCGATAATGCTGTCCGGCTTGAAGCGCTTGGTGTCGGAATTAATCTGGAAGATGGCATTCCGCCTGCCGCTGGTGTCCGGTCTGCCCCTGAACATGCTGACCGGATTGCTGCGATTTGGGCGCGGACGGAACTGTTCATCAATGCCCGCACTGACCTGTTCCTGCAAAACCCGGCGGAAACCGCATGTCGGATTGCTGGCAGAGGCACTTGAGTGGTCCCGGCTTTATGCTGAAAACGGAGCGGACGGATTTTTTGCCCCCGGGTTGATTGATCCGGACCTGATCAATGCCCTGTGCCGGGATTGCCCCTTACCCCTGCGACACCCTCGATTGACGATCTGGCTGGGCTGAGCGTGGCCCGGATCAGCTTTGGTTCCTTCCCATGGCGTCATACCATGGCCGGGCTGGTGCAGGATTTTCATGATCAGATCATGCGTCACCCGGCCAGCGGGGCTTGACGTTCCCCGCGTGAGGCAGTAATTACCCGCGAACAGAATTTCAGGCGCTGCGTCGCGGCGCCTTTTCACATTGGGACGCGCC
Organism: Paracoccus sp. (in: a-proteobacteria); assembly: GCA_047971845.1. Taxonomy (GTDB): domain Bacteria; phylum Pseudomonadota; class Alphaproteobacteria; order Rhodobacterales; family Rhodobacteraceae; genus Paracoccus. The sequence goes on along the minus strand of JBKEAB010000174.1, from coordinate 9,463 downwards.
GTCCCGCAACGTTAAACGAGGATAATACCATGTCGCGCGTCTGCGAACTGACCGGCAAGGGCCCGATGAGCGGGAACAATGTCAGCCATGCCAACAACAAGACCCGCCGCCGGTTCCTGCCGAACCTGAATGATGTTACGCTGATTTCGGAAAAGACCGGTCGCAGCTACTCGTTGCGCATCTCTGCGGCAGCTCTGCGTTCAGTTGATCACCGTGGTGGCCTGGATGCGTTCTTGGTCAAGGCACGTGACAATGAACTGTCGGCCCGTGCCTTGAAAATCAAGAAAGAGATTGCAAGCGCCTGATTGCAGACCGCGAACCTTTCTGGCACCGTCCTGACAGGCAGATCTGAACGTCCCATCAGTTATACTGACGGGGCGTTTCGTTTTGTTTACTGGCTCCGTTTCCATGAAGGCGTTACAGAGCAGGTATGAGAACCGCTCTCCGCGTTATTCTTGTCGGCCTTCTGGTCCTGACATCTCAAAGCCTGGCAGTTGCGCGGGGGCAGAATCGATTGCTCAGCGAACAGGTTATCTGTGCCGGTGGCGGTATGGCCACAATTACTGTTGACGAACAGGGACAGCCGGCCCGGCGCATGGTGATCTGCCCTGATATGGCGCTGAGTCTCATGGCAGCAATTGTTGTCGGCATACAGTTGCCAACAGAGGTATCGGAACCTGCCTTGAGCCAAGCGTATATTGCCATGCCTGAACTGGGTATGGGACGTATGGCTCCGGCGGCACATGCCCGTGGTCCACCGTTGAGAAAAGCCTGACCCGACAAAATATCGCAATAACAGGACCAAACCATGAAAAAGATGATTCTTGCTGCACTGCTTGCAGCAGCCCTGCCGGCCACTGTCCTTGCAGAAGAGGGCATGATGGAAATTTCCGATGGCTATGCCCGCAGTTCCAATCCAAAGACCGGGGCTATCTTCATGACGGTGCGCAATACCGGTAAACAGGACTGTGTGTTGAGGGATGTGAAATCCGATGCGGCCAGGAAGGCTGAACTCCATACCAACCGGGAAAATGCCGAAGGCATGATGGAAATGATCCGGATCGAAAATGGTATTACTATTCCAGCCGGTGCCGAACATGTGTTGGCACGTGGTGGCGATCATGTGATGCTGATGGGCCTGAAGACAGCACTGTCTGATGGTGACAGCGTGGCTGTAATGCTTGATTTCGGCGATTGCGGTGTGGTTGATGCTTCGTTGCCGGTCGATAATGCACGTAAATGAAGCGGCATAAGCATACGCTGATCGGCTTTTGCCGATAATCATTATCAGGGGGGGCCGCAGGTCGGCCTCTTTCTGCCTGCTGGAACCGCCATCGTTGTCGTGATCTGTTTCAGTACTATATTATGCGAACCAATGGTTGGGTTGTGTATCAGTGTCAGGGTGGACACCGCTCTATGAAATATGCCGAGTTTTCGATGATCCGCTTTGGGACCGGGCGGTCACCTTACCATGCCGGTCCGGACACTCCTGATGACCTTATGCAATCCCTGCTGGATAACAGCATGGTACGGCGTTATCCGGGACTGACAGGTGAGCGTGTCAGCAACTTGCAGCATGATTATGCCGTCACTGATCAGGCCGCTCGCAAGAAGGCAAAAAAGGGTCAGAAACGAACGGAAACTGATGAGGAACGTACCGCCAGAAAGCGGGAAAAGGGTGAGCGCGAGCATGTTCCTAAGATAGCGATGCGCGCACGGATCTCCCGTGCATTGGATGACCCGACCGGTTTTGCCGACCGGCTGGCCATGTTCTGGTCCAATCATTTCAGTATGCGGGCCAGTAACCGGTTCCATAACGCCATGATGGAAGCGTTTCAGGAAGATGTTATCCGTACATATCAGCGGGGACGGTTCGCTGATATGTTATATGCGGCAACATTGCACCCGGCCATGCTGATCTATTTGGATCAAACCAGTTCCATTGGTCCGGGATCCCGGCTGGCTGTTCGAACGCAGAAACGGCAGATACAAGGGTTGAATGAAAACCATGCCCGGGAGTTGCTGGAACTGCACAGTATGGGTGTCGGTGGTCGTTACACGCAACAGGATGTACGCCAGCTGGCAGAGCTGATGACCGGGCTTGTCGTCAACAAGGAATATCGCTTCGAATATGACACGAATCGTGTCGAACCGGGTAGTGAGACGGTTCTGGGAACAGATTATGGCGGACGCCGTCTTCCAAATCTGTCCGAACTCAGGGAATTCTTCGAAGATCTGGCCGTTCATCCGGATACGGCTGCGTTCATTTCACGCAAGCTTGCCATCCATTTCTGTGCAGATCAGCCGCCACAACGGCTTGTAGATGATATGATAGTGCGTTTTCGTGAAACCGGGGGGGATTTGCCGGCGGTCTATGACATAATGGTGCGTCATCCACTTGCCAGAGAAACCTTTGGGCAGAAGGTGCGCCAGCCGAAGGACCTGCTGATCGCTGAATTGCGTGCACTTGGCGTAACCGGGGAAGAGGCCTTGTTCTGGCGAAGCAAAATGCTGGTGCAGGTCTATCTCCAGCCTTTGAAAAAGATGGGACAGGATACCTATGGTGCGCCACAGCCCAAGGGCTGGCCTGAGGAAGCTGAGGCGTGGCTGACGCCGCAGCTACTGGCTGCACGGATAGGTCATGCGATGGTACTGGCGACGCGTATGGGCCGGCCACTTCCGGATACACGTGAATTTGTCCGCAACGCATTGGATGAGGATGCGGCAGATGTGGTCGGGCCGATTGCCATGCGTGCGGAATCGCAGGGGGAAGGCATCGGGATTGTGCTGGCCTCTCCACAGTTCAACCGGAGATGAGCGTTATGCAAATGAACCGCCGTCGTTTTCTGAATACCACGCTTGGGGCTGCATGCTCGGCTGCTGCGATTCCCGCCGTTACTCCGATGAGCTTTGCTTCCGTCCCCGGTGAGCAGCGCTTTGTCGCGATTGTTTTGCGTGGGGCGATGGACGGATTGGATGTTGTTCAGCCTTATGGTGATCCCTTTCTGCGCAAATTACGTCGGAATCTGTCCAAAGGGCCTGATGCGGGAGCCATGGATCTAAACGGGTTTTATGCTCTGCATCCCGCATTATCCTCGCTCTATCCAATGTGGAAATCGGGAGAATTGGGCTTTGCTCATGCTGTTTCGACCCCATACCGTGATAAACGCAGTCATTTTGATGGACAAGGCATCCTTGAGGCCGGGACCAGTGACAAACCGGCCCCGGATAATGCGCAAGGGGGATGGCTGAACCGGCTTTTGCCCATGATTCCCGGCGCGGTGTTCGAAACCGCTTTTGCCGTAGGCTCGAATGAACTGATGATCCTGCAAGGGGTTAACCGCCATGCCCATTGGGAGCCAAACAGCCTTCTGGCCCTGACGCCGCAGGCGCAGATCCTGCTGCAATCCCTGTACGAGAATGATCCAGTTTTTCATAATGCATCTGAAGCTGCAATCAAGCTGAGCGCGAGGGACGAAGGCCCGGGAAAGCAAAAAACAGAAGGCAAAGGTGCTGTTGCCTTAGCAAGATTTGCTGCTGCCCGGTTGAACGGTGAAACCCGGATATCGGCATTTTCATTGAACGGCTGGGATACACATCGCGGTCAGGTAAAAGGAATTAATTCACCGTTGAAACAGCTTGCGCAGGTATTACTGGCGCTGAAGCAGGATCTTGGCCGCAACTGGGACAATACCGTTGTCATGGCAATGACTGAATTTGGCCGGACCGTACGGGAAAATGGTACAATGGGTACGGACCATGGTACAGGTGGCCTAATGATCATGGCTGGCGGGGCCATCAAGGGAGGGCAGGTTTATGGCCGCTGGCCCGGATTAGGTGAGGGTGATCTCTATGCAGATCGTGACCTGATGCCGGTGGCGGATGTTCGCAGCTATGCCGGGGCAGCATTGACGGGCCTGTTCGGAGTACCGTTATCAGGGATTGAAAGCACGATATTTCCGGGTGTTGATATGACCGATTTACCGCGTATCCTGTCATGAACCTAACCAGCCCAGCCATTATGCCATGGGCTGGGTGTTACATGATTAGAATATGTAACCATGGATCGGGAGCCAACATTCAGCCGGGAAATGGGTGCAGGTTCCGTTATAGACGGCTTGTTGCAATTTGAATGAGCATAACCAAGGTTACCGCGCAGGTGCCCGACTATCCGGGTTGCTGCGCGACCATCCCCATAGGGAGAGGCAGCGCGGATCATCCTTTGATATGTGTTTTCATCAGTCAATAATTCATTGGTGGCCGCGATAATTTGTTCTGGATGTGTTCCTATCAGCCGGGCTGCACCCGTTTCGACAGCTTCCGGCCGTTCTGTTGTTTCGCGCAGCACGAGAACCGGTTTGCCCAGGGCTGGTGCTTCCTCCTGTACTCCGCCGGAATCTGACAGGATCAGGGCGGCGCGGTTCATGGCTGCAATGAAGCGTGTATATTCCAGTGGTTCACACAGGGTTACACGGTCAGATTGACCAAAATGAGTGTATATAACCTCATGAACATTCGGATTATGATGAACGGGCAGCAACAGATGTGTGTCGGGATGGTGTTTCAGGACCTGTTCCAATGCTGTGCAGATACGTGTCAGGGGTGCGCCAAGGTTTTCCCTTCGATGCAATGTGACCAGGATAAGGCGTTTGTTTTGCGGCAGGCTGATCCCCAGTTCCGGGCTCTGGCCGGCAATATGGTGTAATGCATCAATGACAGTGTTTCCGGTGACAAGAATGCTGTCGGAGGCGTAACCCTCTGCCCGAAGCCTGTTTGCCGCCAGTTCCGTTGGTGCAAAATGCCAGCGGGCCAGCTGCGATGTCACGATGCGGTTCATTTCTTCGGGAAAAGGGTCACGGATACAACCGGTCCGGAGTCCGGCTTCGATCTGGCCAAAGGGAATATTCAGATAGAAGCTGGTCAGAGCGGCGACCAGGACGCTGGTTGTATCGCCCTGTGCCAAAATTGCGGCTGGTTGCAGTCCACTCAAGGCGGCCTCCAGCTTTAGCAGCAGTCGGCCGGTCAGCCCGGCCAGTGTCTGATTGGGATGCATGATATCCAGATCAATATCCGGGGTGATGCCGAAAACCTGCCAGACCTGGTCCAGCATCTCGCGATGCTGGGCTGTGGCTAGAACAATACATTCCATGCCCGGAGTGTTACGGATCTTCCGGATAACCGGAGCCATCTTGATTGCTTCGGGGCGGGTTCCGGCAATGCATACGATTTTTCTGTTCATACGATCTTCCGCTGGTTCAGGTGCCGGGTATGCGGATAAATATCTATCCATGGTAGGTCAGATTGGGCACTGGACGTGCGGTACGATGACGGTGTGGTGTCCATTCGCCCCAGCGAGCTTTGAAGATGGCCTTGTTTGCTTCAAAAAGGGCAGATTTTTCTGCTGGCGGCATCTGGTTGAACGTGGCTGAGAGGTGATGATGAACAAAGGCGTCTTCGGCCAATGCAGTCATGAGACCAGCCCTGCGGAAGCTGGCGCAGTGGTCGTCATCTTCGAACATGCCGCGGCCATAGATTGTTGGTAGCTGACCGATACGGTTAAGGTCAGCCTTGCGGAACATGGCGCAGAAATAAGCGCAAACCGGAATAGCTGTCGATATGCCACGATAACCCGTGATCAGGGTGCGGGCAGCCAGCTCCATTTCCTTCATGTCAGCATAGGCAATTTCAACCCGCGCCTCGTTGCCGGTATTATTGGTCAGGGGGCCGATGATACCGATTCGGGGATTGGTTTCGAGGTGGTGCAGCATGGCTGATAATGCACCAGGTGCAACATAGGTGTCATTATTCAGAAGTAGTATATATTCGCCTTGTGCCGCTTTGATTCCGACATTGTTACCTTGCGCAAAACCTAGGTTCTTGCCATTTTCAATCAGCCTGACATCAGGATGGGCCAGTGCGGCTTCGCGCAGGCGATCCAGTTCTGCTGGTTCGGAACCGTTGTCGACCAGCAGGATTTCCATGTTTGGATAGGTGCCGCCATGCATGTATAGCGAATGCAGGCAGGCCAGCGACAGTTCAGCAGGGCCATGGGTTAGAATGATGACTGACAGGCGTGGAGCACGTTCCATCTCGGCCAGCATGTCAGTTGCACGATATGACCAGTCGTTCTCCGTGGCATATCTGCGTAGCTTCCCGGCATGTGTGGGGTCAGCTGATCGTACGACAGATCTACGGATCCCTGCCGCAAAGCCTGTCGCCTCGTTTGCCGTGATAACAAGATCTCCGGCCCGTTTCAGTTCGGGTAAGCACGTTGCGACAGTTGGCTTTCCGGCTGCGGAATATTCATAAAACTTGACGGGATCACAGGCGTTTATGATGGGCAGAAGCTGAAAGGGGATAATCATTACATCCATGGCTTTCAGGAACGCCGGCACATCTGCATAAGGAATTTCCCCATGCATGGTGACATTTGGCAGGTTGTTTAGCCGCACTGGTGCTTCGGCAGTGACAGAGCCGCACAGGTGGATGTCAAAATCCGGATTTTGACGAGCGATCTGTTCCACCAAGTCTGTATCGAACCATTCTGCAATTGCACCGATATAGCCAACCCGGATTGCGCCATCACGAAGCCTGCCGTCAAGAAAATCCGGCAGGTGGTCGGGGATACCGCCGGATGTGAAATGACTGGTTGCAGTGCCGTTTCGCACAAGGGTAACGACACGTTTGGGGGCGTATTTGTCATGGAGATACTGCGACGACACGATTACCCGGTCGGCCTTCTCAACCATATCCTTTTCCAGATCGAGGATTGCCTGTTCGGCATTTGCAAAGCCGGAAATCTCGTCCATGCAGTCAAAGGTCAGTTGAAACTGTGAGGACAGGTGCCTGACAAAATTCCACCAATATGGGTGCTCGATCAGGACATGGGCACGTGAAGTTGTCTGAACCTGATCCGTGAAGCGATAAAAATGATTGATCCAGGCATGAATTCCCGATGTGGATACTGTGCCGGAATAAGGAACTATATCGCGCATTCCCTGTGCGGGCAGACGTATGACATATGCATTTGGTAATACCTGACGGATTGATCCGGTGCGGCCCCCGGTAGTCATTTCCATGTAAAAGACCCGATGTCCGGCACGCGCTAATTCGGTTGCCAAATGCTGAGGACGCTGGATCCGGAAATCCCAGTCGATAATCGACATGACAAAGATGTCCGGTTTGTCGGATTGTGCCGTGGAAACCGTGGCGGAACGCATAATTTCGCTGTCGGTGGCCTGTGGCGGAGAATAGACCAGACAGGCTGGAATGCCCCCGGGGTAAGGGACAATGCGCTTAATTTTCTCAAAGACCGGTCGTGGCAGGACCCTTCGCAATAATCTGCCACCTGTCCGGTGGAGGCGACGGTAGATTGGTTTGAGGACCGTTATTCTTTCCATGTCCAGAAGCCGGGTTATATGGCGCAGCTGCTGATCATGTGTGTCGGTTATCTCCTTGAAGCGCTGCGTATTGTCACCAAGTAATTGTGTAACCTTGATGAGGTCCTGCGTCGTCTCATCCAGATCCTGTGTTGCTTCATCAAGCCGTTGCGATGTTTCGTGGAAACTGCGTTTGGTTTTATCGAGCTGTTGCGTGGCTGTATTGAGGCGCTGCGTTTTCTCACTAAGTTGCCGTGTCGCTATGTCCCGTTGCTGTTCCGTTGCCGCAATGCGGTCTTCCAGGATGGAAACGATGCGGTTACGTTCATTGCGAATTTCATCAAACTGCTGCTCCAGGGATATTCTGTCCTGAATGATTTCCCCGATTCTGCTCCGTAATGCGCGAACCTGATCTGAAAGATAGGCTTCGATGCTGCGAGCGGTTGTCGAGACTGCATGAAAGCGTTTGTGGAAGGGGATGAGATCTGTATTCTCCGGTAGTGTCCTTTCACGGGCATGCACGGCCAGAAATTCGAACAGGTCATGTGCAAGGAGGCCGATGTCCGGGTCCGAAGGCGGAAGGCGCTGATCGCCATGAACAGCGCAGCTTTCAAAACGTGCTTCAATTTCAATGGCTGCATCAGCAGGTATGTCTGTATCGGTAATGGTGGCCATGTGATGGAGCGTATTACTGATATCACGGGTCCAGTCCGGAAACAGGATAAGGCCCCGCGACATACCTTGCGTTGTGTCAAGGGCGGACAGAGTGTGGGTAATCCAGCTGAGATACGCCAGATCAGATCCCATATTGTCGCGTATGGCCAGTGAAGATGCGACCTCACCCGGATGACGCAGTGCGATTAATGCGCTGCATGAGCCGAGACTTTCCAGATAAGGGCGCCAGCCCTGCATCAGCAGGCTCATCCGGGGATCCTTGATGACGATGCTTTCTGCGTCATCAAAACTATCCTCAATGGCACTTTCCATCTCAGTTACGGAAAGGTGGGGGTGGGTTGGGGTTACACGTGCCCAGAACCCGCCATGACGTGCAAGTGTTGCGTTATTCAGGGAAACAAGAGAGAGGGGTTCGAAATGCCCTTTCAGATTATCCGGTGCGGGACCGTTGCGATCATAGGGAAGTTCAAAACCAAGAACCTCCATACAATGTGTCAGAAAGGATGTGCCGCTGCGGTGCATCCCCAGAATGACCAGAATATTGTTGCGTTTGATCATCCTTGTCCTTTTGTCTGGGGGAACTAGATATCGGGTGAGGCAAGCGGTCGTCAGGAATGAAGAGAAGCCTGATAATCAGGCCGCACTTGTTGCTTACTTTGACACACACTCATGAAAACTCCTTTAAGGAGTAATAATTAACTTCTTATTACTATAAGATGTATTGTGAGATGATAAGGGCATACCCTACGGAAAGGGTAGAATTTTTCTGAAACAACCTATGAAAGGCTGCGCAAACAACATGAATGCGCAGCCACTCATTTTTTCAGACCTCTGTCAAAGAGAGAAAGGCAGAACTATTCTGCTAATCCGGCCATGACCTCTGCAAGCTATCCATAGGCTTCCTGCACATCGTAATCGCCGCTGTGTGGCGTCATCCAGGGTTTATCTCTTTTGCGCCCGTATCACTGCGCACGGCTCGGTAATCCTCCCCTTGGTCAAGGGGATGCGGAAGCAGAAATTTCTTGGCAGGATCGACGAGGAGATTTGGATGAAGAAGACGAGATTTACTGAGGCACAGATCATGGGCGTGCTGCGTCAGGCCGAGGGCGGTGTGCCTGTGGCCGGGCTTTGCCGCGAGCATGGGATCAGCAGCGCGACGTTCTATAAATGTCGTGCGGAGTATGGCGGCATGGACGTGTCGATGATGAGCCAGATGAAAGCCTTGGAGGATGAGAACCGGCGGCTGAAACGCATGTTTGCCGATCTGCTGCGCGGGGCGCTTGGAAAAAAGTGACGCGGCCAGATCAGCGCCGTGAGTTGGCCGCGAAGGCGGTGGCGAAGAAGGGGGGCAGTATCTCGCTGGCCTGCCGTGCGTTCGGCGTCAGCGAGACCTGCCGCTACAAGCCCGG
>JBKEAB010000173.1:0-7307 GCA_047971845.1 Paracoccus sp. (in: a-proteobacteria) | reverse complement strand
TCTTTGTCGAACGCCTGTGGCGGACCGTCAAGTCTACCTGTGGGCCTATACCAGCGTCCCCGAAGCTCACGCCGGGATCGGCCGGTATCTGACCTTTTACAACAGCCGACGCCCACATTCGTCGCTTGACGGCAGAACCCCGGATCAAGCTTACTTCAATCCGCCGGTCCCTGAAACGGCAGCGGCATAGCAGAGGCGGAAAACCACTTAGAAAACCCCCGATACCTGTTCAGGTTCCCAAAACTACCTCTGTCCTGTGCGGATCAGGTCAGTTTGCTCAGATGGCGGTCGATATATTCGCGCAGTTCCTCGATTTCCTCACTGGCTTCCTGTAATGCCGTATGGGCATTGGTCAGCTCGGTTGTCGAAAAGGCCAGTCGTTCATGCAGTGCCGCTTCACGTGCATTACCTTCGGAAATGGCCCGGTCACGAGCCTCCTCAGCCTCGTGCAATTCTCCGACGAGCTGATCAGCGCTTGATGGTTCAACTTTTGTCGGGCCGGTCAGGCGGGCTGTCAGCCAGCAAACCAGCCATCCAAGGGCAAAAGCGGCGAACAGGATCAGGGCGGTGCCCAGAATGAAGTTGTCGCGGGTCATTGTGCTTCCTCGACGGGGGCGGCGGATGAACTGTCAGATGTGGAAACTTGCGGACGCCCTGGCGGGCGGGGCGTATCAGGCATGGCTGACAGGACTGTGGCAGGGGGTTCGATCCGGGGTGGTGTGGAGAGAACGTCCTGGTCGAAAGCCGGATCGGGCAGGTCAGGCAGGAGGTTTGCCTCTTCTGCCACCGGGAATTGCTTTTGCAGGGTCTCGGCAGCCTCTTCAGCGCTTGGTGTTCTGCCGGTTATGGTTTTGGCCTCAGGGGGTGGGGCCGGCACCGGCTCCGGCGATACCAGGGTCAATTCGATCCTGCGGTTGGTTTCCCGGCCTTCTCTCGTATCGTTTTCGGCAATGGGGCGGGTTTCGCCGTACCCTTGCGCAGTCATGTTCTGTACCGGGATACCGGCATCGCGCAGTGCTGTCAGAACAGCATCGGCACGTTCACGAGACAGGGTCATATTGGCGTCATCAGGTCCCTGTGAATCGGTATGACCGGCCAGTTCGATCTGAAAGCTGCCACACTCATCCATGATCGGACGCAATTGTTCGATAACGGGTGCTATATCCCCGGCTATGGTTGAGCCACCGGGTTCAAACCCGATCTGAGATTGCAGCATCACTGCATTCAGCCTGTCGACACAGGTGGTGCCATCGGGCAGGACAACTTCCGGGTCAAGTCGCGGATCATAGGCAATGGAGAAAGTATAATCCGCACCAGCCCCCAGCCGTGCAGCCAAGGCTGCCACAGCCTTTTCTGGTGCCAGCCTGTCGCCACTGATTCCGCTGAGGCGGATATGATCAGATGATACCTCCAGATCACCAAGGTCCAGAACGCCCATTGCATCCAGACCGGCCATGACCCGCAGGGCCCAGTCATCCCGCAGGCCGGGATCCAGTGCCAGCTTTCCCTCCACAGGACCCAGCTGAGCCCTGGCCAGTGACTGGACCGTCTGACGCATGGTCGGATCATGGACCACGCCGGAAATGCTGGCAGGCCCATCATCAGAATCCAGCCGGGCAATGAAGCGGACCGGGCCTTCCGTAGGCGGAGGTTCGGCACGTTCGACGCTCAGGGTAAAACCATCGGGCAGAGTATCGGTCAGGCGTTCGGTTTCGGTATCCTGATCGGCCCGGGATATCGCAGCGGGCAGGATGATCCGGATCTTGCCATCGCTCATTTCCAAGGTGCCTGCGCCCAGTCGGGCAATTGACGCAATCCCGGCACTGGCAGCCTGGCCCCAGCCTGACGGTGCCCCAATGCCCAGGATGCAATCAATATCTTCGTCTGTACCGGCCGCGATTGCGGCGGCTATGATCAGATCCCGGTCTGCTTCGTTTTCCGATGCGCAACGCTCAAGTGCTATGTTTTCACCGTCATGGATAAACCGCAGCCGGAAAGGGGAAATGACCGGGAGCGGGGCCGAAACCGATATATTGGTCGAAACTCCGGCCGGAGTTGCGGATTCCAGTGCCGATTCTATCTGCTGTTTATCATCAAGAGAAGACGCATTTGCCGTGATTCGTACCAGTTCGGGTGTGACCGAAACCGTGACCTGATCGGACATCTTCGTGGCAGATACAGCAAAATCAATGACGCTTTGCCAGTTCTCGGGGGGGGGGAAGGCCGCTGCGCTTGTCAGGTCTGTGACATTGATTCCACCTGAGGCGAGCCTGCTTGTCAGTTCTTCCCGGTTGGTACGCTTTGGCAACAGCCCGATCAGCGACACGACCGGTCCCTGTCGCATGACCTCAAGCTTGAAATCCGGAGGCTCCAGAAAGTCCCGTTCGGCCAGCTTGGTTTCGTCAACGACACGATCCTTGTCGATCAGTCCGTTTGCGATCGTCAGGGCGTGAAAACGGGCAACCTCATTCGGGGCCGATCCACCCAGATGCAGCATCAGCCCGTCTGCCGTAAATGAGGCCCAGTCCTGACCTTCCGCCGTAAATGCCGTACGGAACTGGCGTTCCGTGCTGTCCTCTATTCTATCAGTGATGCGGGTGGCAACCTGCCAGCTGCCAACACCAGCCACAGCAAATACCAGAAGAGACAGAATCAGGAAGCGCCGATTGTACCGCAGTCTCATATGAAAATCTGATGTTGGCATTTGGTCCATGCGCTTGAGTTACCCAGAGGTTGTCGGGTTGTAAATCGCAGCTTGTTACAAGAGTCCGGAAAGCACAAGAAATCCGGCCAGAATCAGCCCTGCATCCCGGTTTGTCCGAAACAGCATTAACTGTGTATCGGCATCGTGCAGGTTGAGTGTGCGAAGTTGCCAGGCAAGGTGGATGGCAAAGCTGATGAGGCCAACTGTCGCAACCAGCCAGGACAGCCCCTGGGCTCCGGTGGCAGAAATCGCAACCCCCAGGAGCAGGATTGTCAGCACACCAAAGACAGCAAGCCAGATTTTTGTATCATCGCCAAACAGGCGTGCCGTGGATTTGACTCCGATCAGCGCATCGAATTCCGCATCCTGATGTGCGTAAATCGTGTCGTAGAATACAGTCCATGCAATCCCGCCCAGCCAAGCGATGATCGGGGCGCCATCCAGTCCCCCGCGATGGGCGGCATAGGCCAGCATGACCCCCCAATTGAACGCAATTCCCAGAAAGACCTGTGGCCACCATGTGAAACGTTTGGCAAAAGGATAGATGGTAACCGGTAACAAGCTGAGAATACCCAGCCAGATGGCAGCCCCCCCGAGCGTCATCAACATGACCAGTCCGATCAGTGCCTGAAACACCATCCATGTTGAGGCTCCCCGGACTGTGACCTGCCCTGACGGGATCGGGCGCTTGCGGGTGCGATCCACGGATCCGTCTATGTCACGGTCAGCAATGTCGTTCCAGGTACAGCCAGCCCCCCGCATGGCTACGGCACCTATGGCGCAGGCGATAATGATCCACAGATCAAACCAGCGTGGTTCATCTGTCATCATTGCCAGTCCCACGCCCCACCAGCAGGGCAACAGCAGAAGCCAGGTACCGATCGGCCGGTCCATGCGGCTCAGGCGCAGCCATGGCCTCCAGCCGGATGGGGCACTATTGTCCACCCAGTTGCCATTGACTGCATCACGGACTGCATCTGGTATTTGTAGGGCAGTTTTCATAGGAACGTCCCATGTCTAAAGTCAGGCTTTACATAGATCACCCACTTGCGTCGGGGCAAGTCGTGCCGCTGCATACGGATCAGGCGCATTACCTTTCCGGTGTTATGCGCCTTGCTGCCGGTGCGGAGATTGAAGTCTTTAACGGCCGCGAGGGTGCCTGGCAGGCAGAAATCACGGCTGCGGGCAAGCGCGGCGGGGAATTGCTCATTCATGACCAGACCGCCATTCAGCGTGATCCGCCGGATGTCTGGCTGCTTTTTGCCCCGATCAAGAAGGCACGTACTGATTTTATCGTTGAAAAGGCAGCCGAGCTGGGCGTGGCACGCATCCTGCCGATACAGACCGAGTTCACCAATTCCGAAAGAATCCGGCAGGATCGCCTGCAGGCACATGCTGTTGAGGCGGCTGAACAATGCGGCGGTACCTATGTGCCGGAAGTTGGTGCCCTTACCGGTTTATCCCGGCTCCTGTGCTCCTGGGATCAGGATCGTCACATTATCTGGGCTGACGAATCCCTTTCCGGCCCTGTTCAGGCATTGACCGGGCTTGAACGCGGGAAATGGGCCGTCCTGATTGGCCCTGAAGGCGGGTTTTCCTCTGCTGAACGAGAAATGCTCCGCGATCTGTCATATGTTCATCCGGTCAGCCTTGGTCCGCGTATCCTGCGGGCGGATACAGCTGCGGTTGCGGCGCTGACCATGTTCCAGGCACATCTTGGGGACTGGTAATGCTGCATTACAGCGTTAGCGTTCACATAATCCTGAGTCTGAAAGGCCAAACAGTAACAAATACGGGATAAAAACTAGCAAAAACTGTTATTTATATAATTTCTGCATAGCGGGTTTGCAAATAATGGGGCTGGTTGCAAGTGCAGCATTATCCTATCTTCTGTTCATCAGATGAGGTCGCGCCATTTCCTGGCGCCGAACGAAGTGAGGATGAAGTAATGAGCACGATAACCATGACCCAAAGCCCTCTGGCACGTTTCGCCGACACAATTGCCGCATGGCTGCATCAGCGCGATACCCGCGCCCAGCTGGAGCGTCTGTCAGAACGCGAACTGACCGATATTGGTCTGTGCCGCGCAGATATTGATGATGTGGTGAAGGCCGTCGCCTGAACTGCGATCACAAATCAAATAATGATGCAACCCCGGTCCTTGTGCCCGGGGTTTTGTCGTACCTGACGATGTGCCCGAATGAGGAGCCCATATGCGCTTTGTTCAGAGAGGTGCCGGACAGAGGTATGATCTGACGGCACTGAATCTGTCATGACCTGCCATGGCTTCTGGTATTTTGACGCCGGAATATCTTAATAAGTGTAAAGGGTCCGACATCTGAAATGCTCCGGTAATACCGGACAGATGCCAAAGACAGAGACAAGAGGTGAAGCCATGGCCAATCACGCAATCTATGAGCGCCCGATGGATGGACCGGTTCCGACGGGGTTCGAACAGGCAATCTTCGGAATGGGCTGCTATTGGGGTGTGGAGAGGTTGTTCTGGCAATTGCCGGGTGTCTGGATGACACAAGTCGGCTTTGCCGGAGGCTCAGTCGCCAATCCTGCCTATAAACAGGTTTGTGCCGGTGGAACCGGCCATGCCGAGGTTGTGCATCTGGTTTTTGACCCTACCCGGATCAGCTATGAACATCTGTTGCAAGTTTTCTGGGAAAGCCACGACCCGACACAGGGGAACCGGCAGGGAAATGATGTTGGTGACCAGTATCGCTCAATCATCATGCATTACTCGATATCTCAACAGGTTCAGGCCGAAAGTTCCAGGGTGGATTATGATAACCGCCTTGCCGTAGCCGGACGCGGTTCCATTACCACTCAGATCCTGCCCGCCAGCGAGTTTTATGCCGCGCAGGAACTGGAACATCAGCAATATCTGCACAAGGTGCCGAATGGGTATTGTGGCTTGCGGGGTACCGGGGTTAAGGCCGGACTTTCCGAAGGACATGAGTTATCCTGATGCCAACCTGGACCGCCCTGACACATATCACTGGCCGCAATGCTGCCGAAACCCTTGCCGAACTGTGCGATGAACTGACCCCGGATCCGGTCGGATCTGGCGTATTCGAGATTGAGGATGGTTCAGATCGCTGGGAGGTCGGTATTTATTTTACCGAAGCCCCTGATGAGATCGGCCTGGCTCTGCTGGCTGCTGCACGGGGAGCCAATTCCTTCGTTGTCAGTGAACTGCCCGAAGTTGACTGGGTGGCCCATGTTCGCCGGGAACTCTCCCCCGTCGAAGCGGGTCGTTTCTTCGTCTATGGCAGTCATGATGCTGATAAGATTCCCAAAGGGGCCGAAGCGCTTCTCATTGAAGCTGCAATGGCTTTTGGAACAGGCCATCATGGTACAACCAAGGGGTGTCTGGAGGCACTTGACCGTCTTGTCGATTCGGGTTGGCTGCCGGAACGGGTGGCTGATATCGGTTGTGGAACGGCTGTGCTGGCCATGGCTGCGGCCCGGATATGGCCTGGTGGTGTGGTGCTGGCATCGGATATCGACCCGATGGCTGTCGATGTTGCTGCAGCCAATGTCATTGCCAACGGGTTGGATGGCCGTGTCATCTGTCTGCAGGCAGTTGGCTTCGATCACCCGATGCTGGACGATTCCGCTCCTTTTGATCTGGTCTTTGCCAATATCCTGAAACAGCCCCTGATCGACCTTGCCCCGGATATGGCACGTCACCTTGTCCCGCAGGGCCGGGCAATTCTGTCGGGCCTGTTGACCACACAGGCCGCTGAGGTCATTTCCGCCTATAAATCATTCGGATTTAATCTGGAACAACGTGATGACCTTGGCGAATGGTCAATACTGGTCATGCAGCGCCAATAACTGCTCCCGTTCGTTTTGTGCGCATCCGCCCGCTGGCCGGGCACAAGGCCCGGATCGTCACGCCATACCGGGATCAGATGTGACCGTCTTTTTCATCCGGCCCTTGATCCCCCGGTCTTGCCCTCCTCAATTACGATAACAGTACCGTTAAACCACCACCCAGCCATCTCACCGATTTACTTGATACCGACAACTTTGTGCGGTGTTTAAAGGCACTGAACGGATATACATCTGCAAAACTTGGTCATCTGAACCAGAGTGACCTGCCACTGAACTTTCATCCAGCCGTGACCGGAGCCCGGTGCTTATTTACGCCGATTGGTGCGGGTTGAACAATCGCCCGGCACACAGAGCTTTCATCTTGCGCAACGTTTCTGGGCCTGAACCGCCCCGGGTTTACCGGAGGGTTTGTAGTTTTGGGAACCTGAACAGGTATCGGGGGTTTTCTAAGTGGTTTTCCGCCTCTGCTATGCCGCTGCCGTTTCAGGGACCGGCGGATTGAAGTAAGCTTGATCCGGGGTTCTGCCGTCAAGCGACGAATGTGGGCGTCGGCTGTTGTAAAAGGTCAGATACCGGCCGATCCCGGCGTGAGCTTCGGGGACGCTGGTATAGGCCCACAGGTAGACTTGTCGGTCCGCCACAGGCGTTCGACAAAGACGTTGTCGCGCCATGCCCCCTTGCCGTCCATGCTGATCCTGATCCCGCGAGCGGCCAGCACCTTGATGAAGTCGGTCGAGGTGAACCGGCTGCCCTG
>JBKEAB010000172.1:0-10525 GCA_047971845.1 Paracoccus sp. (in: a-proteobacteria) | reverse complement strand
GAAAGCGTCTGCAACTTTGCGCAACATCGGCTGCTGGTTTCTGCCACTCCCGCCCTACAGCCCAGACCTGAACCCCATCGAGATGGCTTTTGCAAAGCTCAAAGCCCTCCTGCGCAAGGCCGCGGCCCGAACCTACGACGAACTATGGAAGGCCGTCGGCCAGATCTGCGACCTCTTCACCGAAGACGAATGCCTCAATTATTTCATTGCCGCAGGATATGAACCCAAATGAGCACGACACGCTCTAAAAGCCACATCCACCGTAAGGGCATTCTTGCCTTGAATCATGCCTTAGCGAAAGGAAACCGCATTACTGGCAACTTCGGAATCCAACAATCGCAACGCGATTCAGCGTTAGATCCAGCAGGATTTTGAATCAAACAGTAAAATGTCCAGTAATAATGACAAATTACTGGCCAGTGAAAACAGGGGGGCGCTTTTCCAGAAAGGCAGTTACGCCTTCGCGAAAGTCAGCGCTGCGACCTGCCCTGCCCTGCAATTGCGCTTCAAGTTCAAGCTGAGAGGCAAAATCATTGGCGCCGGATTTCCGGATAGCATGGCGGATGGACAAGAATGCCTCTGTCGGACCCGAAGCCAGCTGGCGGGCGCGAGCCTCAACCATTGCTTCAAACTCAGATTCTGGTAAAGCCTGCCAGATCATGCCCCATTCCGCTGCCTGTACCGCGAGGATCCTGTCGGCAAATAACATCATGCCCATGGCACGGGCATTGCCAACCAGTCGCGGTAATATCCAGGTTCCACCCGCATCCGGGATCAGGCCGATCCTGGTAAATGCCTGCGAAAAATAGGCTGTATCAACAGCCATGATCACATCTGCGGCAAGCGCCAGATTGGCACCCGCACCAACGGCTACACCATTCACTGCTGCAATCACCGGAGCGGGGCATTCCACCACCACCTTCAGCATTGGTTCATATTCACGCCGCAGCGTACCTTCGATATCTGCAGTAGCCGCCGCATCGGTCAGGTCCTGCCCCGAACAGAATGCAGAACCGGCACCGGTCATGACAACACAGCGTATATCGTCACCAAGATCGGTCAGGGCTTGGGTAATCTCTGCCCTCATCTTCGTGTTCAGCGCATTCATGACCTGAGGGCGGTTCAGCATCAGTGTGGCGATACCATCCCGCGTTGAAAGATTGATATGCTCATATGTCATACGGTTCCTCCTGCTTGCGGACAGGATGCCGCAGGTCCAAAGATGCGAAAAGCCCCACCGTTACGTCACCGGCGCATGATTTCATTCAGCCGGGCCTGTTCATCATCCGATAGGGTGTCTGCTGGTGCAGGGGATCCTGCCCCCGTATCACGACGGCTGACCAGAAACCGCCAGCCCAGAATACATGCCAGCAGGGCCATCAATGGTCCTGCCAGATACAGAATCAGGTTCCCGCCCGTAGCACGGGGTTCGAACAGGACAAACTCCCCGAAACGCTCGGTAACGGCATCAATCACCTGGTCGTCATTATCACCTTCGACAAGACGCTCCCGGACATAAAGACGCAGGTCCCTGCTAATCGCGGCATTGGATTCATCAATGGTTTCTCCCTGGCAAATAGGACAGCGCAGCAGCTTTGAAATATCACGTGCACGTGCTTCCAGTGCCGGATCGGGCAGAACCTCATCCGGCAGAACGGCAAGCACAGGCCCGGCCAGTACAAGCAACAGGATCAGGCACAGATGTTTGATCATTCAGCAGGTACCCCCGCAGCCTTTGCCCGGTGTCGTTTTGATGCCCCGGCTGCCACCCGGTAACGACGATCAGACAGGCTGACCAGCCCACCAAGCGCCATCAGAGCACAGCCCAGCCAGATCCAGTTGGCAAAGGGTTTGATATAGCTGCGTACCGCCCAGCCTCCTCCTTGCTGCGGATCCCCGATAACCAGATAAATATCCCGGAAGGAGCCACCATCAATGGCAGCCTCTGTCGTGGGCATGGACTGCACCGGATAAACCCGCTTTTCAGGATAAAGAACTGCAATATCACGCCCGTCACGGGCAATTGTCATGGTTGCCATCGTCGACATATAGTTCGGACCGGGAACTTCATCGACGGAATCCAAGGTGATCTGATAGCCGGCGATATCAAAGCTTTCGCCGATACGCGCAACCCGGATATCCTCAACCTGCCAGGCCATGAGCAGGCTGATACCGATAAAGGTCACACCCAGCCCCGAATGAGCAAGGGCCTTGCCCCAATCCGCACGGGGCAAACGCCCCAGACGCGCAAACCCGGCCGATCCGGTGCGGAACCACAACTCAGCCATGGCACCAAAGATCAGCCATGATCCCAATCCTGCCCCGATAACAGCCAGCCCCGACCGGCCTGTTGATACAGCATAGACCAGCACCATGACCGCAAGACTTAATACAACGGCACCGCGCAGGGAATAAATCGCACGATGAATATGGCCACGCTTCCACGGAATGATTGCCCCGATCGGTAATATCAGGGCCAGGGCAACCATAAAGGGCGTAAAGGATTTTTCAAAGAATGGTGCCCCGACTGACAGTTTCCGGTCAAAGGCAGCCTCAGCCACCAGAGGCCAGACCGTCCCGATAAAGACAACAAAGGCCGATACCGCCAGCAGGATATTGTTCAGGACCAGTGCCCCCTCACGGGAAACTGGGCTGAAGACCCCTTTGGCCTGCATGCCCCCTGCCCGTGCAGCATAAAGCGTCAATGCACCGCCGACAAAAACCGCGAGGATTGCAAGGATGAACATGCCACGCGCCGGATCGGAGGCAAAGCTGTGGACCGAAGTGATGACCCCGGAACGTACGATGAAGGTTCCGATCAGGGAAAACCCAAATCCCATAATCGCCAACAGGATGGTCCAGCTTTTCAGCGCTTCGCGTTTTTCAACGACAATGGCCGAATGCAGCAATGCCGCAGCCAGAAGCCAAGGCATGAAAGATGCATTTTCGACCGGGTCCCAGAACCAGAAACCACCCCAGCCAAGCTCGTAATATGCCCACCATGACCCCAGTCCGATGCCGACGGTCAGGAACATCCAGGCGGCCAGCGTCCAGGGTCGTACCCACCGTGCCCATGCCGCATCAATCCGACCTTCGATCAGCGCAGCAACGGCAAAGGAAAAGGCAATGCTCAATCCGACATAGCCAAGGTACAGAAAGGGCGGGTGCAGGGCCAGTCCGGGATCCTGCAGCAACGGGTTCAGGTCGCGCCCGTCAAATGGCGGGATGGCAAGGCGCGTAAACGGATTCGATGTCAGGATGATAAAGCCGTAGAATGCGGAACCTATGGCCGCCTGCACCCCCAGCACACGCGCCCTCAGGCTGGGCGGAAGCTGTGTTCCGAAAGCCGCAGCCATTGCCCCGAACAGCGCAAGGATCAGCACCCACAGCAGCATGGAACCTTCATGATTGCCCCAGACACCGGACACCTTGTAGATCATCGGCTTGGCGGAATGAGAGTTCTCGTAAACTAAGGCAACCGAAAAATCCGAGGTTATAAAGGATACGGTCAGCGCGGCGAAGGAAAAACCAACCAGTCCGAATTGCGCCAGAGCTGCCGGGCGGGCGGCCTCCATCCAGACGGGCCACCCCCTGTGTGCTCCAATCAGCGGCACGATACATTGAAACAGCGATACCGCAAAAGCGAGGATGAGGGCAAAATGTCCGAGTTCGGCGATCATCAGAAGCTCCTTACAGCGGACAATCTAACGCCCTGCCCCTGCCCTGACCAGCACCCAGCATGTATTTGCGGACACTGTTCACGCAGTTGCGTTCTGTGCCTTGCGATATGCCTGAATTTCGTCAACAACAAAGTCACGAAACGCAATTACCCTGCGAGAACCGCGCAATTCTTCCGGAAAGGCTAAAAAGACCGGCACTTCAGCCGATTCCACATCATCGAATACCCGGACCAGTTCCGGGAAATCAGCCATCAGGTAATCGGGCAGTACACCAATTCCGACATTATTCAGAACTGCCTGCAGCACTCCGAAATAATTGTTCACCATCAGCAGTGATCGCGGATGCTGCTCAAGCAATTGCTGAACAAGAAGCTTGCCGGCGCTGACCTGTGCAACGGATGGGTCCTGACCGATAACCCTGTGTCGTGCCAGATCCGGCACGGTCAGGGGCCGGCCGGCCTCGGACAGGTAATTGCGGGTGGCATAGAGGCGCATGCGGATATTCAGCAAGCGGCGCCTGATCAGGTCAGATTGGCTGGGTTCCTTCATCCGGATTGCGACATCCGCCTCGCGCATGGGCAGATCCAGAACACGCTCTTCCAGAATCAGATTGACCTTGAGATCGGGATAAAGGGCGTAAAGCTTGCTCAGCCGCGGCACCAGCCAAAGCGTACCGAAACCAGTGGCAACCGTTACCTTCAGTTCCCCCATGACATGTTCTTCGGTATCGCGGATCCGGGCTTCCGCAATATCCAGCTTGCGGGCCATTTCCGATGTGGCCGTGAATAGAAGTTCGCCCTGTTCGGTCAGGATCAGCCCCCTTGCATGACGGTGAAATAACGTCACCCCCAGCTGATCCTCAAGCCCGCGGATCTGACGGCTGACAGCCGATTGCGATAACCGCAGCGAATCGCCGGCATGAGTCAGACTGCCCGCATCAGCAACTGCATGAAATATCCGCAGCTTGTCCCAGTCCATGATATGACTTTCTGTCGTAAGAGCTATGCAATGATTGCATACTCTTACGCGGCACCGGAATTTCCCGCAACATATGTAAATCGGTTGTTTTCCCCTTTGTGGGTCAGTGTTGCTGACTTACAATGCAGAAAACCACCACCAGCGAGGAGGAGCGAGATGGGGGTTCCACATGATCAGGCATTCTCATTGGGCGACCGTTTCGATTTGTCGAAGAAACAGGTCCTGTTGAATGGAACACAGGCACTGGTCCGGCTGATGCTGATGCAGCATGCCCGTGATACGGATGCCGGGCTGAATACGGCCGGGCTGGTCACCGGGTATAGGGGCAGCCCCCTGGGTGGTGTCGACTTGCAAATGATGAAAGCTGACAGGTTGCTGAAAGACAGCGGCATCCTTTTCCAGCCCGGCCTGAACGAAGACCTTGCCGCCACTGCAATCTGGGGCAGCCAGCAGGCGGAACTCCGTGGTGAGGGCAAATATGACGGTGTTTTCGCTCTCTGGTATGGGAAGGGTCCGGGAATCGACCGCTCAGGCGATGTCATGCGTCATGCCAATATGGCGGGATCTTCACACCTGGGGGGCGTGGTCATGGCCATGGGTGACGATCATACCGGCGAAAGTTCAACCGTACTGCATCAGTCCGACTGGGCCATGGTTGATGCCTATATTCCGGTTCTGTCGCCTGCCGGCGTGCAGGAAATCATGGATTATGGGCT
Source organism: Paracoccus sp. (in: a-proteobacteria) (assembly GCA_047971845.1). Taxonomy (GTDB): domain Bacteria; phylum Pseudomonadota; class Alphaproteobacteria; order Rhodobacterales; family Rhodobacteraceae; genus Paracoccus. The sequence continues at coordinate 5,151 of JBKEAB010000172.1, read as the reverse complement.
ATACGGCTTTGCCCTGTCCCGCTTTGCCGGAGTCTGGACCGGTCTCAAGACGATGAAAGACACGGTAGAGACAACTTCGGTCGTCAATGGCGATCCGTTCCGGCTGAACTTCGTGACCCCTGAATTTACCATGCCTGACGGAGGGCTGAACATTCGGCTGGGCGATACCCCCGTCCTGCAGGAAGCCCGGATGATTGATTACAAGCGCTTTGCAGCAGAAGCATTTTCCCGTGCCAATCGTATTGACCGCAAAGTTTGGGGCAAACCCGGTGCAAAGATTGGCTTTGTTGCCGCCGGAAAAAACTGGCTGGACCTGGTTCACGCATTATCGCTTCTGGGAATTGACGAAACCGAGGCCGAGCGGCTGGGCCTGTCAACGTACAAGGTCGGACAGACATTCCCGATGGACATGAAAAGCTTTCAGGAATGGTCAGAGCCGCTGGATCTGATCATCGTGATCGAGGAAAAGCGCAAGTTGATCGAAGTACAGGTCAAGGAAGCAATATTCGATAATCGCCACGGCCGTCGCGTCATTGGCTGGCGGCATGACCGCACCGGCGCAGAGGTCTTCCCCACACGTTATGCACTTGACCCGGTAACCATTGCCGAAAAAATCGGCAATATCCTGATTGAGGAAGGTCGTGGCACCGAACATATTCATGCCGGAATGACGCGCCTGTCCGATGCACGCCGGGCTGATAACGCACCTGAAATTGCGCTTCGGACCCCATGGTTCTGCTCTGGTTGTCCCCATAACAGTTCAACCCGACTTCCCGAAGGTGCACGCGCCTATGCCGGGATTGGTTGTCATTACATGGTTCAGTGGATGGACCGTGAAACAACCGGGTTCACCCAGATGGGAGGTGAGGGTGCAAACTGGATCGGCGAGTCTTCCTTTTCAAAAAGAAATCATATTTTCCAAAATCTTGGGGACGGAACATATAATCACTCTGGAATACTTGCCATTCGGCACGCTGTCGCAACCGGCACCAATATAACCTATAAGATCCTGTTCAATGATGCCGTTGCCATGACTGGCGGACAACCTAATGAAGGCGAACTAAGTGCAGCACGCATTTCACGTGAGTTGCAAGCCTATGGCGTTAGTCCGGTAGTTATCGTTTACGATGAAAAAGAAGAAATAAATTTAAATGACTTCAAAAATATACGAACAGAACCCAGAAAAAATCTTATGGCTGTTCAACGGGAACTTGAAGCCGTCGGCGGAACCTCAGCCATCATCTATATTCAGACCTGCGCAGCAGAAAAACGACGGCGGCGCAAGAAGGGTCTGTTCCCCGATCCGGATCACCGTATCTGGATAAATCCGGATATCTGTGAGGGTTGCGGCGACTGCGGGATACAGTCCAATTGTGTCTCTATCGCACCACTGGACACAGAACTTGGCCGCAAACGTCAGATTGAACAGTCAAGCTGTAACAAGGATTATTCCTGCGTAAACGGCTTCTGCCCCAGCTTTGTCTCGGTCCAAGGCGGAACAGTGAAAAAGCCTGAATCTGCCACCATTACCCTGCCCGACCTGCCGACCCCAACCCTGCCCACAATCAATGGTACACATAATATCGTCATTACCGGTGTCGGTGGAACCGGTGTCGTCACCATTGGGGCGATCCTTGCCCAAGCAGCTCATATTGACGGCAAAGGTGCCGGAATGATGGAGATGGCCGGTCTCGCACAAAAAGGTGGTGCGGTTCATATCCACCTGCGACTGGCAAACCAGCCCGATGATATCAGCGCCATTCGTGTCGCCGTAGGTGAGGCGGATTGCATAATTGGCGGCGATCTGGTTGTGACAGCCGGTGCCAGAACAATTGGCCTGATGACCCACGGTCGGACGGGTGCCGTCGTTAATGATCACGAGATCATCACCGGCGAATTCACCCGGGCCCGGGATTTTCAGATACCTTCGGAACAGCTTCGGCTGTCGCTGGAAGCCCGCCTGGGTAATCGTGCCACCTTTTTCGATGCCAGTGAACTGGCCCGGTCTCTGCTGGGTGATTCCATCTACTCCAACATGCTGGTTCTGGGCGCAACCTGGCAGCAAGGCCTTATCCCTCTGACTGAAGAGGCCATTCTGACGGCCATCAGAATGAACGGTGCAAAGATCTCCGAAAACCAACGGGCCTTTCAGATCGGCCGCTGGGCAATAACCCATCCCAAAAGTATGGCCCAGACCCTTGCACCAGATCACAAGACCATACCACCTGATCCGGTCAGGTTCAGAGCCGACTGGCTGGTTGAATATCAGGACGAAGCCTATGCCCGGCGCTTCGAGGACTTGGTTGCACTGGCCCCGGAAAACCTGCGTGATGACGTAGCCCGGGGATACTTCAGGCTGCTGGCCTATAAGGATGAATATGAAGTTGCCCGACTGCATCTGAAATCGGCCGTGGGTATCGCCCGTGAATTTGATGGGGACACGCGCATGTCCTTTCATCTGGCTCCGCCTATCTTGCCCGGACGGGACGCTGATGGTCACCCTAGAAAATATGAATTCGGGCCATGGATCCTGCCTCTCTTCCGGCTGCTGGCCCGGATGAAGCGCCTGCGTGGCACGGTCCTTGATCCTTTCGGCTGGATGACGGAACGCCGGGCCGAACGTGCCGCCATTACCAAATACGAAACCGACATGCATCACCTGCTGCCCCAGCTTACACCCGAAACCGAAGAGATCCTGCGTGAACTGGCACGCCTGCCCTTGTCTGTCAGGGGATATGGACATGTCCGCGCCGAATCCGCCAGAAAAGCAGCGGCACGCCGGGATGAGCTTCTTGCAGCCTTCGGAAATGGAGGCACGCCTTTTGCACATGCGGCAGAATAACCTCAATCATGGACTTTCGCCCGCCTGACGCTTATGTCACGGTCAGCTATACGAGGACATGAAATGGCGGTTGGGGTTTTCGATTCCGGGCTTGGCGGATTAACGGTTCACCACGCAATCCAGCAGAAATTACCTGATCTGCCACTGGTCTATTTTGCGGATTCTGCCCATGCACCATATGGCGTGCGGACAGCTGACGACATCTATGACCTGACCTGCGCCGCAACCGAACTGTTATGGCAGGAGGGTTGTGATCTGGTCATTCTGGCCTGCAATACGGCTTCCGCCGCCGCCTTGCGACGGATGCAAGAGAAATTTGTCCCTCAGGGAAAGCGCGTTCTGGGCGTCTTTGTCCCCCTGATCGAAGCCCTGACCGAACGACAGTGGGGCGACAACTCCCCCCCTCGGGAAGTGACCGTCAAACACGTGGCCCTGTTTGCAACCCCGGCCACGGTTGCTTCCCGTGCCTTCCAGCGTGAACTGGCTTTCCGTGCCATTGGTGTCGATGTCGAGGCTCAGCCCTGTGGTGGCGTGGTTGACGCCATTGAGGATGGCGATGAAATTCTGGCTGAAGCCCTAGTTACCAGCCATGTTGAGGCCCTGAAACGCCGCATGCCCCATCCCGAAGCAGCAATCCTGGGCTGTACGCATTATCCCCTCATGCAGGATGCATTCCAGCGAGCACTTGGTCCGGATGTTCAGGTATTCTCACAGGCAGATCTCGTTGCCGACAGCCTTGCCGATTACCTTCGGAGGCACCCTGAACTCCTTGGCAGCGGGGCAGTGGCAAAGTACCTGACCTCCGGAAACCCTGCTCGCGTCTCATCAAAGGCAATGCAGTTTATGCATCACCAGATTATCTTTGAATTGATCTGAGACATCGAAATGAAGTCATTGAAAAAAAAAAGAAGAATACAGGTCGTCATTCTTACCTTTGTTACCTTGTTTCTGGCTGCGGGGTTGATTGGGTATGGGTTCAGGGACGGCATCAATCTGTACCGTGCCCCGACACAGGTCATGGAAACTCCCCCGGAAAATAACGAAATCTTCCGCCTCGGTGGATTGGTCGAAGAAGGCAGCCTGACCCGTGGCCAGGGTGAGGTCATCACCTTTCTCGTCACGGATGGTGCCTATAGCATTCCTGTACGCTTTACCGGAGTACTTCCGGACCTGTTTCAGGAGGGTCAGGGTATGATCGGTACAGGCAGTATGGAAGGTGATACCTTTATCGCAACCGAAATCCTTGCCAAGCATGATGAAGACTACACCCCGAAAGAGGTCGTGGATTCGCTGAAAGAAGCAGGTGTATATGAGGATCCCAACAGTTAGCAATCTGCTGAAAGGCCTGTAAACTAGGGTAATTTCTTGTTCCCAGCATCAGGCTATTGATCTCCGCTGAGAAGTAACTTGGTATTTCCTACCAAGATTTGACCCACCCTTTTTGTCTCAACGATCATGTTGTGTTCAATGATAATAATGGTGTCTTCTTTCTGTTTTTCTTTACCGTCTCGGAACCGGGCGCTGAAGTTCTCAGCAATAGCCGTTCTCCCAGCACTGCATCGTGCATTTCTACCGCAACGTCTTCAGCCACATGCCGACTGGAAAAGTCCGCAATGTAGCGAATGCTGAAGGCAATCTACGCGTAAAAAGACCGCAGGGAGGGGGCAGCCGAGAAGATGGCTGCTGTCATCCCCGACCTGCGCACTATAAGGCTGTCCAAAACGACGGACCTCATGGTGAAGTATGGTACTGCCTCCGTGCAGCCCATTCAGTCCCTGCCGGTTTGAGGCGACCGCACAGCCGATCCCGGCAGGGCGCGTTTTCCAAACGGCAACAAACTGTCCGTGGCTTTCCTCTGCGTGCTCTGCGATCTGCACTTCCTGGTAACGTAGTTCTAGAGCGTGTCGTGCTCATTTGGGTTCATATCCTGCGGCAATGAAATAATTGAGGCATTCGTCTTCGGTGAAGAGGTCGCAGACCTGGCCGACGGCCTTCCATAGTTCGTCGTAGGTTCGGGCCGCGGCCTTGCGCAGGAGGGCTTTGAGCTTTGCAAAAGCCATCTCGATGGGGTTCAGGTCTGGGCTGTAGGGCGGGAGTGGCAGAAACCAGCAGCCAATGTTGCGCAAAGTTGCAGACGCTTTCGGGCTCCTGTGGCTGGAGAGGTTGTACAGGTTGACAACATCGCCGCACTGAAGGGTCGGAGCGAGCGGGGTCTCGACATAGTGGTCGTAGAGGTCGCGATTGATCGGCCCGTCAATCACGCAAGTGGAATGTTTGCGGTCATGTCGCAGCGCTGCGATGAAGGTCTG
>JBKEAB010000171.1:0-3208 GCA_047971845.1 Paracoccus sp. (in: a-proteobacteria) | reverse complement strand
TCTATTTTTAAAATGCTAAAATCAGAAAATAAGCCAAAAAAACTAGGGTTGAAAAAACAGATTAAGATTGGAATCGTTAAGAACTGAAAGGAAAATCCAATCCAATATAACACGGCACATAACATGGTGTACAAGCAAGAGCTGATTAAGTGCAAAAACTAATCTTTGTGTTTTTATACCCGCCAAAACGGTTTTCAACCGTTTTTTTGTAAATTAGCACTTGATAAACCGTTTTGGCTACCGTCTAGTGCTAAACTGAAAGTTTTTAGCTTTCCACTACGCTCCTGCGTGTACACCCAAAACGTTGTGTGTAATGTAAACCAACTTCACAATAATATGAAAATATCACTTTTAGTTTGTTTATTTTTGGTTGCTATTTTATCTTGTCAGGAGAGAAAAGAATTAGAATTAAATTTAAAAGGAAATATAGAAAGCATCGATATTACAAAAAGAAGCAGAAAACATTTGAATCAAAAATTTACTGAGAATCATAAAATAGACAATGACTTTAACGAGAAAAAAGGTCTGATAAAATTTCAAGACAATAAAATTTTTAAAATAGAATATTATGGATGGTCAAATGGCTATTATTGTTCTACTCCAATTGACAAATATGATTTCTTTTACAAAAATGATAATTTAGACTATGTTATGTGGACTAATTATTACAAATGTCAATTTAACTTTTATAAAAATATTCCTCAAAGTGAATTTGAATTTAATTTTGACATAGATAAGCCAAATGTAGAATATGCAAATGATTCTATAGTAAGAAATTCTTTTGGAGACATATTGAAAAAGTACTATTTTGACATGGATAATAAACTAATCAAATTATATAACTATGAATACGAATATGATTCTTTAAATAATTGGACACAGAGAAAAGTATTTTTAGAGGGTTATTTAATTGAACATTACTCAAGAGATATAAAGTACAACACTACACACAACATTGGCTATAAACAATTGGGACAAAAGTGATAAGACAAAAGTATAAACATAAAACAAAGGTCGGTGCTAAACCGAAAAGTTAGGGCTTCAAAATCCCCAACTGTTCATAGCCGAGACCGTTAGCTGCCATATTCCAAAAGCACTCCAATGAACTTAATCGTATTTGACATTGACGACACATTGACAAAAAGTGAATATCAACATCAACTCGCTTATGTGAACTCAATGAAAGAATTTGGAATTGAAAACATTAACCAAAATTGGAAAGAATATAAACATCACACAGACAGTTACATTCTGAAAATAAACTACGAAAATAATCTTGACAAAAAGTTTGACTTGAATTTAGTTCCAAAATTTGAATCGAAAATGGCGGAAATTATGCAGACTTTAAAAAGCGTTGAAGAAATTGAAGGAGCAAGAAATTTTGTAAAATATTTAAAAAAAGATAAAAATTATGCTTTGACTTTTGCGACAGGTTCTTTCCGAAAACCTGCGTTGCTCAAACTAAAACAAGCGGACATTTGGCACGATGAAAAACTGGTTGCAACTTCAAATGAATATTACGAAAGAGAACAAATCGTAATTGACGCAATCGAAAAGGCAAAAGAATTCTATAGAATTTCGAATTTTGAAAATATCATTTCCGTTGGAGATGGAATTTGGGATATGAAAACGGCAAGAAATTTAAATGTAAAATTTATTGGAGTTGGAATGAAAAATTTAGATGACTTCAAAAAAGAAAACATTGAAGTTCACACCGAAAATTGGAAAAACTTCGACTTTAAAACTGCTGAAAACAAATTACTAACCGACTAAAAAATACGGCAGCTAACATTGTATAAGCATAATGCTGGCGAAAGTGCTATATTTGAACTTATGAACTATTAACAAACATATCGGTAAAGTTGAAAGTGTCGGCTTCGTAATCCCGCACTATGCTTATACTTGACCGTTAGCAGTAATTATAACAAAAAACACAACCTAAAGATAAATTGACAAATGCCATTTCCAATAGACTTAAAATATATTGAAGAAACTGAAAAAGAGCTTGGACTTATTTTTCCAGACATTTTCAAAGCTAAAATGAAGAAAGAAAATGGTGGAGAAATAGAAACCGAAAATGACAATTGGCAAATCATCCCATTTTTTGACAAATCAGATAAAAAAAGAATTAGTAGAACTTCTAATCACATTGTTTTAGAAACCAAACAAATAAGGAATTGGAGTAATTTCCCAACTGACGGAATAGCAATCGCCTCAAATGGAAGTGGAGACCATTTAGTTTTATTGCCAACAAAAGAAAATAATAAGATATTAAGTGACGAAATTTACAGTTGGTATCACGAAATAGGAACAACAGAGAAAGTTGCTGACAATATCACAGAACTTATTTTGCCAATAACAAAGCCTGTAATCAAAAAACAAGATAAAAGACAAAAAATAAACAGTTTGAAGACAGACTACGGGTTTTATTTGAACAATATTCCTTCGCCTTGGGTTTTAATGGAAACTATTTCAAATAACAATCCACCATTCTATAGTTTTCAAATTGGTAAAGGAACTGATTGTTTGGTAAGTTTAGAAGTATCGTTTCCAGCAAAACAACTTGAAAACGACAAATATTGGTTAGACCTTTGGATAAAAGAAACAGAATTAGAATACAATCTTGATAATTTAACTATTGAACGACCTGAATTAGAAAATTATTCTTGTATTGTTGTAAAATCAAAAAAATGGACACCAGTTTTTTATTGGTTTAATAGTAATCTAACAGATGAATGGTATTTAAAAATGAAAACAGGTTTAAGTAGACACAAAGGAGATATAAAAGAGTTTATTAAAATACTAAAAAATATTCAAGTTGACAGATGAAATAACTACTGCTAACAATGGCTATAAATAATGCGGGGTTAAACGCTCAATCAAAGTTTCAGGCTTCTATTCTACCAAAACTACGCTTTGACGTTTTCGAAAAAAAGAAAGGTAAAACGCAAAGCGTAGCTTTGGCTACCGTTCGTACTAAACCGAAAGTTTTCGGCTTCGAAATCCCGCGCTACTCATAGCCGAAACCGTTAGTGGCAATTTTACAAACTCGTCCCACCATTGAAATTATGTCTGAAAAATTAATACAACATTTTAGAAAGTTCGTTGAAATTGACCCAAAAAACGAAATCGAAATATTGAATTTTTTTCAACCTGAAACTTTTGTAAAAAAAGAAAATCTAACCGAAATGAATAACAGATGTAAATT
>JBKEAB010000170.1:0-3893 GCA_047971845.1 Paracoccus sp. (in: a-proteobacteria) | reverse complement strand
CCCTGATCCCGAAATATATCTGAAGCTGGGCGCTGGAGAGAATGATCTGCCGGGCCTTGTGACCAAGGGCGTCCATTTGTTCCAACGACTGGAAAACCGCCCACGGACGGATTCCCAGTCCGGCGGCATAGCTGAACAGCTTGGGCAGCAGATCGAACCCGCGCAACAGGGCGGCTTCATCAATGATCCAGTCCTGTTGCGGAGCGTCGGGTTTACGGCCCTTGATCACAAACGCGGCGCTGAGCATGGCCTGGATGACGGGTGCCCGCGTGTCCATGTGCTCGGCTTCGCAGATGATGAACAGGTTGGCGAAACGGTCGCTGGCACACAGATCATACTCCAGTGAACAGGTAAAAGGGGGTGACACCCTTTCCATGACCTGCGGATCGGACAGGCTGGACAGGGAGTTAGTAACCTCACCCATCACGTCCTTCATCGCGCCGTGCGGATCATCCAGAAAGGTGTCGATTTCACGCCGGACGCGGCGGCAGAGCAGATTGCCGCAGGCGTCCAAGTCCGCCGCAAGTTCTTTCCACTCTTTTCCGCCGATCAGGGCGATATTGACCGCTTCATACAGGGTGGGCAGCGTGGCTTCCCCGTCCCGCCAGACGATCACATAGATCAGCGCTTCCAGGATATCGCGTCCGCGCCCTTCGAAGTATTTTCCGGTGCCGCTGCCACTCGGGGGCAGCAGGCCCCGCACCACGGTCTTGATATCAGCCATCAGGCGCGGAGAGGATTTTCTTAGCGGCTCCAGCACATTGATGCTGTCCTGCGGCAGGCCGGGAGTACCTTCCAAATCCCAGCAATAGACCGCCTTGCCGTCCATCGTCTGGTTAAGGGCAATATGCGCAAGATCGGCCTTTGCGTTAAGCACGACCTGCGTGCGGCGGCGGCAGTGCCCGGCGCAGATGTTCTGTACCAGAAAGCATGCCCCTTTCCCGGCACGGCTTCCGGCGACGATGACGATTCCGCCATCGCCGTGAAAGTAGATATCCCGTCCCCCGATCTGTCCGATCACCGGAGAATTCTCATCGGCACGGAGCATGCCTTTCAGTTCGGCCTCGGCCTGGCTGGCCCACTTTGCAGAGCCAAAGGGCGCGTCCTCATTGCCGAAGGGATGGCTCATCCCTCAAACTCCACGAATCCGGTAAACTTGAGCACGACGAGGACAACGAACATCCAGCCGACGATCAACGGCCAGTTCATGACCCGCTTCGTCTCCAGATGCTCTTCGGTCACGCGGGACACGACAATGGACTTGTCGGTACGGAGGAACTTATCGAAGTAATAGAGGGTCTTGTGCATGTCGTTAGTCCTTTTCCATGCGTTTGATGAAACGGCGTCCCAGCCTCATGCCGAGGTCTGTGACCCAGAGGGCAAGCAAGCTGCGGACGATGTTGTAGATCAGGAGGGCCAGCGCCGCCTTCCACGCGAAGGCCAGCCATGACAGGTGCGCGGGGCCGTAGGTGCGGACCGTATAATCCAGCAGCCACGGCCAGGTCGCATCGAACAGGCGCGGCAGCAGCAGATAGGCCGCAACCACGCTGATGACGAACGCCGCGCCGTTTGCAGCTCCGCTAAATCCGCCTTGTCCCTGATTCATGGTGTTATCCTCTTGGTCACAGCCCGACGCGCAGTTACGCTCGCGAGCATGAGCCAAGAAGACCCCATAAATTTTCGGGCGTTTGTGGAACGACACCACAAACGGAAAGGGAAAAAAGCTGTAGAGCTGCCAGTGATTCCCTATCCGAAGGAATGGAAGGGGTTTTGTTTCGACGTTCTGGCCGCATTCCGGGAGTCTGAAAAGAAACGGCTGAATCGAAAGAAATATGGTTGGCAGGCCACGCGGGACGCGATCATGGAAGATTTCGATGATGTATCAGGCAGAAAGATCGTCGGTCGTGACGACCGCTTAACCAAGGATCACCTCCAGGACTGGGAGCGCCACGGAAACATCCCTGATGCGCCTTTCGCCTTCGTGGACAGATTCGTCCGGAATCTCGATAGGCCGAAAACGCACTCGCAGGTTACTGAAGGCATTCGCCGCGCCCACTTCGAGCGCATATCTCATGGACTTTCAGAGATGTACCAGAACCGCAGCATCGACCGGCAAGAAGTTGACATGCTACGGAAAGAGATCGGAAAGTTCCTTCTCACGCCGAAACTGGAGAAGTCACAGTTCAAGCATATCGCAATCCGTATGGACGATGTGACGGGTTCGATGATCAAGGTCACGTTCGTCTATTGCCCGTTTGCCATTGACAAGGAAAACCCGTCAGATTTCTGGCGCTCAGGTCTGTTCTATGATGGGTTCCTTATACCTTTGCCCGATTTCACGACACCGGATGAGTTCGAGACCTTCGAGCTTGGCAAAGGACTGAAGGCAGGAAAGGACTATGAATGCCTGCTCTTACTATTCAGACCGGAATGGCGGGGCAGCTTCATGTATGGCTATGTCATGGCGAAGATGAAATTCGGCTTTACGAACATGTTCTCAAAAGAATTGATCCTGGTCAGCATAGAAGCCGTCGAGCCGAATTTGCTGTTCTCGCCGTTCGGCCTGACGATCAGCCGCGACCCGCGCTATTATCAGGAAAAAGCCCCACCGACCGACCTCCTGAAATTCAGCAACAACCAAAAACATACTGAATTTCTTGAAAAATATTTCAATTATTGCTATAGAGGGTACTTGTTTTAATGAGTAATGCTTTGAGTGAATTTATAGACCCGAAACAGACACCGCCTGATATTTTTCGTGCCGCCCAGAATAACGACGTGGCCGAACTTCTTGCTGCCCTAGAAGACGGACAATCCCTGTCTACTCAGGACCCCGAGCGCCTGATGATGACACCGGTTCATATCGCCGCTGCCAGGAGCAGCAATGATTTCCTTGGCGTGGCATCACAACACGAGACCTTTAATCCGCAAATCCGCGATGCGAACCTGCGCGTCGCCGCAGATCATGCATCCGCTTACAACAACGCAGTAGGTCACAAGATACTTACGGACGCGATGTATGCGGATTTATTTGCACCCGATAATCGCCACATAGATTATACTGACAACGAACCCAGCGAGTTTTATCCGGGCTGAGCCTTCTTGAAGAGATGGCAAGCTATTGAAGCTTGCTCGTGGAACTACCGTCAGAATCAAAATTCGTAGAAGTCGCGTTCGATTTCGTTAATGTTCACGCTGTCCCTGTCCACATCCGGCAACTGATCCTGCACCGCGAAATAAACGGCCCTTAGAAAATCCGGGCTCGCTGTCTGCTTTTCAGGCGGAAGTAGACTTTTTGCGAAGTCCTCGCAAACATTGAGCTCCTGTCCGATAATTTCCTCAAGCTGTTCTCGAAATTTGGGAGCATCGGACCAATAGTCTAATCGATGCCCATATCTCGGTACTGTGTCAGAAATCGATTTTGGAAGTGAATTCGGAATAAACGGGACGCCTTCGTTGGCGAGGCGCTCTTTCAACTGACTTAAACCAAGCGGTCCAATACCTCTTGTTCTCAGGATTTCTTCTTCACCAAGCGTGTAAATCTGACCAACATATTTAATTCCCGCATCGGACAGCGCATTGTTGGTCCTGGTATTTTCAAAAAAGTAGCTTGTTCCAGAAAGCCCCACAACCAATGGCGTTGTAAGTAAATCCAGATTTCTGTGATTCAGTACATGGGGATTGCAATCAAGTCTTTGTATTGTTTCAGTCATCGAAGACTTATATCGATTCCTGAAAAATAAGTCAAAAGTATTGACCTATTTTTTACAACTCCACCTGCATAAACAGACTGGCGACCTCGTCGGACTGGATGCACAGATATTCCAGCGTTTGCTGCTGCCTCGCATGACCATAGGCTTCCATGAGCAACGGCAGGACGAGGTGCGGCGGGG
>JBKEAB010000169.1:0-67073 GCA_047971845.1 Paracoccus sp. (in: a-proteobacteria) | reverse complement strand
CCTCTATTTCTTTGAAACCATCGAGGAGGTGCAAGAGATCGCCACCGAATGGCTATGGAGCTACAACAACGAACGACCAAACTTGGGCAACGGCGGCATCACTCCAGCCATGGAGCTGAAAATGGCCGCGTGAATTCTACGACCGCGACCCGTTAAAACGGGGAGGATTACCCTCCGGCAGGACGATCCTGATCTTTTCCTCGGCCGAATAATGCTTGTGGGTCTTCCGCTTGATGCCTCTGATCAGCTTGTCAGCAGCATCCTTCGATGTTCCGGATTTCTTATTTCTTGTTCATCTTCGCTCCATAATGGCTTCGATGAACCAGAAATCCTCCGTTACTCAAACCCCTAAATCTCTCCGGTAGGCGTTGACGTCAGACAGCAAGATTAAACTCGTGGCGTGTGCCCAGATCTGCAAGGACCCGGTGAGCGTCATTTGGTTCGACCTTGGCTGCGGCAGTCCGGCGCAGGTTATAAAAATGATGTACCAAGTCAGGGTTCCGGATGAAGATTTCCGGTGTGGCAACATCCTCAATACGGTGGTTTTCCTATAATCCATCCAAGGCAGGGTATGTTGCCAGACCGCTTTCGGTGGAAATTCCGGCTCCGGTCAGGACAATGATATGCATTCAGCGGCAATAGGCTTCTGCGGTGCCGGCAAATTTCTTGTATCGGGACCAGAAGGCGTTATCAGTATCACGCTTGGACATGCGTATGACCTGAGCCTTATGGGGGTCACGGAAAAATGAGGCCGCACGCCGCTGGTCTGAACGCGACAATGTCTGATTGGCAACCTGCTGGATGCAGCCGCAAAGTGAGGGTTGACGCGCACCCCTTTCGGAACGGGTGCAAGCGCTGTCTATGGGGCCAGCCATGGCCAACGGCGCGGTCAGGATGATTGCGGCCATCGCGATTAGAATGCGGTTCATCTCTGTCTCCTCGGATTTGCCTGAATGCCTTTGCGGCTTTTGGGCACTACTGTGTCCTTTATCCCAAAAATTTAGCAAAAAAGGGTCGTTTTCTCAACCTTTGGTGAACGGCATGACTGGCATGGATATCATGTTTACACCCCATATCTGGTGTGGATTGTGTCCACGTATCAGACAGAATTGGAATCATAACCCGCTTCGCGAATCACTTCAGCAGCTCGTGACGGATCCAGACCTTCGATGGTCACTTCGCGCTTTTCCAGATCAACCTGAACCGTGCCGCCTGCATCGGATACGGCCTTTTCAATTGCCGCTTTGCAATGGTTGCAGCTCATGTCGGGAACATTCAGTTTCATCTCTCTTCTCCTGTTGCTGAGCGGTGGATAATCAGATTATGGCGAAGCGGTCCACATCGACCATACCATGATCCGTGATTTTCAGGTGTGGGATCACCGGTAAGGCAAGAAAGGCCAGCTGCAGGAACGGTTCATGCAGAACGATGCCGAGATCACGGGCAGCATTGCGCAAGGCGATCAATGCTGTATGGACATCTTCGAAACGGGCGCGGCTGATCAGCCCGGCTATTTCCAATGGCAGTTCGGCCAGAACCTGATTGTTACGCACTACGATAAAGCCGCCACCTATTTCACCCAGCCTGTGGGCAGCATGGGCCATGTCCGTGTAATCCATGCCAACAAGCGCAATATTATGATGATCATGACATACGGTGGATCCGATGGCTCCGGCATTGATCCCGAACCCGCGCACAAAACCATTTGCGACATTTCCATTTCTGCCATGACGTTCAACGATTGAAATGCGGGCCAGATCGCGGGTTGCATCTGGTTGCCGGTCGTCATCTGTCGCAATGATTTCCTCGTTCAGGTGATCGGTCAGGATACGGCCAGGCTGAACTCCGATGACGGGTGTTTTGCCGTGACCGGGCAGGCGGAAGCTGTCGGCTGAAAGTGCCGGAACGTGAACCGAGTTCAGGCCGGTGGTAACCTGTTCTGACCGGCCCCTGAATGCCATTTCATCGGTGATTACGCCGCCGCAAACAACCATCCGGGCGTGACAGTCTTCGATATTTTCCAGGCTGACGATATCAGCCCGCTTTCCCGGAGCTATCTGTCCGCGATCCTTCAACCCGAATGCCTCGGCTGCCGAAAGTGAAGCGGCACGATAGACGGCCAGCGGGTCGCAGCCATGGCGGATCAGGCGGCGGATCATTGCGTCAAGGTGACCTTCCTCGGCAATGTCCAGCGGGTTCCGGTCATCGGTACACAGGCATATATAGGGTGAGGTCAAGGGTGTCAGAACCGGTGCCAGTGCATCCAGATCCTTAGATACAGATCCTTCACGGATAAGGATCCGCATTCCCTTTTGCAGCTTTTCCAAGGCCTCTGACGCAGTGGTTGCCTCATGTTCAGTGCGGATACCAGCCGCGATATAGCCATTCAGGTCGCGCCCGGACAGGAGAGGTGCGTGACCATCTATATGACGACCCTCAAAGCTGTGAAGCTTGGCCATGCAATCGGGATCACGGGCCAGAACGCCGGGGTAATTCATGAATTCTGCCAGCCCGATGACCTTAGGATGGTTGGCAAGGGCCAGAAGGTCATTGGCATCAAGGCTGGCTCCGGCTGTCTCCATCCCTGTTGAGGGAACACAGGATGACAGGTTGATCCGCAAATCCATGACCGTATCATCTGCGGCATCAAGGAAATAGCGTATGCCTTCCGTACCGATCACATTGGCAATTTCATGCGGGTCGCAAATGGCGGTTGTAATGCCGCGTGGTGTCACACAGCGATCAAATTCGGACGGTGTCACACACGAACTTTCAATATGCAGATGTGTGTCAATAAATCCTGGCACCAGTGTGGTGCCTGCCACGTCAATTTCGCGCCTGCCCTGATAGTCGGCCCCGATTCCCACGATCATATCACCGCAGATGGCCACATCGCCTGAGATGCGTGCCCCCGTAACCATGCACCAGACCTGTCCGCCTTTCAGAACCAGATCAGCGGGTTCTTCGCCCCGGCCTTGGGCAATACGGTTTTCAATGGTCATGCGGTGCTCCTGTCTTTGGGGGATGATCAGGCAGGCAGCTTCTGGTGTAAAGGGATTTGCATATGTGCAGAGGGTTGGAAAACAGACTGAAGAAGGGCGGGCGGGATCATGTGGTCCGGTCCCTGAAGATCGTGCAAGTAGAGTTCAAGATATAATTGCAGGGTTAGTACCTTCATGTCGGACGCACGCGGCCTCTTTTCGCGCCATGCACTCGTCTGTATATGCGCCGTATGACCGACCTTGATCTCATCCGTAATTTCTCCATCGTGGCTCATATCGACCACGGCAAATCCACGTTGGCCGATCGGCTGATCCAGCTGACCGGAACGGTTGCCGAACGCGATATGAAGGCGCAGCTGCTCGACAGTATGGATATCGAACGCGAACGCGGCATTACCATAAAGGCAAATACCGTGCGTATCGCCTATCCGGCGAAGGACGGAAAAACCTATACCCTGAACCTGATCGATACACCCGGTCATGTCGATTTTGCCTATGAGGTCAGCCGTTCGATGCGCGCCGTTGAAGGGTCGCTTCTGGTTGTCGATGCAACCCAGGGGGTCGAGGCGCAGACGCTGGCCAATGTCTATCAGGCCATTGATGCGGACCATGAAATCGTTCCGGTCCTGAACAAGATTGATCTGCCGGCCGCAGAGCCTGATCGTGTCAAGGCGCAGATCGAAGATGTAATCGGCATTGATGCCTCCGAAGCCGTGCCGATTTCTGCCAAGACCGGGTTGGGTATTCCCGATGTTCTGGAGGCTATCGTGCAGCGTCTGCCTGCCCCCAAAGGAGACCGGGATGCTACGCTGAAAGCTATGCTGGTTGACAGCTGGTATGATCCATATCTGGGGGTCGTGGTCATGATCCGGGTTATGGATGGAGTGATCCGCAAGGGTGATCAGGTCAAGATGATGCAGACCGGCGCAACCTATAAGCTGGATAAGTTGGCTGTTCTGACACCTGCGATGAAAGATATCACCGAACTCGGTCCGGGTGAGATCGGTGTTTTCACAGCATCCATCAAGCAGGTTCGCGATACCCGTGTCGGCGATACGATTACGCATGAAAAAAAGGGGACAGATAGTCCGCTTCCGGGCTTCAAGCCTGCCCAGCCTGTTGTCTTCTGTGGCCTCTTTCCTGTTGATGCCAATGATTTTGAAGCGCTACGTGATGCAATAGAGAAGCTGGCCCTGAACGACGCTTCTTTCAGCTATGAAATGGAAACATCGACCGCGCTCGGTTTCGGATTCCGCTGCGGTTTCCTCGGGCTTCTGCACCTGGAGGTTATCCGGGACAGGTTGGAACGCGAATATGACCTGGATCTGATCACGACTGCGCCCAGTGTCGTCTTCAAGCTCTATATGAAGGATGGTGAGGTCCGCGACCTGCATAACCCCGCCGACATGCCTGACCTGACACTGGTTGACCATATTGAAGAACCGCGTATCAAGGCCACGATCATGGTTCCCGACGAATATCTGGGCGATGTGCTGAAATTGTGTCAGGATCGGCGGGGGATCCAGCTTGATCTGACCTATGCCGGTGCCCGCGCCATGGTCGTCTATGATCTGCCCCTGGCGGAAGTGGTTTTCGATTTCTATGACCGGCTGAAATCCGTGACCAAGGGTTATGCATCATTTGATTACCAGATCAGTGAATATCGCGAGGATTTTCTGGTGAAGATGTCGATCCTCGTGAATGATGAGCCGGTCGATGCCCTCGCCATCATGGTTCACCGCGACCGGGCTGAAGCCCGTGGCCGGGTCATGGTCGAAAAGCTGAAAGAACTGATCCCGCGGCATATGTTCAAAATCCCGATACAGGCAGCTATCGGATCCCGGGTTATTGCCCGCGAAACTCTGTCGGCGCTGCGCAAGGATGTTACGGCAAAATGTTATGGCGGGGATGCTACGCGGAAGAAGAAATTGCTGGAAAAGCAAAAGGCCGGCAAAAAGAAGATGCGCCAGTTCGGCAAGGTTGAAATTCCGCAAACGGCGTTTATCCAGGCCCTGAAGATGGACAATTGAACGGGGTGGGGTAGCTTGTTCCTGGCTGCTGCAAGACGTGACTGGACCTTGTGCCCATGCCCGCGTAAACAGCGCTGCAAACCAACTGCATCGCACGGGATTTCGACATGGGTTTTCGCATGGGGATCGTCGGACTGCCGAATGTCGGCAAATCGACCCTGTTCAACGCGCTGACGCGCACGGCTGCTGCGCAGGCGGCAAATTTTCCGTTTTGCACTATTGAACCGAATGTCGGTGAAGTGGCCGTGCCCGACCCTCGTCTGGATGCGCTTGCCGGAATTGCCGGCAGCAAGCAGATCATCCCGACCCGGATCACCTTTGTTGATATTGCCGGGCTGGTGAAAGGGGCCTCGAAGGGGGAGGGGCTGGGCAATCAGTTTCTGGCCAATATCCGTGAAGTCGATGCTATAGCCCATGTCTTACGATGTTTTGAAGACGGTGATGTGACCCATGTCGAAGGGCGCGTTGATCCGATTGCCGATGCCGAAACCATCGAAACCGAGCTGATGATTGCCGACCTTGAAAGTCTGGAAAAGCGGCTGGCCAACCTTAGCCGAAAGATCAATGCGGGTGACAAGCAAGCCAGGGAAGATGCCCGGCTGATGAATGCTGCGAAGGAGGCTCTGGAAGCAGGGCGTCCGGCCCGCACCGTAGATGTGGCTGATGATGACCGCAAGGCATGGAACATGTTGCAGCTTCTGACCGCAAAGCCGGTGCTTTACGTCTGCAACGTGGCTGAGGACGAGGCCGCGACCGGTAATGCCCATTCCGAAGCCGTGGCGAAGATGGCGGCTGAACAGGGGGCCGGGCAGGTGGTTATCTCCGCCCGGATCGAAGAGGAAATCAGTCAGCTTTCCGATGATGAAGCCGGGATGTTCCTGTCCGAAATGGGGTTGAGTGAGGCCGGGCTCGACCGGCTGATCCGGGCGGGCTATGAGTTATTGGGCCTGCAGACCTATTTTACCGTCGGCCCGAAGGAGGCCCGTGCCTGGACGATCCGCAGGGGAACGCTGGCCCCTCAGGCGGCGGGTGTCATCCATGGTGATTTCGAACGTGGCTTTATCCGGGCCGAGACAATTGCCTATGATGATTATATCACGGGGCATGGGGAAGCCGGTGCGCGTGAGGCCGGCAAGCTGCGTGTTGAAGGCAAGAGTTATGAAGTCAAGGATGGGGATGTCCTGCACTTCCTGTTCAATGCCTGATACCCGATCCTGATCAATCCTCCGTAACTTCGGAGATTGCGACAGTTTTCAGGATTGCATGGACCTGTACACCCGGTTTCAGGCCAAGCGCATCGCATGACCGGCAGGTGATCCGTGACAGGATCGCCGCATCCTGTCCCAGTTTCAGTCGGACCAATACGCTGCCATGGTTGTCGGGTTCGATCCGGTCGACCTTTCCTCTCAGCACGTTCAGTGCTGAAATATTCTCCGGCATTTGGGTTGCCAGCATTACATCCTGGGCCAGAATGCGTAATCGCACCCGCATACCTGGTGCGATACCGGAATAAGCGGTCCAGACCGGACCGGCAGGTGTGTCGAGCCGGGCCAGCCCGTCATTGTCCAGTGCCGTGACCCGGGCCTGGATCAGCGATCCGGTTTCGCGGCCAAGGGCGATGTTGCTGGCAGGATCGGACAGGACCTGTTCAGCGGGTCCCGCTGTCACGATATGACCGGATTCCAGTATCACCACGGTATTTGCCAACCGGGTGATTTCGGCGACATTATGGCTGACATAAAGGATGGGCAGCTCCAGTTCATCACGCAATCGCTCCAGGTAAGGCAGGATTTCAGCTTTGCGGGCCTCATCCAATGCGGCGAGAGGTTCATCCATTAAAAGCAGGCGCGGACCTGACAGGATTGCCCGGCCAAGTGCAATGCGCTGCCGTTCCCCCCCCGATAACCCGCCGGGCCGCCGGTGCAGCAAGCTACCAATACCCAGAAGGTCAATGATTTCAGTGATGCGGGTTGCATTGGGGCGTGTGGTAGATGGTGCCAGACGCCGCCCGTAATCAAGGTTTTGACGTACGTTCAGATGCGGAAACAGTCTTGCATCTTGAAAGACATAGCCGATCCGGCGTTGATGCGGTGGCAGAAAGATACCACGTGTCGTATCGGTCAGGATTTCGCCGCTGGTCTCAATCCGGGCCTGATCGGGACGAAGAAGGCCCGCGACGGCATTCACAACGGTTGTTTTTCCGGCACCGGACCGTCCGAAAAGTGCTGTTACACCCGGTCCGGTCCGAAAGGAGAGATCCAGAGCAAAGCCGGGAAAGCCATGGCGAAGTTCGACAGAAAGGCTCATTTGCCGGCAATCCGTCTGGCTACGGTTCGGCCCAGCCATTCCGATGCAAACAGGGCAATTAGTGCCACGGTCAGCGAAACGGCAACCAGTCGCGCTGCCTGTGCCTCGCCTCCGGGGATCTGAAGCTGGGTGTAGATTGCACTTGGCAGGGTCTGGGTCTGGCCTGGAATATTGGATACGAAGGTGATTGTGGCCCCAAATTCTCCCATTGCCTTGGCAAAGGCGATGATGCTGCCGGCGATGATACCCGGCAAGATCAGGGGCAGGGTAACAGTCATGAAAACCCGGATCCGGTTTGCCCCAAGTGTTGATGCGGCCTCTTCCAGTTGCGGATCTACAGCTTCAATGGCCAGCCGGATGGTGCGGACCATCAGCGGGAAGGCCATGACAGCAGCGGCAAGCGCCGCGCCTGTCCAGCGGAAGGCGAAGGTGATGCCAAACCATTCTTCCAGAGAGCCCCCGAATATACCACGCTTTCCGAAACCGAGCAGCAACAGGTAGCCGGTTACGACCGGTGGCATGATCAGCGGCAGGTGAACCAGCCCATTCAGGATACCATGTCCGGGAAAGCGCCAGCGGGCAAGGGCATGGGCGGTCATGATACCAAAGGGAAGGCTGACCAGAACGGCCCAGATCGACACCCGTAGTGAAAGCGCTACGGCTTGCCATTCCTGCGCTGAAAGCCAGTCCAAGTCGATACCTTCCCTTTGTTCGCTTTTCTCAGTCGAGGATGCTGAAACCCTGCTCGGCAAAGATCTTGTCGGCAGTATCATCGCTGAGGGCGGCGAAGAAGTCCTGATCGGCCTGATCCGCCGCACTGCTTAACAGTGCTGTTGGATAGATGATGGCAGGATAGCTGTCCGGTGGGAATGTACCAACGATATGAACGGCCGGCTCGGCCTTGGCGTCAGTGGCATAGACAATGCCGTAAGGGGCTTCACCCGTGGCAACAAGGGCGAGGGCAGCCCGCACATTGTCAGCTTGCGCCACTGAAGGCCCGACGGACTCCCATAGCCCCAGACTTTCCAGTGCTGCTTTGCCGTATTGCCCGGCAGGGACCGCATCCACAAGTGCCATGGCCAGCTTGTTGCCATTGCCGATCATGCCGGCCAGATCGGTTTCAGCCGTGATTTCTGTTGCCGGAATCTCATCATGAGCGATGAGGACCAGCGTATTGCCAAGAATGTCGCGACGCGCCTCATCGGCAATGACACCGGCCTTTTCGACCTCGTCCATCCACTTCACGTTGGCGGAGATATAAATGTCGGCCGGGGCACCGTCGATGATCTGCTTGGCCAGCAGGTTTGACCCGGCATAGCTGACCGTTACGGTATTTCCGGTCTTTTGCTGGAAGTCCGCGGCAACCTGATCAAGTGCGGTTTTCATGGATGCGGCAGCAAAGACAGTGACATCCTCGGCAAGGGCGGGGGTAGCAAGGCTGGTCAGGGCAGCAAACATTGCGGCTGGGCGGAACATGAGCAATCCTCTCGTTATATCCATTCGGATATATTGACTATTAATCGGTAACAGGCAAGCGATATTCCGGCTGACAGGGAATGACGGAGCGGAAGATGACTGATTACGGACCAGACTGGTGTCGTGCCGAGGCGCTGCGGCTTCTCGACTTCCATGCCGCGTCGGTCAATCCGGCCGGTGGTTTTTACAAGCTGGCCACAGATGGCAGGCCATTGCCGGATAATCCGCGAGGGCAGGGCAATACACGTGAACTGCATGAGACGACGCGGATGATCCATGCTTATGCGCGGGGGGCAAGGCTGAACCATCCGGAGGCTGCCAATATCGTTGATCACGGTATGATCTTTCTGTTGAATGGCCATCTTGATCCCGTAAATGGCGGGTTCTGGTGGAGTGTTGACGATTCTGGCCCGATGGACAGCCGCAAACAGGCCTATGGGCATGCCTTTGTCCTGCTGGCGGCTGCTTCGGCCGGACAGGTTGGTCATCCCGAGGCCATGCGCCTGCGGGATATGGTGATGAATGTCCTGCGGTCCCGTTTCTGGGAGACACGTCCCGGAGCCGTATCAGATACGTTTGACCGGGACTGGACCAATTCGCCTGCTTATCGGGGCGGTAATGCGAACATGCACCTGACCGAGGCTCTGATTGCTGCCCATGAAACATGGCGGGACCCGGCAGATCTGGATATGGCACGCAGTATTGCCCGCTTCATGATTGATCGCCATGCCCGTGCGGAGGGATGGGTTGTACCGGAGCATTTCACCTGTGACTGGCAAATTGACCGGGATTTTGCAGGGGATCCTATGTTTCGTCCATCCGGCACGACTCCGGGACATGCCTTGGAATGGGCGCGTCTGATCCTTGAGTTGCGGGCGACAGGGGGGAATGATTCACAGGATGATTGGATGCCCGTGGCTGCCGCACAGCTTCACAGCCGTGCCATGAATGACGCATGGCTTCCTGAAGGGGGGCTTGCCTATACGCTGGACTGGAATAGCAGGGTCGATCAGCGCCGCCGGTTATGGTGGCCTGTGGCAGAGGCCATTGCAACATCTCATGCCTTGTATAAGGCAACAGGGGATGAGGCATGGTTGGTTGATCTGGACCGGATCTGGGGGCATCTTGATCATTACCACATAGATCACCGGCATGGTAGCTGGTATGCTGAAATTGATGAATCAGGTCAGCCGGTTGAAACACTGTTTCCCGGAAAACCTGATATTTATCACGCACTGACGGCGACACTGTCCGGTATCGGGTGGCCGATATCGTGACTGGTCTGTTCAGTCACGCAATAAGCGCATCAGGTAAAAGGCGATGGCTGAACAGATCAGCGTGGCTGTCATGACAGGTGTCGGTGTCCCCTGATAGGCCATGCCGACTGGTGCCGCGATCAGAACGGCACCAAGGGATGATAGTGCGGCCACGATACTGGCTGTCATTCCGGCCAGATGGGGAACATGCTGCATGGCAAGGGCATTCAGGTTGCCGAAGGTAACTCCGGCCATGAAGAACACACTGACGGCCCAGACGAAGAAGCCGTAGAAGGCGGCATCGCCCTGAAGTGCGCCACTGCCGACCAGAAGCAGGGCCAGTGTTGATGAGACGATCTGCATTGCATAGGCGGCACCCGCGATCCTGCGCATCCCGAAACGGATCACGTAACGTGCATTCGCAATGGTTCCGATCCCGGACAGAAGGGCCATCAGGGCAAACCATTTCGTGAAACTTTCGGCGCGGCCATAGGTTTCACCGAACAGCTGGTCCGAACTGGACAATAATGCGAACATCTGGCCAAATCCGAAGGTGAGAACCAGCGTGCAAAGCATGATCTGCCGGTTCGACAGAATCTCGTGACAGGATGTCATGATGCGCCGGATATTCAGCGGGACCCGGCGTCCAGGAGGCAATGTCTCGGGCTGACGCAGCCCGACCCATACCACCCCAATCAGGCCAAAGACCATGAAGGCAACGAAAACGCCACGCCAGCTTCTGGTCAGGTCAATGACAACTTCACCGATGGCCGGGGCCACTGCCGGGATCAGGATGAAGATCATCATCACGAAACTGGTGATGCGTGCCATTTCCCGTCCGGCATAAAGATCGCGGATCAGGGCCGTTCCGGCAATCCGCGGCCCGGCTGCCCCCATGCCCTGGACGAAACGCAGAACCAGAAGCAGCGACAGGTTATCGGCAAAGATGGCGGCAAGCGATGCGGAAATGTAGATTGCGGAGCCGAGCATGATGGACGGTTTGCGCCCGATTGCATCTGAAATCGGGCCGGCAAGTGCCGTGCCGAGGCCCATTCCGGCGACAAAGCTCATCAGAACCAACTGGGCGCGATTGGTATTATCGGGTGACAGATCTGCCGCGATACTGGACAGTGACGGCAGCATTGCGTCAATGGAGAATGCGACTGTTGCGAAAAGCACTGCCAGCATGCCCACGAATTCGGGCAGGGAAAGTTTCCGCGCATCACCGGAATCAGGTGTTGGGGCCGGAGTTGTCATTGTACTCACCATGTATGGATGGCCCGGCCTTATACCGGAGTGCCGTTCTCGGCAAGCAGGATTGGATATGTCAGATTTGTATGATGCCGAACTGATTGGCGGTTTTCTGTCACGATACGACAGCGTACAGAAACCGTGTGTATATGTAACCGGTAATGGCAGGAGCCGATAATGCCACAACGCCATGTCCTGATGAGCTCGATGAAGGATGAAGGGCCCTTCGTCCTTGAATTCATTGCCCATCATCGTGTGCTTGGTTTTGACGGGATTTATATTGCAACCAATGATTGCAATGATGGGACGGACCTGCTGCTTGATGTGCTTGCCGGTCATGGTATTATTACCCATGTCCGCAACCTCCTGGGTCCGGGCGAAATGCCACAGCATCGGGGGTACCTGCGTATCCGCAGACGGCATGACATCCAGTCGGCCGATTGGATCATGGTCCTGGATGCCGATGAATTCCTGGTTGTTGATCGTGGCAATCACCGGGTGTCCGACCTGACGGAGCTTGCTGGACCGGAAGTGCATCTGATTACGTTGAATGCAATGAATTTCGGCACCAGCTCTGATATGTTGTGGAAACCGGGTAGGGTGACAACCCAGTTCATAAAGCGCCTTGCGGTGAATAACCGCCTGAATGGCCCGGTCAAAAGTCTCAGTCGGGGACATGGTCTTTGGCGGTCGATGCACAATCACCATCCTGTCGGATTCGGGGGGGAAGGTGATATCTGTCACATGCGCGGCAATGGGCAGACCGGCAGAGTTCCCGATGATGATAAGCTTTGGCGTCACCTGCGCTTTTTCAAACCTGATCAGATGACCCATGAGATCGCCTGGTTTAATCATTACCCGATCAAGTCCATCGATTCCTACATGTTGCGCCAGATGCGCGGGCGGGGGGTGACCCGTGTCGGGGAAGAACCAGTTATCCGCCATGATGAGGATTACTGGATCAAATTTGCCGGTGCACGTGAGGTCGACACCCGGATTCAGGATTTTTACGGAAGCGAGACGGAAGCGGAAATGAACCGTCTTCTGGCCCTGCCTGATGTGGCAGAAGCACAGGCGCATGTCGAAGCCCTTTATGCCGTACAGATTGCAGCAATTACAGATGATCTGGAGCTCTAGCAGCTTGACAGGATCTGTTTTTCGGCGCATTCCGGCCTCATACATACCCGCAACCGGGCGTTCCGTGGGCGCCAGACCGACGAGGAGAAGGCCATGAGCCAGATTTCCCTGACATTTCCTGATGGTAATTCGCGTGATTATCCTGCCGGGATCACCGCTGCCGAAGTTGCAGCCTCCATTGCGCCCAGCCTTGCCAAAAAGGCGATTTCAGCAAACTTCGATGGTCGTCATATGGATCTTGCCTGGCCGATCAGTAAAAGTGGCTCCATCGCCATTCATACAATGAAGGATGAAGAACCGGCCCTTGAACTGATCCGGCACGACCTAGCTCATGTCATGGCACGCGCGGTTCAGGAGATCTGGCCTGATGTGAAGGTCACGATCGGGCCAGTGCGCGATTATGGCTGGTTTTACGACTTTGATCGTGGAGACCCCTTCACGCCCGAAGACCTGGGTCAGATAGAAGCAAAAATGAAACAGATCATTGCTGATCGCGATCCTATTCGTACCGAGGTCTGGGACCGGGTACGTGCCGTCGACCATTACAGGGCGCTGAACGAAACCTATAAGCTGGAACTGATTGATCGAATTCCTGAAGGCGAAGATGTGCGGATGTATTGGCATGGGGACTGGCAGGATCTGTGCCGTGGCCCGCATTTGCAGCATACCGGCCAGATCCCGGCAGATTCTTTCAGGCTGACCCATGTTGCCGGGGCCTATTGGCTGGGTGACAGTTCCCGACCGATGTTACAGCGTATTTACGGCGTGGCTTTCCGAAATCGAGATGAGCTCAAGGCTCACCTGCATATGCTGGAACAAGCCGCCAAACGAGATCACCGAAAGCTGGGTCGGGAACTGGACCTGTTCCATAGGCAGGAAGAGGCACCAGGCCAGATATTCTGGCACCCGAATGGCTGGAATATCTATACCACACTACAGGACTATATGCGTCGCAAACAGCGCATGGGTGGTTATGTCGAGGTTAATACACCTCAGGTTGTCAACCGCAAGCTGTGGGAAGAATCCGGTCACTGGGATAATTACCAGGAACATATGTTCATCGTCGAGGTTGATGAGGAGCATGCCCGGACCAAGACGATCAATGCCCTCAAGCCCATGAACTGTCCCTGCCATGTGCAGATCTTCAATGTCGGGCTGAAATCCTATCGTGACCTGCCCCTGCGCATGGCTGAATTCGGGTCCTGCAACCGCTATGAGCCCTCAGGCGCATTGCATGGTATCATGCGGGTCCGCGGGTTCACGCAGGATGATGCGCATATTTTCTGTACCGAAGACCAGATTGAGGCTGAGACGAAGAAATTTATCGAATTCCTTGCCGGGATTTATGCTGATCTTGGCTTTGAAGGCTGGAAGATCAAGCTGTCAACCCGTCCGGAAAAGCGTATCGGCAGTGAAGAAAGCTGGGATCGGGTCGAGACTGCACTTGGCAATGCCTGCAAGGCGGCTGGTTATGACTATGAGATTTTCCCGGGTGAAGGGGCATTCTACGGTCCAAAACTGGAATTCGTTCTGACCGATGCAATCGGTCGTGACTGGCAATGCGGCACGTTGCAGGTTGATCCCAACCTGCCTGAGCGGCTGGATGCGGAATATGTCGGACAGGATGGCGGTAAATACCGACCGGTCATGCTGCATCGCGCTGTTCTGGGCAGCTTTGAACGCTTCATCGGTATCCTGATCGAGAACTTTGCCGGAAAGCTGCCCTTCTGGCTTGCGCCCCGTCAGGTCGTGGTGGCATCAATCGTGTCGGATGCGGATGATTATGTCCGGGAAGTCGTTGCTGCCTTGCAAACGGCAGGGATCCGGGCCGAGGCTGATATCCGCAACGAAAAGATCAATTACAAGATCCGTGAACACTCGGTTGCCAGGGTTCCGGCTATTCTTGCTATTGGCATGAAGGAGGTCGAAGATCGTTCGGTTTCGATACGTCGCCTTGGCCAGCAGGGTAGCCGGACACTTGGATTGGAGGAAGTGTTGATGGAATTAAGTGCGGAATCGGTTCCTCCGGACCTTCGCTGACTG
Source organism: Paracoccus sp. (in: a-proteobacteria) (assembly GCA_047971845.1). GTDB lineage: Bacteria > Pseudomonadota > Alphaproteobacteria > Rhodobacterales > Rhodobacteraceae > Paracoccus. The sequence goes on along the minus strand of JBKEAB010000169.1, from coordinate 52,571 downwards.
ATACGGCTATCGGCAAAGATTTACCGGCCAGTTAGCTAAACCACGTTTCGCCCTTGCGTTTCGGTGACATTACTCCATTCTGCCACCAGCGTGAGCATGACTTTCTACCGCCTCCCTTCACGGGGCAGCCGGACGTTCGAAAGGGCTGCACGGCCCGGTCGCAAATCCGCGTCCGGGGAACTTGAAGGAGAGAACGGAATGGCCACTGGCACCGTCAAATGGTTCAATAATACTAAAGGCTATGGCTTCATTGCCCCTGATACCGGCGGGAAAGATGTCTTTGTACATATTTCTGCAGTGGAACGTGCGGGTTTGACCGGGCTGCAGGATAATCAGAAAGTAAGCTATGAATTGCAGGCCGGCCGTGATGGCCGCGAATCTGCATCAGATCTGCAACTACTCTGATTTCTGACCAGGAACAGATTGCTTCCTGATTTCTGTATCATGATACAGATATGACATAGCTGCATCCCGGGTATTTCCTGGGTGCAGTTGAGTTAATGCGATCAGTACCACCTTACGCTTAAACTCTTCAGTTGGCCTGTTTGTCATCATCCGCCTTCCCAATTGCTCCTCATACTCTCAGAAATCCGGAGTTTTCTGAGACAAGTCCAGATCAGGGTTGTGACATTCTGATTCGGGTGCGGCGTGTGGTGCCTGTCGAATCAGTTACCGTGATTTCCGATATACCGGACTGACCGGGGATTTGTGTAATGGGGTCTCGTGTCGCAATGGCTGCCGGAGAGCCGTTCACAAGCCAGGTATAAGGCGGTACACCTCCACGCAGGCGAACCGGGATCGTGGCTGAAGTCAGTTCCAGTTCGGTTCCGTCTGGTGGAAATACGATAATCAGCGGATCGTTTGGGGTGCCGAACTGTCCGTCCGGTCCGGAAGGCGCAGGGCTGCTGCCCGGAGGTGTGAACCGACGCAGGGGCAAGGGCAGGGTGGGATTTGCTGCGATAATCGTATCGGCCGGCGGTGGAGGCAGCGGGTGTGTGCGAGGTCCGAGCATGTCGAAAAGATCGAATAACAGGGGGGCGGCAACCTGTCCGCCGAATACACCGGGAACGGGTGTACCGTCAGCGCGTCCCATCCAGACCCCGATGACGAAACGTCCGTCATAACCGACTGATAATGCGTCACGATGACCATAGCTTGTACCGGTCTTGTAGGCGACACGGCCGGCAGGCCGCCCGCCAGGAGGTAGGATCTGGGACAGGATTGCACCGGTCTGCCATGCTGCGGCAGCGCCGGTGACGCGCACGGGTTCGGCCTCAGAGCCGGGTTGTGGCAGAGGCATTTCATGCAGCTTAACTGCGCGGCCATGGCGTGCAAGAGCGGCGTAACCCGCAACCAGATCATGCAGGGATACGCCTGCTCCGCCCAGTACCAGTGCCAGACCAGCTTGTCCGCCCTGCATTTCAACCTTTATTCCCGCCCGGTGCAGACCAGCCAGAATACGTGCCGGACCCAGTGCTTCGGCAACCCGTACGACCGGAATATTCAGGGATTCCTGCAAAGCGCGGCGGATGGTGATAGTTCCACGGAAATGGCGGTCAAAGTTCTCGGGCTGCCAGCGGCCAAAGATGGCTGGGCGATCTTCGATCAGGGTATCGGGATGAATGAGCCCGTCATCGAAGCCAAGTGCATAGACAAAAGGTTTCAGCGTGGAACCTGGAGAGCGCAGGGCACGGGTCATATCGACAAAGCCGTCACGGGGCGTATTGCCATAATCGGCAGTGCCGACCTCGGCCAGAATTTCGCCATTCGTATGATCGGCAATGATCAGTGCGGCTGACATGCGTTCGGACTGGTTGAGAACGGCACGGGCAGCAAGTGCTTCGGCTGTCTTCTGAAGCTGCAGGTCAATGGTGGTTTCAATCCGTGTCATGCCCGGATTTTCGCGCCGCAGACGCTCTGCCAGCAAGGCAGCATGAGCGGGGAAGGCACGGCGTTCTGAAGGCAGGGAAGACTTTCGTGCGAGGTCAGCAGCCTCTGTGTCAATGATACCATGTGCTTCAGCGTGGTCGATGACACGGTTACGGGCCATGCGGGCGTTTTCGTGGCGGGTGGAAATATCCGGGCGACGAGCTTCCGGGGATTGGGGAAGGGCGACCAGCAGGGCGGACTCTGCAGGGGTCAGCCGCGTGGGTTCCTTGCCGAACCACATCAGGGATGCTGCCCGGACCCCTTCGGTATTACCGCCATATGGTGCGAGCCGAAGGTAAAGTGCCAGAATCCCATCCTTGCCAAGACGGCGCTCCAGTGCCAGGGCCAGCCGGGCCTGGCGCAGCTTGCCCCGCCAGCTGGCGGTTGGTCCCCGTTCCAGCAGGCGTGCCGTTTGCATGGACAGGGTCGAGGCCCCTGACACGATCCGCCCATGCCAGATGGCCTGGAATGCCGCCCGTATGATTGCCGGTAAATCAACTCCATAATGTTCGGCAAATCGCTGGTCCTCCCATGCGATCAGCATTTTCAGGAAACGTTGATCTATTCCTGTTGCCGGTGGAGTCAGCCGCCAGATTCCGTCTTCGACCTGAAAGGTTCGCAGCAAGCTGCCATCACGGGCAACAACCTCGGTTCCCGTGGCCACGGTAAGGGAAGGCATGGGTGTGGCATCTATCCAGGCTGAAAACCTGCTGCGGGCCTGATCGGCTGCGAAGCCGGTCAGGAGCAGTGTGATGACTGCGGCAATGATCCGGCGACTGCTACGCTGCGCCGGATCGGCAGGAGCCCGGAGATCAGGGGGTGACAACGACTGTGCCACTGGCAGTCCAGCCACTCTGATCCGGGCGATAGAAATCAGATACCGTAGCTGCCGGATGATGGAATTCACCGGTCGTCACCGCTCGCAGGCGATAGGCCAGCTGAAAACTTTCCTCACCGGAATGTTCCAGCGAAGCGGCAAACCGATCAGCGCGGAATTCTGACATTTCGGTTGATGGGCTGCCTTTATACCAGTCCAGTCCGTCGAGTTCACCTGTCTCGATCAGGTTGGGGTTGTCGATCTCGAATCCGGCTGGCAAGGGATCCGTGATAATCAGGCGACCACTGGTATCTTCAAACGGGGTGATTTCCAAGACGGCAACCATGCGTTGCCCCTGTGTAACCTGAGATGGATCCACGGTTTCACCATCAGGGGTGAAATAACGCCGGAATATGGCATAGGCTGTTCCGCCGGCGCTGACCGGTTCCGCAGGTATGGCAGTGGCTGAAATCGTTACATTGACCGGCCGGTTCCCCTGATTGCCGATGGGCTGATCAAGCGGCGCTCCGATATCGCCGAGGTCAATCACCGGCATGTTCAGCGCGGTATTGCCGAGCGTGATTCCTTGCCCGGAATCATCACCGCTGGCCAGAGCCTGTGCAGCCAGAACGGTCCACATGGCTTCTTGCGTGGATAAGCCACCACGTCCGTTCCGGTCGGCAATACCATTGGCTATCTGGCTGGCAAGCGCTTCACGGTTGATGCGCTCTGATCCGGCTTCAACGGCAAGGGCAAGAACAGCTGCTTGGTCACGCAGCAGGGTCCCAAAATCCCGGCGCAGGCCGGATGGATCATCGTTCTTTGCCAGAAGCCGGGCTGCATGGCCAAACATGCGGTCGGCACGAGGCTGATCCCCTATGAATGCCAGTGCGGCACCAAGCTGGGCCGCTGACATCGGGGTATTGAAACTCCCGCTTCCGGCATCGGCATAATACCGCAGGTCACTGACGACTGCCCGACCTTCGCGGGCCAGGACATACGCGGCATAGGCCAATGCGGCAGCCTCATGATCCGAAATGTATTCCGGATCTGATGCCGTATTCATCCGGCTTTGCAGATTATTGAGTGCACGGTTAAAATTGGCTTCAGGAACGTTGTGTCCTGCGGTCCGTGAGCGGGACAGGAAATCTGTTACAAAGGCATCCAGCCATGCCTCACTGTTGCGTGCATTCCACAGCCCGAACCCGCCCCGGGGTGTCTGGCGTGTCATGATCCGGCTGATTGCCTGATCCATGTTCTTTCCGGAACCACTGAACCGGTCGGGAGCGGTGGTGTCGGGCATCAGGCCGGCCGCATAAAGCTGCGGGATTGCAGCTGAGGCAATCTGTTCGGTGCAGCCATAGGAAAAATTGCGTAGCAGTGTCAGTACGGCCGGAATATCCAGAAGGGCGTAGGCCCCGACCGACATGGAGACCCGGCCTGAACCGGGATGGAATGAGCCCAGTTTTGTTATGTCAGCGGAAAGGTTCTCTCCGGGGTTGATGGTTATGCGCATGCTGCGTGTGATGGTCTGATCCTGACGGCTGACGGGTATTTGTAGATCCTTTGTAATACTGCGCCCATCGGGCAGGACGGCTGTAATCCGTATCCCAGCGGGGCCTTCGGTCTGCGGCGCATCCAGTGTGATGGCAAGAGGCAGCCTTTCTCCTTCGGTCAGTGATACTGTGTCAGGCAAGCCTGATGTGCTAATTGTTATCCCGTCTGCATCGGGCATCAGGGAAAGTGAAACCTCGCCCGCCGGACCTGATACATGTGTCAGATCAAGCGACATGCGGGCCGTGTCTCCGGGTGACATGAAGGCCGGGGCAGTGACTGTCATGACAACGGGGTCGCGTACCAGAATGGTCGTATCGGCCTGGCCGACGGCTTTTCCTGTCCAGGCGATGGCCATCAACCGGACTTCACCGTTGAAGTCGGGCAGGGAAATGGCGACCTGTGCCTTGCCATTTGCATCCAGAGTAACCGGACCAGAGAACCACGCCATCAATTTTTCGGTGGGTGCAGGGGCTGCCGCTGCCGCTGCCGGGACATCTCCGCCGGAACGGATCGCGCCATTGCTGGCTCCGGAGGCGAGAATCAGCCGACCGTAAAGATCCCTCAATCCGACGCCCAGCCTGCGTTTTCCGAAATAATGACTGGTGGCTGATGGCGGTTGGTAGCCAGTAATGTTCAGGATCCCCTGATCTACGGCCCAGATCGTTGCATGGATGGTTTCGCCTGCTTCTGCACCGGTTACATTGAGTGTGACATGAGTGTCCTTTCTGGGATCTGATTCAACAGGTGCATCAAACGCAACCTGAAGCAACTTGTCAGCGGGATCTATCGAAGCCGGAGCAAGGCCCAGTGCCCGGATCGGAGCATGACCGGCATTTTTGCCCACCGGACGGATTGTGGTGACGGCAACATACACGCCTGCACCCCATTCATCGGTAACGGGAAGTGAAACCGTATTGTTGCCTTCGCGTACTGTCACCGTCTGCATTGCAATCAGCCGGTTTGACATGACAGAGACCGTTGCCGCGCCGTCAGCCGGTGCATCAAAGGTCACGGTGGCCGTTTCGCCATGACGATAGGCAGGCTTGTCCAGTGTCACGCGCAGACGGTCAGGTGTGTCTTTGGCGGATGCAGCAGTACCCCAACCGGCATAGAACTGGATTGAGGTTTCAGCCCCATTTGCGGATTTTACGACCAGCTCGAACTCGCCCCATTCGACCGCCACCGACAAGGGGACCGGTCCGGTGTCCGAAAGTGTGATCAATCCTGATGCAACCATATCGCGCTGTATGACCGGTTCCCATTGCCAGTCGCCGTCAATGGAATACCATTGATAATCCGTATCTATCCGGTTCAGCTGCCATTCGAATTCACCCTGCTGGGGGATCAGGTCCGGACCAAGGGCAATGACGGAAAACTGAGCTTCACCTCCTTCAGGGACAGTCATGTCGTCAAAGGCGGGCTTGATCCCTGGTATTGCTTGCGCGGGCAGGACCAGTGCCGTGTCACGCCGTTCAACCGGGCGGCCGGCACCTTCCAGAACATTCAGTCGCAGTTCGGCGTTCATGGGGACTAAAGTGTCAGCCATGGTGGCCGGCAGCCTGATACTGGCCGTGTAATTACCATTGACATCGGTCCAACCTGCAATCATCTGCGCGGTCTGGGATCGGTTGTCGTCATGGCGGCCGAAACTGTAACCATCCCACCCTGGCAGGCTATGTGCAGGGCGCAGCATCATTTCGCCTTCCACGGGCAGTTCGGCGGCAGGGGCTCCATAAAGCCAGCGGGCCTGGATGGCGGAGATAATTTCCGTGTCCGGTGCCAGTGGCTGATCGCCAAGATCAAGATCGAAATCTATCCGTTCGGGCAGGAAGTCTTCGACCAGCATCGGCATCGAGGCCAGGGCCGGACCATCTTCTTCGACACGCAGGTCGATCCGCCATGTTCCACGAGGTGCCGTTGCTGGGATAGGTACATTCAACACATATCCCCCGTCGCCTGCAGGCGCAGGCATGAGGCGGGTATATTCGGCACCGTCCGGACGCAGGACCGTGGCACGCAGTGGCAGTTCGTCTATGGCTGCGGTCCTGGCATTCCGGGTCAGGATCGTTGCGTGAGCGGTTTCTCCGGCGCGGTAGGCTCCGCGATCCAGTGAGGCAAAGACATCTATGGGTGGCGCAGGCGGATTGCCTTCAACCCCGCGATCAGAAAGATCGAATTCCGGATCCATGAGTGACAGGAAACTGAGATCCGCGATACGATCCCCGTCCAGCCGGGTCGCGGTTATCAGTGCGGGTTCTGCTGCGTCACGTCCACGGGTCAGGCCGGCATCAAAGCGGGCAATGCCCTGACCGTCAGTTGTGGCGGTGCTCAGGACGGCATTACCGCGTGATACCAATGCGACCTCAATTCCAAGGCGGGTGTCAGCATCTGACAGGCCGCGAACCACAACCGCCAGCCCGTCGGATCCGGAATAGCTTGACAGGCCGAGATCGGACACCATGAACCATTGTGTTGCCGATGGGCTGACATCCTCATTCCCTTCCGGGATAGCGGCCTTGAGGGCGTAGATGCCGGGCTGCAGGGGGCCAGCTTCGGCACGGAGGTCCAAGCGGGTTGCAACTTCGGCATTGACCGGATGGCTGCCGCTCCCGGTTGGCGGGGCAATACCAGCAAATCCTTTCCAGACCTGTTCGCCCAGTTCTGCAGTAAAGCGACTTTCACGCCAGCCCTGCAAGGGCGTACCGAACATTTCATCGCGCAGAGCACTGACCAGATTACGGTCAGACATGCGATAGAGTGTCAGCTCAGCCTCATCAGTATTGACGGTGTAAAGCGTCAGGCCAAGATCTCCCGAAGCCGGCAGGACATAAGTACGCCCGGGAAACCGCACTGTCGGATTTCGGTCAGGAATATAGGCCGTCAATGCAACATCACGGCGCAGGATCTCGCCTGTGGCTGCCGGTAATCCTCTGCGCATGGTCACGGCAATTTCGCTGCCGCGTGTCACGCCGGTAATGCACAGGTTATCGCCCCGGACTTCAATGCCAAGTGTCGGATCGGGCAGATCCACATAGGGACGCAGATCGGTGTTGCGGGCAACATTATCCGAAAAATCGACGCAGAGCCGTGGCTGTGGACCGTTGGCGACAACATCATGGTCCTGAATACGGAAGCCGTATTTGCCTTCGAAATCATCAATGATTGATGCGATGGCCGGGTGATCCTGAGGTCCTGCATACAGGGCCTGAAGCCCGTCCCGGCCCCGGCCAAGTTTCCTGGCCGTCTCTGCCCAAATGGCAAGTGCGGGGGCTCCACCTCCGGTATCCCGCAGCCATGAATTTGTGGCGGCAGAAAGGGCTGCTTCGTGCAGTTCCCGTGTGTTCGAAGACGTATTTTCCGCAACCATGTTAAAACGCCGGGCCAGAAAAAACCAATCATTAGCGGAGTCGGTTATTGCGACCAGGGCAGCTTGGGACCGGATCGCTTCGGGATTGCTGCTGCTGTCGCTCCAAGAAAAGGCAATCTCGGACAATTCGCCGGTTGAAATTCCATAACCGGGATATTCCTGTCCCAGCCGGCTGGCCTGGCGCAGTGCATTGGTACGATCATGGCTTCTCAGCCAGTCTCCGGCATTTTTCAGTCGTTCAGTTGCATGTGCACGGATAATCGGATCGGCTGTCAGGACCTGCCCGGACAGGGCCCCTTCGAAGGGTATGGGCTGGTCGGGATTGGCTTTGGGAAAGCAGGCGCGCGAGGCAATGTTGTAAGTCAGGGCAGTACAGGATGTATTGGACAGGCAAGCCTGAACGCAGGCAGGCTGGCTGATGTCGAAGACAGGCCCGAGATCCCCGCCGGGAAGGTCGAAATCTTTTTGCAGTACGAGGCGATTTTCTGGTATCGCGTCTTCGGCCCCCGCAACTGTTGCGAATATTGTTAATGCCAGTGCAACTGCTGCGGAAAACGCCTTGCGCATCAAAAACCTCTTATAAGATAACTAACCAGTCTGTTAGTGAATCAATTTGCCAGATTGTACGATGTCGGGCAATGTTGAACAGTGGCTGGCAGGTCATTTTGTTTGATATGCCTCTCCGGTTTGCCAGATCTTGACGTGAGCAGGCCTGCATCCGAATCTGTGTGCAGAAAACAGGGAGGCAGGATCATGAAAACCCGTGCAGCCGTTGCGCTTGAGGCAGGCAAGCCACTGGAGGTGATGGACGTCAGTCTTGATGGCCCCGGCGCAGGCGAGGTGATGATTGAAATCAAAGCCACAGGTATTTGCCATACTGATGAATTCACCTTGTCGGGGGCAGATCCTGAAGGGATATTCCCGTCCATTCTGGGTCATGAGGGCGCGGGTGTCGTGGTTGAGGTCGGCCCGGGAGTGACCAGCCTCAGGCCGGGGGATCATGTAATTCCTCTTTATACGCCTGAATGCAGGCAATGTGCGTCCTGCCTGTCGGGGAAGACCAATCTGTGCACAGCAATCCGGACGACACAGGGGCAGGGGCTGATGCCTGATGGGACCAGTCGCTTCATCATGGCTGACGGGACGCCGATCCATCATTATATGGGGTGTTCGACATTTTCGAATTATACGGTCATGCCGGAGATTGCGGTTGCGCAGGTCCGCAAAGACGCCCCCTTTGACAAGATCTGTTATATCGGCTGTGGCGTGACGACCGGTATTGGGGCGGTTATCAATACGGCCGGGGTCGAGATCGGTGCCACGGCAGCCGTTTTCGGTTTGGGCGGGATCGGACTGAATGTCATTCAGGGATTGCGGCTGGCGGGTGCCGATATGATCATCGGTGTGGATCCGAACGATGGCAGGAAGGCCATGGCCGAAAAATTTGGCATGACCCATTTCATAAATCCATCGGAAACCGAAAATATCGTGCAGGAAATCGTGAACCTGACCAGAACCCCCTTCGACCAGATCGGAGGTGTTGATTACAGCTTTGATGCAACCGGTAATGTTCAGGTCATGCGTGATGCCCTGGAATGCACGCATCGTGGCTGGGGCGTGTCGGTTGTTATCGGCGTGGCTCCGGCAGGTGCGGAAATCAGTACCCGCCCTTTCCAGCTGGTAACAGGGCGGGTCTGGAAGGGGACCGCATTCGGCGGTGCCCGTGGCCGTACAGATGTACCCAGAATTGTGGACTGGTACATGGATGGCAAGATCGAGATAGACCCGATGATTACCCACACTATGCCTCTGGAGGATATCAACAAGGGTTTCGATCTGATGCATGCAGGTAAGTCGATACGTTCCGTAGTGCTGTTCTGAACATGACGCGGCAGGAAAGCACGTCATTGGTGATCCGCAAGGCCGAGATACGGGATCACAATGCCATCTGGCATATTCTGGAACCTGTCTATCGTGCTGGGGAGACCTATTGCATTGACCGCGGCATCTCGCGTGAGGATGCGCTTTCCGATTGGTTCGGGGCACCTTTCACAGTTTTTGTCGCAGAACTGGACGGGCGGGTTCTCGGTACCAGCCATATCGGGGCGAACCGGGGTGGTGGCGGAGCACATGTGGCTAATGCCGGTTTTGCCACCGCACCGGAAGCCCGTGGGCAGGGTGTTGCTGCCGGACTTGTCAGGCAGGCACAGAAGTGGGCGCGCATGCAGGGCTTCCGGGCCATGCAGTTCAATTTTGTTGTTTCAACCAATGAAGGGGCCGTGCGTGTCTGGGAAAGGGCAGGCTTCGATATTGTCGGCCGTTTGCCGGGGGCATTCCGGCATCCGGGAAAAGGCTATGTTGATGCCCTGATCATGTACTGTGACCTGATAAAGGACAGCTGAGGCCTTTGTTATGAAAATACCTGTGTCTATTGCTTGTACTTGTATATGAGAGTGAAACTGGTCCATTCTGACGTGCAGAACAGGCCATGGCCGATCTGGTCTGCCGTAAATGAATATCAGGGAGAATTTGTCATGAGTTTTATCCGCATCAGCCTTGCCGCATTGGCAGCTTCGGCTGCCATGGTATTGACGGTTCAGGCCGAAACGTTGCGCCTGTCGCATAATGTTGGTGATACGACCACATGGCAGAAGGGGGCAGAAAAGTTTGGGGAACTCCTGTCCGGGAAGACCGGTGGCAGTTATGATGTGCGTGTCTTCCCCAATGCCCAGCTGTCTGGCGGGGATCAGATGAAACAGGCTGAAATGGTTGGCCGCGGCGCATTGGATCTGGTTGTTACCTCGGCAATCAATGTGACGCCTCTGGTGCCGGAAATGGCGGTTTTCTCGCTGCCTTACATGTATGAGAACTATCAGCAGGTTGATGCCACGACGCAGGGCGATGCGGTGAAACCGCTGGAAGATATTCTGGCCGGGAAGGGTATCAAGGTTCTGGCCTGGGGCGAGAATGGCTTTCGGGAGCTGACCAACAATTCTCATCCTGTGAAAACACCCGAAGATATGAAGGGCATGAATGTCCGCGTTGCCGGACCGATGTATATTGATGTGATGAATGCTCTTGGTGCCAATCCGCAGCAGATGCAGTGGTCGGAAACCCTGACTGCGTTGCAGCAAGGGGTGGTCGATGGGCAGGAAAACCCAATCGGGGCGGTCATTATTCCGCAGCAGGTCTATGAGATGCAGAAATATCTGACGACCTGGCATTATTCCTATGATCCGCTGTTCCTGGGTATCTCGATGGCGAAATGGGACAGTCTTGATGCCGGGACCCAGGCGCAGTTTCAGGAGGCTGCGACCGAGGCTATGGAATATCAGCGTCAGATCAGCCGCGACGGGACTGCGCAGGGCGTCGGTTTCCTGAAAGAACAGGGCATGGAAATTCATGAGCCAACGGACGAAGAACTGGCCGCCTTCCGCGAGGCAACACAGCCTGCATTTGACACATGGGCGGAAAAGGTCGGTCCGGATCTGGTCAAATCGTTTCAGGATGCCGTTGCAGCGGCGGAATGATCCGGCAGCACGCTGAACCGGTTGGCGGGTCAGGGATCCGCCAATCCTTCCGGAGGAATAATGCGCTTTATCCTGAATGAAGGTGAAAAGATCATCTGTGCGGTGATCTTTCTGTGCATGACGGCTGTGGGGTTTGCCAATGTCTGTGTGCGCTATCTGACGAATTATTCGTTTGCGGCCTCGGAAGAGATTCTGACAAATGGCTTCCTGCTGCTGACCATATTCGGAGCGGCCATTGCCGCACGTCGGGGCGAGCATTTGGCGGTCACATTACTGACCGGTTTGCTTCCCGGATGGGTGGGGCGCGTGATTTTCGTAATGGCTGCAGCACTTTCAACGCTGCTTCTGGCCATGTCGACATGGTTTTCATGGGCAGCACTGACAAATCTGATCAATAATGGGATGCGGTCCTATGCCCTGCAGATTCCGGCCTGGTATTATCAGGCAGCGGTCCCGTTTGGGTTTGCGTTGATTATCGTACGTTACCTGCAATATGCGATATCGGTCCTGCGAGCTCCGGTGCATGCCGCGCCCGAGGTGTCGGATGTCTGACCTGCTTGTCCAGATCCCTGCCGGAACACAGATGATTGTGGCCTTCTTCCTGTTGATGGCTGTCGGGGTGCCGGTGGCCTTTGCGCTTGGCCTGTCAGCAATCTATGCCATGTGGCTGATGGGTTTCGGCTTTGATTTGGCGGGTGATCTGATCTCGGCGGGAATAGCGAAATACTCATTGCTGCCAATTCCCTTCTTCATTCTGGCCGGCGCACTTATGGGGTCGCTTGGCATTGCCGAGCGGATGATCCGTTTCTTCCGGGTGCTAATCGGTAATCTCCCGGGGGGAATGGGCATCGTTGGTACGGTGGTGTGCCTGTTCTGGGGGGCCGTATCCGGTTCCGGACCGGCATCGGTGGCGGCAATTGGTCCGATGCTGATCAGGGCGATGGAGGAGGATGGCTATGACCGTGCCTTTGCTGCCGGGATGGTGGCGACGGGGGCGGCTTTTTCCATTGTCATTCCGCCTTCGATCGGCCTTGTCATCTATGGGGTGATTGCTGAAACCTCAATTTCCGATTTGTTCATTGCCGCCATCATGCCGGGTATCTTCATGGGGTTGACCATGATCCTCGTTCTGCCCTTTGCACAGCGGCAGTCCGGGGAAAAGGGACGTGCCGCATTGGACCGGCTCAGCCCCGATCCCTATGCCGGGGAGGGCTATCTGATACGGCTCTGGCAGGCCTTTCGTGACAGTTTTTGGGGATTGTTGACGCCGGTGGTTATTCTGGGTGGCATTTACTCGGCAGTCTTCACACCGACTGAAGCAGCACTGGTTGCGACTGTCTATGCATTGGCTGTGGGTGGAATCGTATACCGTACGCTGACCATCCGGGGGCTTTATGAAACTCTGGCTGATGCGGCGGGGTCTTCAGCCGTGGTCATGATGGTCGTGGCCTATGCCAGCCTGTTTGGTTGGGTTGTCACCGTCGAGGATCTGGTGGGCAGTTATTCGACGGCTCTTTTGGGCCTGTCTGACAATGAATGGGTGATTCTTGCTGTGCTCATGCTGATCCTGCTGATTGCGGGCATGTTCATGGATGCTGTGACCGTGATGTTCATTTCCCTGCCGATCTTCATGCCTGTGGTTCACGGTCTGGACTGGGATCCGGTCTGGTTTGGCGTGTTGCTGATGGTCAACCTTGCCATAGGGCTGATTACGCCCCCGGTCGGGATCAATCTTTATGTTGCAGCCAATGTGACGCGCCTGCCCATTGAACGGGTGGCGCGTGGTGCCTTGCCATTCCTGTTGGCCAGCCTGATCGGCCTGTTTGCTATTGCCGCTTGGCAGGATATGTCCCTTTTTCTGGTGAGGCTGATTGGCAAATAGGACAGAACCGCAGCGGTCGGGGAGGGGAGGTATCTTGACCGAATCGGACTGTTCCTTTAATCGTTTGGAACGGTCCAAATTTATGCCTAAGGGAAGATCTGACGATGAAATGGGGCTTGATCGGGGCAAGTGACATAGCTTCTGGCAGAATGATTGCGGCCTTCCGGGGCGTTGGCGATGAAGTGATTTCGGTGCAAAGTGGCGGGCAGGCATGGGCTACGGAATATGCGAACAGGAATGATATCGCTCATGCAACGACCAGTCTTGATAAATTGCTGACACAGCCGGGACTGGATGCAGTTTATATCTCGTCGACGAATGAAAAGCATTTTGCACAGGCCATGACAGCCATTGCGGCAGGCAAGCATGTGCTGTGTGAGAAACCGCTGACCACATCGCTTGCCGATGCCGTGACAATGGTGCGTGCGGCAGAGGATGCCGGAATTGTCTTTGCCACCAATCATCATCTGCGTAATGCGGGCAGCCATCGTGCGATCCGGGATCTGATCCGTCAGGGTGCCATTGGTCAGGTGCTGAGTGCACGCATCTTTCATGCTGTCAGTTTGCCACAGATCCTGCGTGGCTGGCGTATCGACAATGCTGGTGCGGGTGGTGGTGTGATTCTGGATATTGTTGTCCATGATGCCGACACGATCCGCTTTCATCTTGATGAAAGTCCGGCCGAGGTCGTGGCCATGTCAGTTGCTGCTGGTATGGGGCAGGGAGTTGAAGACAGCGTGATGTCTGTCTGGGCAATGCCATCGGGGGTGCAGGTCCAGACCCATGAAAGCTTTACGCATGCCCATACCGGAACAGGGCTTGAATTCCATGGTACCGACGGGTCGATCATAGCGCGTAATGTCATGACCCAGAATCCGGTGGGTGAGGTCATGCTGCGCCGTGGTGATGAAATTACTCCGGTCAGTTTTGAATCTGAAGATCTGTACCAGCGTGGGATACGCTGTTTCGGGCAGGCAGTTGCCGGTAAGGGGCATCCGGCGGCTGATGGTCGTGACGGGATTGCCTCGCTTGCGGTGGCATTAGCGGTGGCGAAGGCTGCTGCTGGCGGGCAGTGTGTCGCCGTGGATTACGGAGAACGTTGATGTCCAAGGTCGTTTCGGCTGCCGAAGCTGCCGCACGGATTTCTGACAGAGCCGTCGTCACGATATCCTCATCATCGGCGCTTGGCTGTCCGGACAGCATTCTGGCTGCGATTGGCGCACGCTTTGCTACCGAAGGCCACCCGCGAAGCCTGACCACGCTGCATCCGATTGCGGCGGGGGACATGTATGGTGTCAAGGGTGTCGACCATATTGCGAAAGACGGGCTGCTCTCAACCATTGTTGCTGGATCATACCCGTCCGGATCATCATCCCTGCCAATGCCGGAAATCTGGCGGATGATCGTGGAAAACCGGGTGGCAGCCTATAACGTTCCTTCAGGGATCATGTTCGACATGAACCGTGATGCCGGAGCGCGACGTCCGGGCGTCCTGACACAGGTCGGGCTTGAAACCTTTGTTGATCCGGTCCGTGACGGTTGTGCGATGAATAAACGCGCCGCTGGGCGACCCATTGTTTATCGCCGGGAATTTGATGGTGAGACATGGCTGCATTTCCCGAACATCATTCCGGATGTTGCCATCATCCGTGCCACGACGGCGGATGAGCACGGCAACCTGACTTATGAACATGAAGGGGCTTACCTGGGCGGACTGGAACAGGCAATTACCACACGTAACCATGGTGGTCTGGTTATCGCGCAGGTCAAGCGTGTTACCCGGCGCGGGTCGCTGCGGCCTCATGATGTTCATGTGCCGGGGCATTTGGTTGGTCTGATCGTGGTGGCTGAGGATCAGCGTCAGACCACGGAAACCGACTATGATCCTGCAATCTCGGGGCAGGTAATGCGGCCTTGGGAAAGTTTTGCATTCGCCGAATATGGGGTTGAAAAGATCATTGCTCGCCGTGCCGCGATGGAACTGCGTTGCGGACAGACCGCCAATCTGGGTTTCGGGATAAGTGCCATGGTTCCGCGTATCCTGCTGGAAGCCGGTCACCCGGAGGCAGTGACATGGGCGATCGAACAAGGCGGTGTCGGGGGGATGCCCCTGACCGGCTTTGCCTTTGGCTGTGCGTCAAATGCGGATGCCTTCGTTCCCTCGCCGCAGCAATTCACCTATTTTCAGGGGGGTGGGTTTGACGTGTCTTTCCTGTCCTTCCTGGAGGTTGATATGGAAGGAAATGTAAATGTCTCCAAACTTGGCAAGAAACCATATCTGACAGCGGGTTGCGGCGGATTTGTCGATATTACCGCCAATGCCCCCGAAATCGTCTTTTCCGGCTTTTTCGAGGCGGGGGCCAGCCTGGACCTGACAGAAGACGGTCTGCATGTCCGTTCTCCCGGCAAGTTTACCAAGATGGTTGATGCCGTGGAACATGTCACCTTTTCCGGCAAGCGTGCGGTCGAACGCGGGCAAAAGGTGCTCTATGTCACCGAACGCTGCGTAATCCGGCTGACACAAGATGGGTTGATCGCGACTGAGATCATGCCGGGGATCAAGGCTGACCGGGATATCGTCCAAGCTTCTCAGGGGCGGGTCAGGGTGGCGGAAAATGCGACATTGATGCCCGCCAATCTGCTGGCAAGAACAACGATGGAGCTGGATCTGTGACCGGTACGGTTGATCTGAGCATAACTGATGGTGTTGCAATCCTGATGCTGAACAATCCGGCGCGGCTGAATGCCTTTACGCCGGATATGCTGGTACAGCTGGATACCCATTGTGCGGCGCTGGAACGGGATATGGGGGTGCGGTGCGTTATCCTTGCCGGCACCGGGAACCGTGCATTTTGCGCTGGTGCAGATATCAAGGCGTGGGCACCGCTTTCACCGTTTGATTTCGCCCGGTACTGGGTGCGGGAGGGCCACCGGATATTTGATCGTCTGGCGCGGCTGTCCAAGCCGACTATCGGGGTTATTCATGCCCATGCCTTTGGTGGCGGGCTGGAACTGGCAGCATGTTGCGATATCCGTGTGATGGCGCCTGCCGCAACGCTGGCTCTGCCGGAAGCGCAGGTCGGCATTGTGCCGGGCTGGTCGGGTACGCAGCGTCTGGCGCGGCTGATACCGGAACCGGTTCTGAAGGAAATGGCGGTTTTCGGGCGTCGTGTCGGATCAGACCGGGCCCTGTTCCTGGGACTTGCTGCTGAAGTGTCAGACGATCCGATGGCAACGGCTCAGGGGATTGCGGCAAAGCTGAAGGACAGGTCCCCGCGTGCGACAGAAGTTGCCAAATACATGATTCATGCCGGCATGGGCGAAGATTCAGCCGCCATGATCGAAGCGCTTGGCAGTGGAATGATCGCTGCCTCCGACGACAAGGCCGAAGGTGTTGCCGCCTTTACCGAAAAACGTAAACCCGCCTTTCCGGGGACATGATATGACAGAAATCACCGTTATTGCCGCCAGTAATGCCAGCCTTCCGCCCCCCCGGATTAATCGCCATCTGATTGATGGAGCGTGGAATGACAGCGAAGGTGGTGCAACCTTCGGGCGTATTTCCCCCTCACATGCGGTTGAGGTCAGCCGTTCCGCGATGGGTGGAGCGCCTGAGGCCAACGCAGCCATTACTGCAGCACGGACAGCTTTTGATGAAGGATCGTGGCGGCAGATGCCGGCCAGAGAACGTGCTGCGGTCCTGAACCGGGTAGCTGACCTCATCGACCGTGAACGGGAACATATTGCGTTGATCGAGGTGCTGGAATCCGGAAAGCCGATCACGCAGGCACGGGGAGAGATTGCAGGTGCTGCTGATCTCTGGCGCTATGCGGCGTCATTGGCCCGGACAGTGCATGGGGAAAGTCATAACAATCTTGGTCCTGACATGTTGGGCGTGGTGCTGAAGGAACCTGTCGGGGTTGCCGCGATTATCACGCCATGGAACTTTCCCTTCCTGATTGTCAGTCAGAAGTTGCCCTTTGCCCTGGCGGCGGGTTGTACGGCGGTGGTAAAACCATCGGAAATGACACCTTCGACCACGGTGATCCTGGGTGAATTGCTGGTCGAGGCGGGGCTGCCTGCCGGTGTCGTCAATATTGTGCTGGGTTATGGTGATCCGGTCGGAGAAATCATGTCCATACATCCGGATGTGGATATGGTCAGTTTTACTGGGTCAACCGGTGTCGGGAAACGCATTGTTGCGGCGGCTGCGGGAACGCTGAAGAAGGTTTCTCTGGAGCTTGGAGGCAAGAATCCGCAGGTGATCTTTCCTGATGCAGATCTGGATGCGGCGGCCGATGCCATTGTCTTCGGCGTCTATTTTAACGCCGGAGAATGCTGTAATTCCGGCAGCCGGATCATTGTTCATGAAGATATTTCCGGAGCTCTTCTGGAAAAGGTCAGGGTATTGTCGACAAAAGTTCCTTTTGGCGATCCGCTGGATGACCGTACCCAGGTTGGTGCGATTATTTCCGAAGAGCACCAGCAAAAGATTGATGGTTATGTGAAAGATGCAGCCAAGGCAGGGGCACGGGTTGATATGGGCGGGATCGCTCTGTCAGTACCGGGGCTGGAGGGCCACTTTTACGGGCCGACCGTGGTGTCTGGTGTAACACCCGATATGGCAATTGCCCGTGAAGAGGTTTTTGGACCTGTCCTGTCAGTTCTGACCTTCACGGATGAGGATGAGGCGCTGTTGCTGGCCAATGATGCGGCCTATGGGCTGTCCGCCGGGGTCTGGAGTCGTGATATCCACACATGTCTCAATTTTTCCCGCAAGGTACAGGCCGGTACGGTCTGGACCAATACCTGGATGGATGGCTTTGCCGAAATGCCCTTTGGCGGGGTCAGGGAAAGCGGGCAGGGACGTGAACTGGGTCGGTATGGTCTGGAAGAATATCTTGAAATTAAAACTGTGCAGTTGCGCGTCGCGCGTGGACGGGCATTCTGGGTGAACCACAACTGATGGAACAACCGTCAGAATCAAAGCGCGAAAGGGGAGGAAACCATGCGTTTGAAACTGAAACTGGCAACCAGTGCTGCAATGGCAATCAGTCTGATGGCTGGGGCAGCACAGGCTGAGGATGTTGAAGTCCTGCACTGGTGGACAGCTGGTGGCGAAGCTGCCGCGCTGAATGTACTGAAGGAAGATCTGGCTGGAAAGGGAATCGGCTGGCAGGATATGCCGGTCGCCGGTGGCGGCGGTGAGGCCGCCATGACTGCGCTTCGTGCCCGTGTTACGGCCGGAAATCCACCGACTGCGGTGCAGATGCTTGGCTTCGACATTCTTGACTGGGCAGAGCAGGGAGACGTTCTGGCTGATCTGAACGAAGCTGCCATTGCTGAAAACTGGGATGCCGTCATTCCCGCAGCTATCCAGAAATTCTCGAAGCCTGATGGCAACTGGATTGCGGCCCCGGTGAATGTTCATTCGACCAACTGGGTCTGGGCCAACAAGAAGATCCTGGATGAGCTTGGCATTGCCCAGCCGGCCAACTGGGATGAATTTATTGCAGCCCTTCAGAAGGTGAAGGATTCGGGAAAGGTTGCGCTTGCCCATGGCGGTCAGCCCTGGCAGGAGGCGACAATCTTTGACAGTGCCGTACTGGCTTCGGGTGGACCGGAATTTTATCAGAAATCGATGATCGACCTTAATCCCGAGGCGCTGAACTCCCCCGAGATGGTTGCTGCCTTCGACAAGATGGCCCAGTTGCGCGGCTTCGTGGATGATAATTTTTCGGGCCGTGACTGGAATTTGGCATCAGCCATGGTCATCAATGATGAAGCTGCCTTCCAGATCATGGGAGACTGGGCCAAGGGCGAGTTCCTGCGTGCGGACAAGGTTCCCGGCACCGACTTCCTGTGCTTCCGGGTTCCCGGCACTGAAGGTGTCGTGACCTTCAATTCTGACCAGTTTGTCATGTTCAGACAGGAGGCTGCAGAAGCACAGGCCGCACAGCTGGAAATGGCAAAATCGGTTGAATCACCGGATTTCCAGTCAGCTTTCAACATCGTCAAAGGCTCTGTTCCTGCGCGGACAGACGTATCCCCTGAAGGGTTTGATGATTGTGGCAAGCAAGGCATGAAAGACCTTGCTGCGGCAGCCGAGGCAGGCACGTTGCTGGGGTCGATGGGTCATGGTCACGCCAATCCGGCAGCCGTGAAGAATGCGATGTATGATATTATCACAGCGCATTTCAACGGTGAATATGACAGTGCCCAGGCTGCTGAAGAAATGCTCAACGCAGTTGAATCGGCAATGTAAGAATATCCCCGGCAGCGGCGGTCCTGACCTGTCAGATCGCCGCTGCCATACGCGGAAGGGAGCCGCGTATCCGACATTCATGGGAGGGAGGTACCATGGCCCGGTCTGAACGTGTGGCACAGGACCTGCGCACAACCTTGCAGAACTGGCTGCCCAAGCTGGTATTGTCACCGTCACTCGCAGCAATGCTGATCTTTGTCTATGGCTTTATCGTCTATACGGTCTTCCTGTCATTCACGGGCAGCAAAATGCTGCCCAGCTATGATCTGATCGGCTTTGACAACTACGCCCGGCTGTTTGGCCTGTCAGCGTGGACAACAGCCCTGATCAATCTGGCAATCTTTGCCAGCCTGTACATCGTCATCTGTATTGTGATCGGGCTTGTGCTGGCAATCTTTCTGGACCAGAAGATCAGGGGCGAAGGGGTCCTGCGTCCGGTTTACCTTTATCCCATGGCCCTTTCCTTTATCGTGACCGGGACGGCATGGAAGTGGCTTCTGGATCCCGGTATCGGACTGGAGCACACCATGCAGCTCTGGGGCTGGGAAAGCTTCAGGTTCGGCTGGATTAAGAATCGCAACATGGCGATCTATACGCTGGTCATTGCAGCCGTCTGGCAGTCTTCGGGTTTTGTCATGGCGATGTTTCTGGCAGGGCTGCGCGGTATCGACAATGAAATGCTGAAGGCTGCCCAGATCGACGGTGCATCAAACTGGAACCTGTATCGTCGCATCGTGATCCCACTGTTGCGTCCGGCTTTTCTGTCGGCTTTCGTGATCCTCGCCCACCTTGCAATCAAGTCCTATGATCTGGTCATCGCACTGACCGGGGGCGGCCCTGGAAGGGCAACCGAACTGCCTGCGACCTTCATGTATTCCTATACCTTCACCCGCAACCAGATGGGTGTGGGTGCAGCATCGGCCGTCATCATGCTGATGGGCGTGGCAGCCGTCATGGTTCCCTATATCTATGCTGAACTGAAGGAGCAGACGTGATGTCGATGGGAGCCCAGGACCAGACGGTCCGTACAAACCGTGTCACCCGGACTTTCATCTATGTGGTGCTGATCTTCCTTGCACTGTTCTATCTGTTGCCTTTCTTCATCATGATGATCAATTCGGTCAAACCGCTGTCGGAAATCACCGGTGGAAACATGATGGCATTGCCGCAGGAGCCGACACTTGCGCCATGGGCCTCTGCGTGGTCAACCGCACAGATCGGGGTCGAGGCAACGGGGCTGAAGCCCTATTTCATGAATTCGATCCTGATGGTCGTGCCTGCGGTTGCCATCTCGACCGTGCTTGGGGCGCTGAACGGTTATATCCTGACCAAATGGCGGTTCCGGGGGGATAGTATCATCTTCGGACTGATGCTGTTTTCCTGCTTCATTCCATTCCAGATCGTGCTCATTCCGATGGCACGGGTGCTTGGCATGATCGGACTTTCCGGGACAACAACAGGGTTGATACTGGTCCATGTCGTTTATGGGATCGGCTTTTCGACGCTGTATTTCCGTAACTATTACGCCGCCTTTCCGACAGAGCTTGTCCGGGCGGCCATGATGGACGGGGCCGGTTTTTTCCGTATCTTCTGGCGCATCATGCTGCCGGTATCTGGCCCAATTGCCGTGGTCTGCATCATCTGGCAGTTCACCAATATCTGGAATGACTTCCTATTCGGGGCTTCGTTTTCCGATCCGGATTCTACCCCAATGACGGTGGCGCTGAACAACCTTGTCAGCAGTTCCACCGGGGTCAAGGAATATAACGTACATTTTGCCGGTGCGATCCTCGCTGCTTTGCCGACACTGTTCGTCTACATCGTGGCGGGCCGTTACTTTGTGCGCGGGCTGATGGCCGGTTCTGTGAAAGGATAACGCGATGCCGTTTCTTGATATCGAAAACGTCACCAAGTCCTATGGCGCTGTCGAGGTGCTGCATCGCGTCGATATCGGCGTGGAAGAGGGTGAATTCCTGGTCCTTGTTGGCCCTTCGGGATGTGGAAAATCGACCCTGCTGAACATGATTGCCGGACTTGAGGGGATTACCAGCGGGACAATCTCGATCAAGGAGCAGGTGGTCAATGATGTACACCCGTCCAGGCGCAACATCGCAATGGTTTTCCAGAGCTATGCGCTTTATCCGAATATGACCGTGGGCGGGAACATTACCTTTGGCATGGAAATGCACGGTATTCCAAAACCCGAACGTGAAAGGAAACTGGGCGAGGTTGCGAAGCTGTTGCAGATTGACCACCTGCTTGATCGCAAGCCAGGCCAGCTTTCCGGTGGTCAGCGTCAACGGGTCGCCATGGGTCGGGCCCTGGTGCGTGATCCGGATGTGTTCCTGTTTGATGAACCATTGTCCAACCTGGATGCGAAATTGCGCGTCGACATGCGGACCGAGATCAAGAAGCTGCATCACCGTCTGAAAAGTACCATTGTCTATGTCACTCATGACCAGATCGAGGCAATGACGCTATCGACCCGGATTGCAGTGATGAACAAGGGCTATGTTCAGCAACTCGGTACTCCGAAAGAGGTGTATGACATGCCTGCAAATATGTTTGTGGCGGGATTTATGGGCAGCCCTTCGATGAATCTCCTGCCTGCTATCTTGCGTGAAGCCGAAGGTGGGCTGGCCGCTGAACTGCAGAATGCAGAAGAGCAGCCGGTATTGTTGCGCCTGTCGCAGGATGGGATGGCCCTGCGTGGTTATCTGGGATGTGATATCGTTCTGGGTATCCGGCCCGAAGCGATTACCGACCCTGACGGGGTGGATCGCAATGCCAGAAATACCCAGCCTCTGCACAATATGGTCAGTGTAACGGAACCGGCCGGATCGGATACATTTGTCGATACACAGCTTTCCGGAAAGGCCTGCGTGGCGCGGATGCGGGCCGATGTCGATGTTCATGCCGGGAAGCCCTTTGATTTCGTGATCAACATGGATAAGGCCGTCATCTTTGACCCCGAAAGCGAAGATCGGATCGAGGGATAAGATGCAGGCGGATCTGGTTATCATTGGATCGGGTATGGGCGGGGCGACCCTTGCCGCCGCACTTGCCCCATCGGGCAAACGCATCCTGATTGTCGAACGTGGGCGGAAGCTGCCTGACAGTCCCGAGGCACGTGACCCTTCGGCAATCTTTGCACGAGGTCACTTTCGCTCCGAAGAGATGTGGCTTGATGAACAGGGAACGGAATTCAGCCCCGGCAATTTCTATTATATCGGAGGAAATTCGAAGATGTATGGCGCAGTCTTGCTGCGCTATCGTGAATGCGATTTCAGCCCCGTCCGGCATATGGGCGGGATGTCGGCGGGCTGGCCCATCGGTTATGCTGATCTGGAGCCATGGTATCAGGCGGCTGAGAATTTTTACCGTGTGCGGGGTGAGCTGGGTGATGATCCGACTGAGCCACCGCATTCAGGCACCTATCCCTTTCCAGCAGTTCCGGATGAACCTGAAATCGCCGATTTTCGAAGCCGGTTGAAAGGAATTGGGCTAAATCCTTCATCCCTGCCGTTGGGGATTGATCTGGATCGTTGGTTGGAACGTGCCAAAACGCCATGGGATGGCCATCCCGATATAACTGGCGCCAAGATGGATGCAGAATCCGTTGGTATTGCCGAGGCCCTTCGTTATCCGAATGTGACCTTGCTGAGCGGCCACCTCGCCAAACGGCTTGAATGTGGACCGGATGGTCGGATTGTGGCGCTGTATGCAGCAGGTCCGGATGGCATGTGCCGGATTGAGGCTCCGCTTTTTGCCATGGCTGCCGGGGCGGTCAATACAGCGGCACTGCTGCTGGGGTCTGCGGATGAGATGCATCCGTCTGGATTGGCCAATGGTTCGGACCAGCTTGGCCGGAACTTCATGAACCACAACTGTTCGGCTGTGCTGGCCATACATCCTTTCCGGCGCAATCACAGCATTTATCAGAAAACGCTTATGGTAAATGATTTCTACACAACCGGTGGTCCGCAAGGGGAACCGCTGGGCAATATCCAGCTGCTTGGACGGGTGTCCGGTCCGATCCTTGCAGCGGGGTCAGGTTTGCCTCGTCCCTTGGCAGGTCTGATCGCGTCACGTGCGATTGACCTTTATGCAATGTCGGAGGATTTGCCCAACCCCGAAAGCCGTATCATGGTGCGGGACGGACAGATCGTGCTGGATTGGAAACGCTCCAATCAGGCCGCGCATGAAATGCTGGTTTCCCGCCTGAAATCCGAACTGCGCCGGGCGGGCTTCCCGATTGTGCTGTCCAAGCCATTTGACCGGCGTACGCCCTCGCATCAATGCGGTACGGCGCGGATGGGACATGATCCGGCATCGAGTGTCGTGGACAGTCATGGTCGCTGCCATGATCACCCGAACCTTTTCGTTACCGATGCCAGTGTGTTGCCGACCTCGGCGGCGGTCAATCCTGCTTTGACCATTGCTGCATTATCCTTGCGTGCGGCTGATCATATCCGTGGAAAGGACTGGGCACCATGAGTGGTAATCTTGCCCTTGTTACCGGTGGCCAGCAGGGGATCGGGCTTGGCATTGCCATGATCTTGCGAGATGCCGGATTTCGCCTTGCCATTGTTGCCGAGCAAGCCTCCGGCCATGTGACGGGGGCCATGGCGGCGCTTGGTCCGGATGCGCGATACTACCAGCATGACATTGCCCGGGTTGATGGGATCCCGGCATTGCTGGATGCCGTGGAAAAGGATCTTGGTCCGGTCAGTTCTCTGATAGCCAATGCTGGTGTCCCGGCACGCACCCGCGGTGACATGCTGGATATTGCGGTGGAGGATTTCGACTGGACCATGGGGGTCAACCTGCGTGGCAACTTTTTCCTTGCGCAGCAGGTGGCCCGGCGGATGCTGGCCCGGACTGGTGCTTCTTCCTATCAGTCCCTGATCTTTATCACATCTGTTAGTGCCGGAATGGTCTCAGCCGAACGTGCCGAATACTGCATGTCGAAGGCTGGTACCTCTATGATGGCCGGGCTGTTTGCAACCCGCCTGGCTTCGGCCGGGATAGGCGTTTTCGAACTGCGTCCGGGCATCATCCACAGCCCTATGACGGCAGGGGTGGCTGACAAATATGATGCCCTTATCGGTGACGGGCTGGTCCCGGCCGGACGCTGGGGTCAACCGGAAGATATCGGTCGGGCAGTCTTGCCGCTGGTCCGGGGTGAGATGGCCTTTTCGACGGGCTGTGTGATTGCGGTGGATGGCGGGCTGTCCATTCCCAGACTCTAACAAGGAGGCTGCCATGGCCGAAGGATATGACTTTATTATCGTTGGCGGGGGTAGTGCCGGTTGTGTGCTGGCGGCACGGCTATCCGAAATCCCCGACGCCACAGTGCTGCTGGTTGAGGCAGGTCCGCGTCCGCGACATCCCTTTTACGCCATGCCGGCGGGCTTTGCCAAGATGACGAAGGGGATTGGTAGCTGGGGCTGGTCCACGGTTCCGCAGCGGCATATGATGAATCGGGAGATCCGCTTTACTCAGGCGCGGGTTCTGGGTGGCGGTTCCAGTGTCAATGCCCAGATCTATACCCGTGGCAATGCCCTTGATTATGATGAATGGCGTCAGATAGGCTGTGATGGCTGGGGCTACGAAGATATCCTGCCCTATTTTCGTAAATCCGAAGATAATGATACCTATAATGACCGGTTTCACAGCCAGGGTGGGCTGCTTGGGGTTTCACAGCCTATAGCTCCACTGCCGATTTGTGATGCCTATTTTGCTGCTGCCGGCCAGTTGGGCATTCCAACCAATCAGGATATGACCGGTGAAAGTCAGGATGGGGTGGGCTATTACCAGCTGACCCAGAAACATGCCCGCAGATCCTCGACGGCGGTAGCATTTCTGGATCCGGCACGGTCGCGGCCGAACCTGACGGTCCTGTCAGGGGCGCAGGTTCTCAATATCATAATCGAATCCGGACGGGCCTGTGGTATCCGGGTCGATGACGGCTCTGGTGTCAGGCGGATTGATGTCAGCTCGGAAATCATCCTGTCATCGGGTGCCATTGGCTCACCACGTTTGCTGCTGCTTTCGGGGATTGGTCCGGCGGATCACCTGCATAAAGTGGGGGTTGACCTTGTTCATGATCAGCCGGGTGTCGGTTCTGATTTGCAGGATCATCTGGACCTGTTCACCATTTGGGAATGCAGCGGGCCGCATACCTATGACCGTTATGCCAAACCCTGGTGGTCTGTCATCGCCGGAATGCAGTATCTGCTAACCCGCAAGGGGCCGGTTGCATCCAGCCTGTTTGAGACCGGAGGATTCTGGTATCTGGAAGAGGGGCCCCGCTCTCCGGATGTCCAGTTCCATCTGGGCCTCGGGTCGGGGATTGAAGCCGGAGTGGCAGCCATGCCGGATGGCGGTGTTACGCTGAACTCGGCTTATTTGCGGCCTCGTTCGCGCGGGACGGTCCGGCTTGCTGATGCCAGCCCGGGATCCGCTCCATTAATTGATCCGAATTACTGGGCAGAGCCACATGATCGCGACATGTCGATCCAGGGGTTGAAGCTGGTACAGGAAATCATGTCGCAGGATGCCCTGAAGCCATTTGTCCGGCGCGAGGTCCTGCCGGGACCCTTGGTGCGTACGGATCAGGAATATTTCGAACATGCCTGTGCGAATGCCAAGACTGATCACCATCCTGCGGGCACCTGTCGGATGGGGAGTGATGCCGCTGCCGTTGTCGATACCCGGCTGCGTTTCAATGGGATTGAGGGGCTGCGCATTGCCGATGCTTCGATCATGCCGAGACTGGTTTCATCGAATACCAATGCACCCACAATCATGATCGCTGAAAAGGCGGCAGATATGGTCAAGACGGATCATGGGGTCCGGGCATGATCCGTCACATTACTCTGATCTGCTTTCGCGATGATATATCCGAGGCATGTATTGCCGGAATCATAGGCGAATTTGACCGTATCTGCAGGGTGTTACCGGGACTAATCGGGATCACTGCGGGGCGCAGTGAAAGTCCTCAGCGGATTGAAAGGAGGTATCTGCATGGTTGTGTTGCCGATTTTACCGACCGGGATGCCCTTGCTGCCTGTCAGGCCCATCCTGATTGTCGCCATGTCAGTGATATGATGATCGAAAATACGGTTGGTGGGCTGGACGGTATTCTGGTCTTTGACTTGTCCCAAAGGATTGATCCATGCTGAATCTGCCGAACGCTGACGGGACCCTTGAGCCCTTCTGCATCACGCGCACACCACTGGTCCCGCGTTCGCCTGTTGTCCCCTTCACCCGCGTGGCCTTTGCCGCAGCTCATGTTGTCAGTGACCCGCTGGCGGAACGTGATCCGTGGATGGGACGCCCGTCTGTAGACTGGGAAGCCACGCTGAGTTTTCGCAATAGTCTATGGGATCAGGGTCTGGGCCTGGCAGAGGCGATGGATACTGCGCAGCGGGGCATGGGTGTTGACTGGGAAACGGCACGTGAGTTGATTGCCAGGACGATGGCGGCTGCAAAGGTTCATCCGTTACGCCCCCGTGTTGCCTGCGGCGCGGGGACGGATCACAAGACACTGGCAGAGATGCCTGACGTGAATGCGATCATTGCAGCCTATGAACATCAGATGGCTGCGATCGAATCTGAAGGTGGCCAGCTGATCCTGATGGCAACCCGCGCCCTGCCGGCCATAGGTGCACGGCCTGATGACTACATGCATGTCTATGACCGGCTGATCTCTCAGGCAAGGGATCCGGTGATCCTGCACTGGCTGGGGGATATGTTTGATCCGGAACTTAAGGGATATTGGGGCAGCGTGGATATCGGAACCGCATCGGATGTGGTCCTGACACTGATCGAGACGCATCGGGACAAGGTTGACGGAATCAAGATATCATTGCTTGATCAGGTGCATGAAGAATTTTTCCGTGCCCATCTTCCCGAGGATATAAAGCTGTATACCGGGGATGATTTTAATTATGCGTCGCTGATAGCGGGGGATGGAGTTCATCATTCTCATGCGCTTCTGGGGATCTTCGCAGCAATTGCACCTGCGGCAGCACAAGCCCTGGAGGCATTGGCAAACGGTGATCGCGCAACCTATGACGGCCTGCTTGAACCGACAGTACCGCTGTCTCGTGAAATCTTCCGGACTCCGACCCGGTTTTATAAGGCAGGGGTTGCGTTTCTTGCCTGGCTGAACGGAGCGCAGTCGCATTTCATCATGCCGGCAGGGTTCCAGTCGTCACGCTCAATTACGCATTACGCAGAAATTTTCCGGTTGGCGGCGGCGGCCGGATTGCTTATGAACCCCGACCTGGCTGTGGCACGCATGCGGAAATTGCTGGCAATTTATGGTATTGAGGGATGATAAAGCGACGGCCGACCATTCTGGATGTGGCACATCGGGCAGGGGTCTCGAAATCCACTGTCTCTCTGGTCCTTCAGGACAGTGATCTGGTGCGGGAGGAAACCGCACTTGCCGTGCGGGATGCGATGGCACAGGTCGGCTATGTCTATAACCGGGCGGCGGCAAACCTGCGTTCCGCATCGACCGGACTGATCGGACTGGTCATCAATGACCTGCGGAACCCTTTCTTTACCGAATTTGCGACCTCCGTGCAGATGGCGATGGCAGAACAGGGTTATGCCACCGTGATCGGCAACTCGGATGAAGACCCGGACAGGCAGGCCCAGCTTGTTCGCTCCATGACGGAACATGGGGTGGCGGGGCTGGTTATTTCGCCGGCATTCGGCGATCCCGGACCGGTCATGGATCATGTGGCGGCTGCGCAAATTCCGGCCATGCAAGTGCTGCGCCGGATCGAAGGCAGCAGTAGTGAGGAGATCCCTTTTGCATCTTTTGATTACGGGGCTGGTGGGGCAGAAGCGACACGCCATCTTCTTGACCTGGGGTGTCGGCGGATTGCCTTTCTGGGTGGACGACCGGACCGGTGGATTACGGCGGAACGTATCTCGGGCTATCTGGCTGAAATGCACAGAGCCGGATATGAACCGCTGATCCTGGAAGGGCCGATAACCCGGCATGAAGGGCATGAGGCGGCCCTTTCCCTGCCAACTGAAACTGAAGCCGTCCTGTGCTTCAACGATCTTGTGGCATTGGGCCTGATGAACGGCCTCGCCCGGTCCGGACGCAGGGTCGGGCAGGATGTCCGGCTGGTTGGCTTCGATGGTATCGAAGAATGTGCCGAGGTCTGGCCGGCGCTTTCTTCGGTCAGTTGTGATATTGTGCGTTTTGGAAATGATGCGGCGGGACGGTTGCTGGACTGGCTGAAGCGAGGCACCATTCCTCCGGCTGAAATCCGTGCACCTGTCACCCTGATTGCGCGCGCATCGAGTCTGGGGGAGGGATGATAGATATGACGGACTGTACAATATTGCGTGATCTCTTTGACCATGCCGTACAGGTTGCGGATCCGATGCGGTTTATCGCCCCTAACCTTCCTGAACGCCCAAAGGGGCGGCTTCTGGTCGTTGGGGCAGGCAAGGCATCCGCACGCATGGCCGAAGCTGTTGAGGCCGAATGGGGACCATGTGAGGGGCTGGTCATTACCCGCTATGGCTATGGACGCCCGACACGGGGAATTGAGATCGTGGAAGCCGCGCATCCCGTTCCTGATCAGTCCGGGGTTGTGGCAACGGCGCGGCTTCTGGCCATGTTGAAAGGGCTTGATGGCAATGATCTGGTTCTGGTTCTGATTTCGGGAGGGGCGTCGGCACTGCTATGTGCCCCCGTAGGTCAGATGACGCTTGAGGACAAACAGACTGTCAATGCGGAGCTTCTGGCATCCGGAGCTCCGATCAGGCAGATGAATATCCTGCGCAAGCACCTGAGCGGGATAAAAGGTGGTCAGCTTGCTGCCGCTGCTGCGCCCGCCAAGGTTGTGACACTGATGATTTCCGATGTGCCGGGCGATGATCCGGCAATGATCGGGTCGGGGCCAACGGTCGGGGATGCTTCCGATGTCAGAGATGCAATGGATATCGTTTCCCGCTGGGGAATTGCGTTACCGGAAAGCGCCCATGCCGTTCTGAGCGGTGTCAGTGGTGTTATTGCACCGGATGATCCACGCCTTGCCCGGACTGAAAACCGGATCGTTGCCGCTCCGGTCCAATCACTTGCCGCGGCAGCCGACCTTGCACGCGAAAGGGGCCTTGCCAATATCATCCTTGGAGATGATCTGGCCGGTGAGGCACGTGAGGTGGCAGTCGGTCATGCTATGCTGGCTTTGAAAATCCAGGCTGAAATGAAGCCGGGTGATCCACCGCTGGTCATCATGTCCGGGGGAGAACTGACCGTGACCCGATCTGGTGACGGGATCGGAGGACCCAATGCGGAATATGCCCTGGCTCTTGCTATGGCCCTGAACGGTGCACCGGGCATTCATGCAATCGCCTGTGATACCGATGGTATTGATGGTGCTGCCGATATTGCCGGGGCCATTATCGGCCCCGATACATTATTCCGGGCCGCTCAGGCCGGGCTGGATATGAGGCAGGCTCTGGCCCGCAATGATGCGCATAGCTTTTTCGCAGCCCTTGGTGATCAGGTTGTAACCGGCCCGACCCTGACCAATATCAATGATTTTCGTGCGATCCTCATTCACCCGGAATAGGATCGGAAGTGTGATCAGGTGTGGCTGCGCCTTGCCGTTTTTTGGGTGAGGGGCGCAGGGGACCGGACAGCCGGCGGATGGCAACATATAAGCTGGGTACAAGGAAGATGCCAATGAAGGTAGCCGCGATCATCCCGCCCATGACCCCGATCCCGATGGAGTTCTGCGCAGCCGCTCCGGCACCCGTTGCCCGGGCCAGCGGCAGAACTCCAAGGATGAAGGCAAGCGATGTCATCAGGATCGGACGCAACCGTAACCGGGCTGCCTCGGTCGCGGCCACGATGGTACTGCGGCCTGCCAGTTCCAGAACCCGGGCGAATTCGACGATCAGGATTGCGTTCTTTGCTGCGAGCCCGATGGTTGTCAGGATTCCGACCTTGAAATAGACGTCGTTTGATTGTCCGAAGATCAGTGCTGCAATGACGGCTCCGAGGATACCGACCGGAACAGACAGGATCACGGCCATTGGTACGGTCCAGCTTTCATAGATAGCGGCAAGGGCCAGGAAGACCACAAGTGCTGAAAGGGCGTAAAGATAGGGGGCCTGATTGCCCGACTGACGTTCCTGATAAGCCAGTTCAACC
Organism: Paracoccus sp. (in: a-proteobacteria); assembly: GCA_047971845.1. Classification (GTDB taxonomy): domain Bacteria; phylum Pseudomonadota; class Alphaproteobacteria; order Rhodobacterales; family Rhodobacteraceae; genus Paracoccus. The sequence goes on along the minus strand of JBKEAB010000169.1, from coordinate 22,027 downwards.
CAGGCCACGCCAAAACCGCCGGGCAGATCCGCGACAAGCTCTTCCATTGCATCCATTGCCTCGCCTGATGTCGCGTCGGGCCCGGCCTCCCCTGAAATGGATATGGCATCAGATCCTTCGAAACGTTGCAGGCGTGGTGCGACTGGTTCCCAGCGATATGAACTGAAGGCACTGAACGGTACCATCTCACCTGATGAATTGCGGGCATACCATGCTTCCAGATCTCTGGGCTGCATGCGATAGCTGGCATCCCCCTGTACGATGACCGGCCGCAGGGTGGCCCCCATGGCGAAATCATTGACCTCGCGCCCGGAAAAGATCACGGAAAGCATTCCATTGACCTCATCCAGATTCAACCCGAGCGCTTCGGCACGCTGTGCATCAATATCCAGCCGCAAGGCGGCATCGTCCTCATCGCTGCGGCCACGGACATTTGACAGGCGGGGATCATTCCCGGCGGCGGTCTCAATTGCGGCGGATGCGGCACGCAACCCATCAATCCCCTGTCCCGTCTGGTCAATCAGAAACAGTTCAAATCCACCCTGATTACCCAGACCCTGAATGGGCGGAGGCTGCAGGAAGCTGACCCGGCCAGCACGCTCATTTCCGAAGCGCATATTGGCCCGCTGTGTGATAGCCGATGCAGCAAGCCCGGGGTCGCCACGTTCCTTAAAGTCTTTCAGTTTCACGAACAGCATGGCCCGGCTTTGTGAATTGCCGGAAAATCCGAAGCCGAGGGTGCCAAAAATAGATTCCACGCCGGTTTCCTCATTAAGCAGGTAATCCTCGACCTCTTCAAGGATCGCTGCCGTTTGCTGTGAGGTTGAACCCTCAGACAGGGATATCTGGACCATCAGAACACCCTGATCCTCTGTCGGCAGGAAGGTTGAACTCATCCGGCCAAAAAGAACCCAGATCCCCGAACCGATCAGGGCCAGTATCACAAATGCCATGAAGGGACGGCGCAGAAACCGGGTAATGATCGCGGCATACCGGTCAGCAAGACGGTCGAAGTTACGGTTGAACCAGCGGGCTGGGGCAAATCCCGCCCTGTCGTCCTGATGTGGTCGCAGGATAGTTGCCGTCTGTGCCGGGGTCAGGATCAGGGCAGTGGCCAGAGACAGCGTCATTGCGGTGATGATGGTAACCGAGAACTGACGATAGACGACCCCGGTCGATCCGGCCATGAAGGCCATAGGCAGGAATACAGCCGACAGGACGGCCGCAATTCCGATCAGGGCACCGGAAATCTGCCGCATGGACCGTTCGGTGGCCTCAACCGGGCCAATGGCATCTTCATGCATGACACGTTCGACATTTTCAACGACGACAATGGCGTCATCGACCAGAAGTCCGATGGCCAGAACCATGGCAAACATGGTCAGCGTATTGATGGAATAACCAAGCACCGCCAGAACGGCAAATGTCCCCAGAAGAACCACCGGCACCACAATGACCGGGATAATCGTGGCCCGCCATTTTTGCAGGAAAATCAGAATAACCGCGACAACCAGAATGATTGCCTCGATCAGCGTATGATAGACTTTTTCAATGGATAGTTCGACAAATGGGGACGTATCATAGGCGATGCGCAATTCGACCCCTTCGGGCAGGGCATTGTTCAGACTGTCAAGAACATCACGAACGCCTTGCGCGGTTTCAACGGCATTGGCTCCGGTTTCCAGGTTGACGCCAAACCCGGCTGCGTTTTGCCCGTTGAAACGACTGTCCGAACCATAGCTTTCCTGACCGATTTCTATGTCTGCGACATCACCAAGCCAGACCGAAGCACCATCTTCACCGGTTTTCAGCAGGATGCGGCTGAAATCTTCGGCACTGGTCAACTGGCTTTGTGCCGTTATGGTCGAGGTGAACTGTTGTCCCGGCAGAACCGGCTGTGTCCCGAGGGAGCCGACCGAGACCGTCGAGTTCTGGGACGATACAGCCGAGGTGATATCGGTCGGCAGCAGGCCGAACTGTGCCAGCCGGAACGGGTTAAGCCAGATACGCATGGCATAACCGGAGCCAAAGGCATTGATCCCGCCCACTCCTGATACCCGCTTGACCGGACCTTCAACAATTTCTTCCAGCATGTTGCCCAGTTCGACTGTGGTATAACGATTATCGGCGGACACCAATGCACCGACCATCAGAATGGATGAGGTTGAACGGGAAACACTGACCCCATCTGATTGTACTGCCGATGGCAGGCGCGATTCGACGCTACGGACTTTCGATTGTACATCGTTGAGCGCATCGGTCGGATCCACGCTGTCATCAAAGGTCAATTCCAGCGAGGAGCGACCTTGTGAAGAACTGGATTCGAAATAAATCAGCCCATCGATCCCGGTTAGGGTGTCTTCGATGGGGGTTGTGACGGAGTTCTGGACGGCTTCGGCCGTCGCACCGGAATAGCTGGCGCTGATCCGGATTGTTGTTGGTGCAAGATCCGGATATTGCGAGACTGGCAGGCCCAGCAGGCTGTAGATCCCGGCCAGCATGGTCACAATGGCCAGCACCCAGGCAAAGACCGGACGGTGGATGAAGAACTGTCCCATGGTTCAGCCGCCAACTGCCTGAGTGGACCCGTCCGGTACGGTATCAGACCCTTTGCCGGCATCACGGACAACGCCTTCGGCATCAATGATGACCGGAACGGTGGTGACTTCGGTGCCGTCCTGAAGGTTGCGCAGGCCGTCAAGAACCAGTGCATCGCCTTCTGTCAGGCCATCGGTGACGATCCAGGCGTTTTCATGGGTGCCTGCTTCGGTCAGCGCAACCTTTACGGCCTTGCCATCCCTGACGACAAAGGCCGTCATTTCGCCACTGGCAGACCGGCTGGTTGCCCTTTGTGGGACGAGGAAGGCATTGATCTGCCCGATGCTCAGTGTCACGCGCACAAACTGACCGGGCAGGATGAGGCGATCCGGATTGGCAAATTGCAGGCGGATCGGGATAGTCCCGGTGGTGGCAGATACCTGGGCTCCCGGGTTCAGTACCTGGCCGGGCAGGGGGTAGGTTTCACCGGTTTCCAGTGTTAGGCGGGCATTGCCGGGAACACTGGTTCGTTGCAGGCTGCCTTCAGCCATACTCTGCTGATGACGCAAAATCCGGGCCCGTGATTCCGAGACATCAACATAGATCGGGTCAATTTGCATCACTTCCGTCAGGGCATCTGATTGTCCGGCGTTGACAATATCACCGACACTGAAGGGAGATACGGCAACAACACCGTGAATGGGGCTGATAATATCGGTTCGCTGTAATGCCAGCCGGGCCAGATCTCGTTGTGATTCAGCCGCGCTGAGGCTGGCCTTGGCTGCGGCGAGGGCAACCACGGCATCGTCCAGATCGGCCCGGCTGACGCCGGAGCCGGAAAGCTTACGGTAACGGTCAACTGTTGTCTCAGCCCCGGTCAGGGCAGATTCTGCCGATGTCACGGCAACTTCGGCTGCCGTCAGCTCTGCGGCCAGGGTTTCATCTTCCAGTTGGAACAGCAATGTTCCGGGTTCGACAACCGTTCCGGCCTCATAAGGGATGGCGGTGATCTCTCCGCCGACCTTGGGGCGGATTGCCGCCATCTGATAGGCGACAGCACGGCCGGGAAGTTCGACCGTGACAGGGACATCGGTCCGGGAAATGGTCATGGTGCCGACTTCTGTGGGGCCGCGTGTGCCTATCCCGGTGCCCGGACCCGGTCCCATCTGTGACATTGCCGGAGTACCCGGACAGAAGAACAAGGCCAGTAATACTGCCATGGCAGGTATCCGGCGTATCGGATGATCGGAAACAGGGTTTGTCATGGGCGGGTAAACACTGGTTGCATATCACTTTGGTCATTGGCCGGACCGACCTAGAATCATATCTGGCCGTATAAGGGGCCAATCCCAAACGAAATCCAAACGGTTCCGGGAAGGTGTGGCAGGCCGGTATGAAATCCATGCCGTCTCTGCCATGCTTTGCCGCAGTCAGGAATCAGCCGTTCAGCCTGATATGACCCACCTGTTTTCCTTCGGCTTCGTCAAGAGCCTCGTCATAACCTGCATCGGCATAACGGATAATCCCCAGTGATGTGTCATTGGTCAGTGCCCGGTCCAACCGTATATCGGCCGCATTGGTTCCGTCTGCCACGACCGTCACCCCGGCAGAGGTCATGTAACCGGCATAGCCGCCCCCGCCGGAATGAATGGCAACGAGATCGGCACCTGATGCACAAAGCGTCATGGCATCCAGAAGCGGCCAGTCGGCAATGGCATCCGATCCGTCGCGCATGTTTTCGGTCATGATATTGGGATGGGCCATGGCACCAGCGTCCAGGTGATCGCGTGAAAATGCAACAGGTCCTGCCAGTGTACCATCCGCGACCATCTCGTTGACAGCACGGGAGAGAGCCGTGCGTTCACCATGTCCCAGCCATGCAATACGGGCAGGCAGGCCCTCGAATGGGATATTTTCACGGGCCAGACGGATCCAGTTGGTGACTATCCGGTTGCCGGGGAACATCTGCAACACCAGATCGTCAATCTTGCGGATATCGTCGGCTTCCCCCGAAAGGGCCATCCAGCGAAAGGGACCTATGGCGCGGGCGAAAAGTGGGCGAAGGTAGGCTTCGGTAAAAATGGGAATGTCGAATGCATCACTAATCCCGCCCAGCTGTGCCTGGGTACGGATCAGGTTGCCATTGTCAAAGACCTCTGCCCCGTTTTTCTGAAACTCCAGCATGGCGCCGACATGGCGGGCAATGGATTTACGGCCTTCCTCGATCAGCTCTTCGGGGTTCTGGTCGCGCAGCCGGCCTACACGGTCCAGATCATATCCGGCAGGGACGTAACCATAGACCAGATCATGTGCCGAGGTCTGATCCGTTACGATATCCGGCACAATCCCGCGGGCGGCGATCTCGGGATAGATTTCGGCAGCATTACCGGTCAGCGCAACCGACAGCGCCCGACCTTCGGCCCGTGCCTCGTCAATCATTGTCAGGGCCGTATCCAGATCAGGGGCAATTTCGTCCAGAAAGCCGATCTCCTTTCGCATTTGTGCTCGGGCCGGATCAACATCAACACACAGGATTGTAGCACCAGCCATGCGCCCGGCAAGCGGCTGTGCACCGCCCATACCACCAAGTCCGGCTGTCAGGATAAAGCGTCCCTTCAGGGAACCGCCGAACCGGCGCTCTGCAATGCGCATGAAGATTTCATAGGTGCCCTGAATGACACCCTGCGAGCCGATGTATTGCCAGGCTCCGGCAGTCAGTCCGCCCCAGCATATCAGTCCCTTGCGTTCAAGATCATAGAAGACATCCGCCCTGGCCCATTGTCCGACCATGTTGCAATTTGCCATGATGACCATCGGAGCTGTTGCAGAGGTCTTCAGCAGCCCCACCGGCTTGCCGGACTGGATGACAAGGGTCTGGTCCTCGTCCATTTCCAGAAGGGTCTTCACGATGGCATCATGTGCCGGCCAGTTGCGTGCTGCGCGGCCCAGAGCGGCATAGACGATCAGCTTGTCAGGGGATTCGCCTACGGCAAGGACGTTTTCCATCAGCCGCAGCAGGCCTTCGGCACGCCAGCTTTTCGCACGTTGTTCCGGGCCGCCGGGGATCGGGAAGTCAGGATGCCGGGGATTGGGTCTAGGCATCGGTTCCCTCCAGAGCATATCGTGCAAGTTCAATTCCCATTGCGCGTTCACAGGGCGGATAAACAGAGGGATCAAGTACACTTGCGCTTAGCGGGATGATTGATTTCGGAACATGCAGAATATGGATCTTCATGCCGACCTCAAGCTGACCGACGGAAAGAGGCTCAGCCTCTTGTGAAAGGGTGGTGATAACATCGGGGAAGGATGCGATCCGGGTGCCTCCGGCATCGTCGATGCCCATATACTCATTCATGACATGCAGGGTCAGGGCCTTGTCTCCGTGTCCCACGGTGACAGTGCCGATATCGAAGGCTTCACTGGTATAGATGACATCCTTGGCCGTCACCCTGGCTTCGGCCAGAATAGTTCCACCGGTCCTGTCAACGATGGTGTCAATCATTGCGGCGGGTCCCTTTGTTTCGGTGGCTATGATGGCGTGACCCAGATCAAGGGCCATGGAAATCCCGCCTAATGCGGCATTCCCTGCAACATAGGATGCCCGGAGTGGATTTCGTGCCGATGCGATAAACCCGCCGGACATATCTGCCGCAGTGCGCAGGATGGGCGAAATCTTCGCTGTCGCCCCGCGCGTTACCAGTTCGATATAGCGGTTTTGTTCACGGTTTCCGCCAACGGCTGTCTGGATCATGGGTTCAGGTGATCCGGCCATGCCGATAGACCCCATATCGCCGGTTGGATGGGCACGGATATCACCAACCGCATCAATAACCTTGCAGCCCAGGATGGCCGATGGCAACCAGCCGTTCAGTGTCGATGATTTCCCGTTCTGTCCGACCATCAATCCGGCAACCGGCACCCCGAGCGCTTTGTTCAGCATTTCTACGGCTTTGATATAGTCGGTTCCGCGCATTTCCCATGGTGTCGTTGATGCGGGGGCGCCGATGGCAGCGGCGGTTGCAACCCAGTCGTTTCCATCCAGCTCATCAATGGATACCAGCTCAGGTGCGCCGGCTTTGACCGCAGCATAACCCAGCATCCGGCCATGGTCGGCCCAGCCTCCACCACCGGCAGCATAGACGGAGCCACCCCGGACAGCTGGTTCGACATCCTTTTCGGTCAGAATACGACGCATCTCATTCTCCTTTCTGTCTGTCGAGGGCGATGACAGCTTCGGTCAGCACCTCGGCACCGAGGGCAATATCCTCGGTCTTGCTGAATTCTTCCGGGCAGTGTGAGCGCCCGTTTTTGCTGGGGATGAATATCATTGCAGCCGGGGAGATCCTTGCCATGAACGCAGCGTCATGGCCGGCCCCCGAAACCATATGACGATAGCTTGCACCACATGTTTCGGCCGCGGTTTCCAGTGTGGCAATAATATTCGCATCCATCGGTGTCGGATGGTTGTCCGATAACAGCCGTGATTCAGCCGTGATGCCAACAGGCAGGGCGGTCAGACGGCTTTCGACCCAGCGAAGGAAATCCTCCATTGCCATCCGTCCGGAAGCACGTACATCAATCAGCATCCGGACGCGTCCCGCCACGACATTGGCAGCTCCGGGTGAGATATCGAATTCGCCTGTGGTGGCTGTAAAATGTCCGGGGGCGGAGGCACGCCGCTGTGCTTCGGAATCAATATCGGAGACGAGAGCAGATGCTGCGACGAGAGCATCGGCACGCCCTGCCATCGGCGTGGTACCGGCGTGATCCGGACGGCCTGTCAGGATGATCTCGATCCGTTCGATTCCCGCAATGGCGGTCACAATCCCCAGATCGGTTCCTTCAGTTTCCAGAACCGGTCCCTGTTCAATATGCAATTCCAGAAAGGCGCGGATATCATCGCGGGCCATGTTTCTGTCGGGCTTTCCACCCGTGTCGTGTATCGCCTGTTTCAGTGTGCGGCCTTCGTGGGTCAGTAATAACCAGTCTTGAGGCAGGATACCTGCCATACTGCGTGATCCGATACAGGACACCCCGAAGACAGACACCTCTTCCGCCAGAAAATCTACAATGGCAATATCGTGATTCAGGGTAATTCCGTGTTCATCCAGAGTCCGTGCAACCTCAAGTGCCGCAATGACACCTGCAATCCCGTCAAAGCGTCCGCCATCGGGAACAGTATCCGAATGGCTGCCCAGCATGATTGTTCCCGCCCTGGGACTGCGCCCCTTGCGGGTGCCGATCAAATTGCCGCCGGTATCCAGAGACGTGTTCAGCCCGGCCTCGGTGAAGCGTGCATGCAGCCAGTTGCGCCCCTCACCAAAACGAGGGGAGAATGCCCGTCGTGTCCAAGGCTGCCCCGGGTCGGCAATCCTTGACATGGCTTCGAGATCCGTACCAATTCGGTCAATGTCGACACGAAGATTACGCATGAAGCGGAACCCTTGTGCCAAGCGGGTATCTAGGGCGGATGAACCGTCCGTTACCCGGCGATGCCAATACATCCCTGCCATCAAAGATCTGCTGACCGCGCAGCCATGTGCCGGCGACGGACCATGGAAGTTCCATTCCGTCATATGGTGACCAGCCTGCAATGGAATGGCGACTGGCCTGCGCGTCGTAAACCTGTGGTATGGGTTGAAGTACTGTCAGATCGGCATCGCGACCGGTACGGATACCCCCCTTTGCATGATCCAGCCGGAAGTGTCGGGCCGGGTTTTCTGCCATCAGCCGGGCAGCCCAGGTCAGCGGAATACCACGTTCGGATGCACCCTTGATGAACAGGGGCACCATGACCTCCAGTCCCGGTACGCCCGAGGCATTTTTCAGCATGTCCGGGTGAGTTTTCCGGTCTTTGGACCAGCTGACATGATCGGTGGAAACCATTGATACATTGCCTGCTGCAACATGTCGCCAAAGGGATTCGACTTCGGATCGGGGGCGGATCGGCGGGTTGATTTTGGCCTTACCGCCAAGGCGGGCGACATCGTTTTCCTCATCCAGGGTCAGATAATGGATACAGCATTCAATGGTGGCAGCATGACCTTCCCCCCGATAGCGCCGGGCAATCTCATACCCGCGTGCAAGCGAACAATGCACGACATGGGCCGGGCAGAGTGTCTGTGCCCCGGTCTCATAGATTTGCAGCAGTGCCAGGATTTCAGTCATTGGTGGGCGTGATAAACCATGGGCACGCCAGTCGGTTATGCCGGTGGCCCCGACAGCTGCGATGGTATCGCGCACGAAGGCGTCGTCTTCGTTATGGACACCGGCGGCCAGCCCGGTTCCCGCGACTTCAGCAAAAGCGGACATCAGAAGTGCCGGAGGAATGCGCGGGAAACGTCTGGGATCGGTTCCAAAGGTTGAGAACTTGAAGCCGCACACCCCGGCTTTGGCCTGTTCGGCAATACGGGCAGGGCCTTCTTCAGGATCTATAGTGCCGTAAAGCGCCACATCTGTACGGGCCTCAATATTTGCGGTCGCGGCCTTGCGGTTGACGGCCGCAGCCGAACAGATCAGGTCACCCTCATCATAGGGCATGTCGACAATGGTGGTCACCCCTCCGGCTGCAGCCGCAGCGGTCGAGGCCGGAAATCCTTCAGCCCCCTTCTGTGACAGGGAATGAACCTGTGCATCCACGGCACCGGGCAGGATAAGAGCCTGACCCAGATCGTGACGTTCACGCGCAGCAGGGGCGCTTCCTTCCCCGATCATGGCAACCTTGCCATCGCGGACTGCGACGAATCCGGCCGGCAACTCACGTTCGGTCAGGATCACACGGCCCGAAAGAACAAGATCGAAATCGGACATGGGCAGTCTCCATTTATCTCTGAGCAAGTCATATCGGAAATTGCGCGGGCGGCAAGATCGGCAAGGATGATAACCAGGATATGGTGATGGGCTGAAGCCGGGTCCGGACGGACCATCATGGAAGCTGAAAATCACCCATTGCAAATTACGTCGCAAAAATGCCGAATTGGTACCGGGAGAGACGAGCAGGACAAAAGAGGAGGATTGCATGCCCGCCGATAACATCGCCAATGACCGCCGTCAGGAAGCACTGGATTACCATGAATTTCCCAGACCGGGAAAGCTGGAAATCCGTCCGACAAAGCCGATGGATACCGGGCGGGATCTGTCCAATGCCTATTCGCCGGGGGTGGCCGAAGCCTGCCTCGATATCGAAAAGAACCCGCTTGATGCAATGCGCTATACGGCGAAAAGCAACCTTGTTGCCGTGATATCGAACGGCACTGCTGTGCTTGGGCTGGGCAATATCGGGGCACAGGCCTCCAAGCCGGTGATGGAAGGCAAGGCGGTTCTGTTCAAGAAATTTGCCGGTGTCGATTGCTTTGACATTGAGGTGAACGAGACTGATCCCGAAAAGCTTGCCGATATCGTTTGCAGACTGGAGCCTACATTCGGGGCTGTGAACCTGGAAGATATCAAGGCTCCGGACTGTTTTCTGATCGAGCGGCTGTGCAAGGAGCGGATGAATATTCCGGTCTTCCATGACGATCAGCACGGCACAGCCATCGTGGCCGCAGCCGCAGCCAGTAATGCCATGTGGCTTTCGGGCAAGAAATTCGAAGATGTCAGGGTTGTGGCACTTGGTGCCGGTGCGGCCGGTATTGCCTGCCTGAAAATGCTGATAGTCATGGGGGTGCGCAAGGAAAACATCACCATGCTGGACAGCAAAGGGGTGGTGCATGCGCAGCGTAATGACCTGAACCCTGAAAAGCTGGAATTTGCCCGTGACACGGAAATGCGCACCACGATGGAGGCAATGGAAGGTGCCGATCTGTTCCTTGGCGTATCCGGTCCGGGCCTGCTAACGCAGGACATGGTCAGACAGATGGCCCCGGATCCTATCATCTTCGCGCTTGCCAATCCAACTCCTGAAATCATGCCGGAAGATGCCCGGGAGGCTGCGCCGAATGCGCTGATTGCAACCGGCCGCAGCGATTATCCCAATCAGGTCAATAATGTCCTGTGCTTTCCATTTATCTTCCGTGGTGCGCTCGATACCGGGGCGACACAGATCAATGATGCGATGAAGGTGGCTTGCGTTGAAGCTATTGCTGCCCTTGCACGCGAGGCGACATCAGCCGAGGTCGGACAGGCATATCGGGGTGAAAAGCTGACCTTTGGCCCTGATTACCTGATCCCGAAACCTTTTGACCCGCGATTGTTGCCGACGATAGCCGTGGCCGTGGCGCGTGCGGCAATCAAATCGGGTGTTGCCACGCGAGAACTGGATCTGGATGATTATGAACGGCGTCTGCATGGCCGGGTCTATCGCAGCTATCATATCATGCGCCGGGTATTTGAGGCGGACCGTGTCGCCAACCGGCGGCTGGTTTTTGCCGAAGGCGAGGATGACCGGATCCTGCATGCCGCCCGTCAGCTGATTGAAGACGGCCATGATACTCCGATCCTGATCGGTCGCCCCGAAGTGATTGAACAGCGCCTTGAGCGTGAAGGGATACGGCTGGACCTGAACGGGATCGAGATCATCAATCCTGAAAGTGACGCACGTTATCGCGAATACTGGTCTGATTATCATCAGCTTATGCGGCGGCGGGGGGTAACACCGGATCTGGCCAGGGCCATCCTGCGTACGAATACAACTGTAATTGCGGCCATGATGGTGCAACGTGGTGATGCCGACAGCATGATCTGCGGGACTTTCGGTCAGTATCGCTGGCATCTGAAGTACATCACTGAAATCCTTGGCCGTGATAAAGCCCATCCGGTCGGGGCCCTTTCGCTAATCATCCTTGATCGCGGACCGTTATTCGTTGCCGATACGCAGGTTCACCAAAATCCGACACCATATCAGATTGCCGAGACAGTGATTGCGGCTGCCCGTCATATTCGCCGCTTCGGGATTGAGCCGCGGATTGCGCTTTGTTCTGCTTCCCAGTTTGGAAATCTCGATACAGAAACCGGTCGCAGTATGCGGATGGCCCTGGACCTGCTGGATGATATGAACCCAGATTTCGAATATGAGGGTGAAATGCCGGCAGATGTTGCGCTTGATCCGGAATTGCGTGAACGGCTCTTCCCAGGTGGCCGGTTGAGCAGCCGGGCAAATGGTCTGATCTATGCCAATGCTGAAATCGCAAGCGCATCACGCAATATGCTGCGTTCTGTTGCCGGCGGACTGGAGGTCGGGCCTATCCTGATGGGTATGCAAAATCAGGCCCATATCGTGACCCCCGGCATTACCGTCCGCGGGCTGATCAATATTGCCGCGCTTGCCGGAAGCAATGTGTCCAGTTACGGTTGATGTCCTCGATCAGGGCCAGAATATACCACATTATCAGCCGAGCTATGGTATCGGCTGTATAGTGACCTGACGTTTTTGGAAATGTGATCTGATATGAGGAGAAAGAGATGCAGTTGATATAGCTGGGTCATGCAAGCTGGAGGTTAGAAATTGAAAATGCGGTTATCCTGATTGATCCATGCTGGAGACCAATCCTGTTTTTCCCGCAGAGTACCGCATGACAGCCTTGGATGGTGCGACGCATATTCTGGTGACGCACGGTCACTTTGATCATACGTCAGAAGTGATTGACCTGGCCGGGGAGCTGAGAATTCCCGTGGTCGGAATCTATGACCTGATGCAGTTCTGGGAAGGAAAGCACGGGCTTGAAACCATTGGTTTCAATAAGGGCGGGACCGTTGATCTGGGTGGTGCTAAGATTACGATGGTCAATGCCGTACATTCCTCGTCCTTTGTGGCGGCAGATGGCTCACCGGTATATGCAGGCCATGAGGCCGGTTACATAATCGTGGGCGAAGGCAGGACCATATATCATTCAGGTGATACAGATATCATGGCCTATATGGAATGGATGGGCGATCTGCATAAACCCGAAATCGGAATCCTTTCGGTTGGCGGGCATTTTACGATGGATCCGGCACGTGCTGCTTATGCGGCGAAGCGTTGGTTCAGCTTCAGGGCAATCATCTGTTCGCATTACAAGACCTTTCCTGTTCTGGAACCCGACCTGACACCGCTGAAGGCGCTTGACGTGAAGCTGATCGAGCCGGAAATCATGCAGCCCTTTACGGTCTGACCTTCAGGTGCGCTTGCAGCATCTGGCGGGTGCGGCTAAACCCGGGGCAAGTTAAAGGAGTTGGCATGTCCATCACGGAAAATGAGGCACGCAAGGTTGCGCACCTGGCCCGGATTGCGGTCGATGAATTGCATCTTCCCGCACTCGCGGCAGAGCTGAACAGTATCCTGCACTTCATGGAGCAGTTGAACGAGGCCGATGTTGACGGCATCGAACCGATGACGGGTGTCACGCCCATGCGTCTTAAGCGGCGTGAGGATATTGTGACCGATGGCGGGCAGCCGGAAAAAATCATGGCCAATGCGCCTGATGCCCGTGAAGGGTTCTTTGCTGTGCCGAAGGTGGTGGAATGAGTGATCTGAACACATTGACGATTGCCGAAGCCCGCGATGCAATGCGTGCCGGCAAGCTGTCTTCGGTGGAACTGACTGATGCATGTCTGAATGCCATTGAGGGTGCAGGTGCATTGAACGTCTATGTCTATAATACACCGGAGCTGGCCCGTGAAATGGCCAGGGCCGCAGACCATCGCATCAAGGCTGGTGATGGTGCGGGAATGACGGGCATCCCGCTGGGGATCAAGGATCTATTCTGTACACGCGGGATTGCGACTCAGGCGGCAAGCCGTATCCTTGACGGTTTCCGGCCGGAATATGAATCAACCGTGACCCAGAATCTCTGGGATGCGGGAGCGGTCATGCTGGGCAAGCTGAACATGGACGAATTTGCCATGGGATCAAGCAATGAAACCAGCATCTATGGCAAAGCGGTCAACCCATGGCGGGCGGATGACAGGAAACTGACACCGGGTGGTTCCTCTGGTGGGTCGTCTGCTGCTGTAGCTGCCGATCTGTGTCTGGCTGCAACAGGTACTGATACTGGCGGTTCTATCCGTCAGCCAGCGGCGTTTACCGGTACGGTGGGACTCAAACCCACCTATGGCCGTGTCTCGCGTTGGGGAACGATTGCTTTTGCATCCAGCCTCGATCAGGCAGGGCCAATGACCAAATCTGTTCGTGATGCGGCAATCATGCTGGGGGCCATGGCTTCGGTCGATCCGAAGGATTCAACGTCTGCCGATATCCCCGTTCCGGATTTCGAGGCAGCCCTGACCGGGGATATCCGTGGCAGAAAGATCGGTATTCCACGTGAATACCGGATGGATGGCATGCCTGCGGAGATCGACGTTCTCTGGCAGAAAGGCATCGATATGCTGCGTGATGCGGGTGCCGAGATTGTCGATATCTCCCTGCCGCATACGAAATATGCATTGCCTGCCTATTATGTCATCGCACCGGCAGAGGCATCTTCAAATCTTGCCCGTTATGATGGCGTACGGTATGGCCGCCGGGCAAAGCTGGGGCAGGGCGATGGCATCGTTGAGATGTATGAAAAAACCCGCGCCGAGGGTTTTGGCCCTGAAGTACAACGTCGCGTAATGATTGGCACTTATGTGCTGTCAGCGGGATTTTATGACGCTTATTATAATCGTGCCCGCAAGGTCCGTGCATTGATCAAGCGTGATTTTGATCAGGTCTATGCGGCAGGTGTCGATGCGGTTCTGACTCCGACTACGCCTTCAGCAGCTTTCGGGTTGGGAGATATGGAAAGCAAGGATCCGGTGGAGATGTATCTGAACGATGTCTTTACGGTGACGGTGAATTTGGCCGGCTTGCCGGGAATTTCAGTTCCCGTCGGCCTGGATGCACAGGGTCTACCTCTGGGACTGCAGTTGATCGGTCGTCCCTTTGGAGAAGGTGATCTTCTTAATCACGCTTATGTATTGGAACGTGCTGCCGGTTTTTCGGCTAAGCCGGAATGCTGGTGGTAACTGCCTGAAGGAGGCGCATGATGAAAACAATTTTATTAACTGCGTTGGGGATCTTCGGGCTTGCAGCCTGCGGCAATGGTGATGGCAGAATCTCTGATCCGCGGATGCGGTTGGTGAATAACAAGGCTTATGACGAATACCGGGTGGTCCGTGAATCCGGTCTGACCGGTAAAGCCTCCATTCCGCATGTGGTTCCGAAGGCGCGTCCCTATATTACCCCGACGGCCGCAGACCTTGCCGGAACCGGATCTGCCGGCCCGGCAGGGAATTTGTCTGGTCAGGCTGCTGCTGGCGGTAAGGGTGGGTATTATGACCCCGATACGGGAAAGGCCCTGCCGTCCAATCCGGTACCGGTTACCCGGACCTCTGCACCCGCGACAACAGTCGCACGACCAACGGTCGAGACGGATGCATTGGCCCGTTATGCACAGGCGCAGCGTCAGGCTCCGGGTACGCGGACTTTTGCGCGTACTGACAATCCGGGTGCCGAGACTGCAAGATCCTGTGCACGTTATCCCAATGCCGATGCGGCACAGTTAATGTTCCTTTCGTCTGGTGGACCTGAACAGGACCCGATGGGCATGGACGCAGATGGAGACGGTTATGTCTGCGGCTGGGATCCGACCCGTTATCGTACCGACAGGTTATGATTCTGTACGGAGGCAATGCCAGGGTTGAACATGGGAACTCCCCGCTCTGGCCGTGCCACGTTGAATATTTGGCTTGCGATGTGGCATGACGGTACCTCGTGTAAATCTGCGTTTTGCGGGCCGGCACTGGTACTCTGGCAGTGAAGACATGTTTTGTGTTGGCAGAGATCTCTTCACCGTGATTGGTATTGACGGCACTCATGTATCCCGACCCGGAGACGGTGCAATATGGCCTGCCGGGATCAGCAATACCTATGTGGATAAAAACTATAGCCATGCGCCGTTCCGGTATCTGGTTATCGGTGTGAACACATCCCGGGACACAGCCAATTTCCCTGACCTGCGCCGAGCACGCCATGTCGGGCCGGAAGGCTGGCGATTGCTGGATGGAGGTAGCGCCGAGATCGAATCAGGATCAGCAGTGTGAACAGGGATGGCGCTTCCAGCCCCAATTATGGCGAAAGGCGGGGTGATGCGCAGCCATCGCTGATCGTGATTCATTATACTGGTATGGCAGATTGCGCTTCGGCCCGGGTACGGCTTTGTGATCCTGCGGCAGAGGTCAGTGCCCATTGGCTGATTGATGAGGATGGCACGGTCGAGGCACTTGTCCCCGAAAATTGCCGGGCATGGCATGCCGGGGCTGGCAGCTGGCGCGGGCAGGATGATGTCAACTCCCGATCCATCGGGATTGAGCTGGCCAATCCCGGTGATCGTCCCTTTGTGGCTGCGCAGATGGATGCTCTGGAACGCTTGCTGGGCCAGATCATGGTTCGCTGGTCCATCGGGCCGGAAGGTGTGATTGGTCATTCCGACATGGCACCCGGACGCAAGATTGACCCGGGCCCGCGATTTGACTGGGCACGGCTGGCACGGCAGGGGCTGGCGATCCTTCCCGATATGATAGGGGATGATCGCCCGCTATCGGAAAGCCTGACCCGTATCGGCTATCCTGAAACGGATCCGGAAACCCGTCTGGCTGCATTTCGCCTGCGCTTTCGCCCTGCTGTAACCGGAACAGAGGATGAAACCGACCGGCGTCTGGCTGCGGCTGCCGCTGATCTGTTCGCTGCCATGATCTGAGCTCTTGCCTCTGCTCCGGGCAATGGATAATCGCGACTGATGGATCTTGTACGCTATCGCCCGCATCTGATCGCGACCCTGTCGCTGGGACTGCCGCTCGTCGGTGGCCATCTGGCTCGTATGGCTATAGGCGTCAGCGATACTGTCATGGTTGGATGGTACGGGGTGGATGCGCTTGCCGCTCTGGTTCTGGCTACGTCCCTTCTGTTCATCCTGATGATGATGGGGGCGGGCTACGGAATTGGTGTGCTGGGATTGCTGGCGGGGGCGAACGCCCGTGGCGACATGACCGAGATGCGTCGTGCGACACGTATGGCGCTGTGGTTGTCGACAATCCATGCGGTCGTGATCATGCCTGTCCTGTGGTTCTCCAGGCCGATCCTGCTTTCCCTTGGGCAGGAAGAGGTCGTTGCCCAGCTTTCGCAGGACTATCTGCGTATAGCTGGTTGGGGAGCGGTGGCAACTCTGTGGGCGATGACGCTTAATTCCTATCTTGCTTCGATGGAGCGGACGCAGGTTGTTCTGTGGCTGACAGTGGTCGGGTTGCCCCTGAATATCCTGTTGAACTGGGTCTTCATCTTTGGCCATCTTGGTGTCCCCGCTCTTGGTGTGCGCGGGGCGGCGATTGCCTCGATCGTGACACAATATGCGACGCTGCTGGCCATCCTGACCTATGCGCTGTGGTTGCCACAGACCCGTCCGATTGCGCTTTTACAGCGCTTCTGGCGGCCGGACTGGCCGGCATTTCGCGCCGTCTTCCGTCTGGGCCTGCCGGTCGGACTGACACTGGTGGCTGAAATCGGCATGTTTGTCGGCAGCAATATCATGATGGGCTGGTTCGGCACCCGTGCCTTGGCAGCGCATGGGATTGCTCTGCAGATTGCCTCGATTACTTTCATGTTCCAGCTCGGGATCTCCAATGCGGGGACAATCCGTGCCGGACAGGCGCAGGGACGTGGTGATCCGGGTATGATGCGGGATGCCGCAGCAACGGTCATCTGGCTTGCTGCCGGTTTTGGCCTGCTGACCAGTCTCCTGTTCATTCTGTTGCCGGAGCCGCTGGTGTCGCTATACCTTGATCCTGCCGATCCTGCCGCATCGGAAATCCTGGAAATTGCCGTCGGGCTGATGTTCTGGGCGGCGGCCTTTCAGTTGGTCGATGCGTTGCAGGTGCAGGGGCTTGGCCTGTTACGTGGCGTACAGGATACCCGCGTGCCGATGTGGCTGGCCGGGATCAGTTATTGGCTGATTGGCCTGCCGGCGGGATATGTGCTGGCCTTTTTGCTGGGGATGGGGCCGGCCGGTCTTTGGGCCGGATTGCTGATCGGGCTGACGGTTGCGGCGATCCTGATGTTGTGCCGTTTCTATGCCGGGCTTGGGCATGGGGACTGGACCCGGGCATCGACAGCAGGCTAGTCTTGCCGGAGCAATTATCGAAAGGCTGCCCATGCGCCCTGTTTTCGTGCAGTTCCGTTGTGCCCCTGGTAAGACCTATACCGTTGCCGATGCCATCTATAACCGGGAAATCGTGTCCGAGCTTTATTCGACTTCAGGCGAATATGATCTGATGGCGAAGGTCTATATTCCTGAAGATGAGGATACCGGTCACTGGCTGAATAAAAAACTGTTTGGGATTGATGGTATCGTCCGCACACTGACAACAATGACATTCAAGGCATTCTGATATGACAGCTGAAACACATCGGGAAGGCATTGACCTGTACCTGACCCGCCATTACGCGGCTTCTCCGGACAAACTGTGGGCGGCCTGGACCGATCCTGCAATTCTGGTCAAATGGTTTGCCCCAGATCCGGTCCAGGTCCCCGAAGCGGTTATCGAGGCCCGGCCGGGTGGGATTTTCCGGGTGAAGATGGTGCTGCCTGATGGGACCGAAATGTCGGACCCCGGCTGTATTCTGGAGGTTGAAAAGAACCACAAGCTGGTCTTTACAGATGCGCTTGATCAGGGCTTCCGTCCCCTTGGGGCCGGTTTCATGACTGCCATTATCACGTTTGATCCCGAAGACGGGGGCACACGATACCGCGCCAGGGTCCTGCACAAGGATGCCGGGGATTGCGACAGGCACGAACAGATGGGCTTTCACGAAGGCTGGTCTGCCGTGGCTGAACAACTGGCACATATTGTCGAAGGCTGATCTGTCTGCTGAGGGGCTTTCCCTTCACGCTTCAGGGTCTTAAGTTTCGGGTTGAATTGTCAGGGGTTGGCCAATGTCCTTCTTTTCCAAGCTGCGCGAGCGGCTGACCAAATCATCTTCGAAGATCGGGCAGGGGCTGGATAATCTGGTCGGTGACGGTTCACCTGAACCGGATATAGCGTCTGAAACCGTTGCCGGGCCAGAACCGGCCCCGAAGCATGAATATGATCCGAAACCTGTCTTGCGGAAAAATCCGGATTCCAGTCCCGATAATCCGCAACCTGTCACGGTAAACCCGCAATCGGATCAATCAGGGTCATTATCCGGTTCTGCATCTGTTTCGGTATCGGCATCAGCAGGGAAGCCTGGTCTGATGGGGCGCCTTTTGGGAGGAGGCGGGGCGGGGGACCCGGCTGAACCGCGGCGTGAACTTGACGATGAAATGCTCGAAGAGCTGGAAGACACCCTTGTCGCCGCCGATATGGGGGTTGATACGGCCCTGCGTGTCACGGCTAATATTGCCGAAGGGCGTATGGGGAAGCGGGTTTCGTCAACCGAACTCAAGACTCTCCTGGCAGATGAGATTACCCGGATTATGACGTCGGTCGCACAGCCCCTGCCGCTTTATCCCAGGAAGCCGCAGGTGGTGCTGGTTGTCGGTGTGAATGGTTCGGGCAAAACCACAACCATCGGCAAGCTGGCCAGTCAGTTCAAGGCAGCAGGCAAGAATGTCGTGATCGCGGCAGGCGATACATTCCGGGCAGCCGCAGTTGAACAGCTTCAGGTCTGGGGGCAACGGGCAGGGGTGCCGGTTATGACGGCTCCGGAAGGTGCGGATCCTGCAAGCCTTGCTTTCGATGCCATGACCCGTGCCGAGGCCGAAGGTGCCGATCTTCTGATGATTGATACCGCAGGCCGCCTGCAAAACCGTGCGGATCTGATGGAGGAGCTGGCCAAGATCGTGCGTGTCATCCGCAAGAAGGATGAAACCGCGCCACATAATACGTTGCTGGTACTGGATGCAACGACCGGGCAGAATGCCTTGTCCCAGGTAGAGACCTTCAGCAAGCTTGCTGATGTGTCCGGGCTGGTAATGACCAAACTGGACGGCACAGCACGGGGTGGTGTTCTGGTTGCGCTTGCAGACAGGTTTGGCCTGCCCATCCATGCCATTGGCGTGGGTGAGCAGATCGACGATCTGGATGCCTTTGAACCGCAGGATTTTGCCCGCGCACTTGTGGGCTTGTGATGTCGCGACGTGTCCCACCGGCGGCGGGTTTTGCTATCGTCGCGCTTATTCCGGCGGTCTTGCTGATATGGGGTGCCGGAACTGGCGGCTGGCCTGTCTGGGCCGGATTTTTGTGGATGGCTGCCGCAAGCCCGGCAGCCGATACGATCATTGCACGCGGTTTTGGGGATGCCGGCGAAGGGACAGCATTTCCGGCGGCGGATATGGTATCGGTCCTGCTGGCATTGGCGCATTTCATTCTGATGGGAGTGATGCTCTGGGGGCTTGCTGGTGACTGGCTGGGCACGGGCGAACGGATCGCATTGTTTATTGGTGTGGGAATGTTCTTCGGGCAGGTTTCAAATTCGAATGCGCATGAGCTGATACACCGCTCTGGCCGGGGTCTGTTCCGGTTGGGGTCGGCGGTTTATGTCAGTATGCTGTTCGGTCACCATGTCAGTGCACACCGGCTGATCCATCATGTCTATGTTGCGACGGATTCTGATCCGAATTCGGCCCGGTTCGGAGAGAGTTTCTGGCATTTCTTTCCGCGTGCATGGTTCGGATCCTTCAATGCCGGGCTGGTTGCAGAGCGTCAGCGGGCTGAGCGTTCCGGTCGGCAAAATCCATATATGATATGGGTTGGCGGGGCAGTGGTATGTATTTGCGCTGTTGGGCTGGCCTTTGGCATACGGGTAATGGTTGATTACGTTGCTATCTGCCTTTATGCACAGATGCAGCTGATGCTGTCGGATTATGTCCAGCACTATGGGTTGCGCCGGAAAATGCAGAATGGCCGTCCGGAACCTGTCGGTTTGCGTCATAGCTGGGATGCACCGCATCCATTGTCTTCGCTGGCGATGGTCAACGCTCCACGCCATTCTGATCACCATGCCCATCCGGCACGTATTTATCCGGCCTTGCGTCTGAACCCCGAGAATCCGCGTCCGATGCTGCCCTATTCCTTGCCGGTCATGGGGGCCATTGCCATGATGCCCCCCCTTTGGCGGCGGGTCATGGATCGGCGCGTGAAGCGGATGGAGGGTGAAGGATAGTCTGGACGGGCATTGTTGCAGAATTTTTTGTTGAGACGAACTTTCCCCTGAGACCTTAGGCCGCGCGTTCGATTTCGACCTGGCCGAGCACGTTGAAGCGATTCATGAGGGCGATGCGGATGTGGATTTAGGCGGTCTGGCGGTCGGGATCTCGTGAGGCGATCCTCTCGCCAAGGGACTTGAGACCCCACATCTTCGCCTCGATCCGGCTTCGGACATGATAGCCGGACCATCGCTTCCAGATCGCCCGCCCAAGGTGGCGGGTCGCATGGAGGATGTCATTTCTGGCCTTCGCAGCGGGGCAGTCCTCCTTCGTTCTTACGATGGCGATGCCGCGCGCCCGAAGATCGCGGTGTGGCAGCGGCGGGTGTCGAAGGCCCCATCACCCGTCACAGTGCCGATCTCCTGGACCCGGCGGGATCTGGTCCAGGAGGCCTGGCAGAACAGGGCTGTTGCCCTCGCGGCTTGACGTGAATTCCACGGCCAGGATGTCGCCGGAGCCCGTGTCCATCGCCAGATGGGCCTTGCGGTATTGACGTTTGCGATGGGTGCCATGCTTGCGGGCCAGCCATTCCACATCGCCCAAGAACTTGATGCCAGTGCTGTCGATCAACAGGTTGAGGGGACCCGGCGCCCGGCGGCTTGAAATCCCAACGGTAATGTTCTTTTGCCTGCGGCTCAGGGTCGAGAAGTCGGGAACCGGCCAATCCAGCCCGGACATGGCCAGAATGCTCGACACCATTTAATCCTTCCCTGTCGTTTGCCGGAGCGGCAGGCCGAACAGCACTTTCATCATCAGGCAGAACTGTATTGCAGTATCGGAGAACACCGGCGGTCGGCCAGGTTGACCGGCCTTGGGTGCCAGTCACACCATATTTATCGAGCCAGATCAACAGCGACCCACGCCGCTTCAACGACTTATATTGTAGGGCTTCCAGTTCGTCGTGCGGTAGCGGGAAGGTTCAGGCTTGCTCATGCCCAGGTCTGGCCCTGTCCCGGTTGGCCCTGTCCCGGAATTGTTTTGGTCGGGTGCTCATGTTATGCGGCCTTGTTTTCGCAGGCCACGGGTGATTTCCAGCCGAGGGCCGAGTGTTTTCTGCGCGGGTTGTAGAAGCCGTTGATGTATTCGAAGAGTGCGATCTCGACCTCGCGCCGGGTTCGCCAGTCGCGGCGCCAGACCAGTTCGGCCTTCAGCGATTTGAAGAAGCTTTCGACGGCTGAATTGTCGTAGCAATTGCCTTACCCGCTCATGGAAGTCCTGAATCCATGCTTGCCCAGAAGCTTCTGGTATTGATGGGCACAATATTGCGACCCGCGATCCGTGTGATGAATGCAGCCCGGCGGCGGCCTGCGCATGGCGATCGCCATGTTCAGCGTCCTGATCGCCAGGTCCTGCTT
>JBKEAB010000168.1:0-16396 GCA_047971845.1 Paracoccus sp. (in: a-proteobacteria) | reverse complement strand
GTCATGGCCCCGGTCAGCCAGCAACCATTCCGCTTTGGGCAAGCTACCCAGCAGGGCCGCAGCGCCGGTGTAATCGCTGACTTGGCCTGCAGTCATGAAGAACCGGATCGGACGCCCATCGGCATCAGCGACGGCATGCAGTTTGGTGTTCATGCCGCCTTTCGTTCGGCCGATCAGACGGCCCCTCTGGTCGCCGGCCCCCCTTTTCCAACCGCAGGCTTGTCGCCGTGCGGTGCGCCTTCAGGTAGGTCGCATCGATCATCACCGTCTTCGGGCTGGCGGCTTGCCGTGGCTCTTCGGAAAAAAGGGCTGGAGCCGCTCCATCTGCGCGTCTGTCAGCCAGAAAGGATTGCTCATCGGCCAGTCTCCTTGCGGAGGCTGAATCACGACGCGGTCCAATGGTCAATGGATCCCGACCCTAACCGCAAATCCAAAGCCTGAAGCCGATCTGATATGCAGAAACAGAGCCCGGCATCTCCATACCCACCCTTCCGTCTCCGCCTCAAGCACGATACTGCTGGTGAAGGAAAACCGGGATTTCGACACTGCCCAAGCATACAGGGCCGGAAATTATATGGACTAACGCAATAGCAATAGTTGCGACGGAGGCAGCAGAAGCAATTGATGGACATGTTCGAAGACGACACGCCCGGCAGCGGTCATGGCAGTAATGCTCCACCCTTGTCGGTCTCTGAAATTTCCGGAGCCGTGAAACGTGTGATCGAAGGCGAGTTTGGTCGAGTTCGCGTCCGGGGAGAGATCGGACGCGTATCCATGCCACGCTCGGGTCATGTCTATTTCGACCTCAAGGATAATCGCGCGGTAATTGCTGCCGTCAGCTGGAAGGGTCAGGTTGCCCGGCTGGCCCAGAAACCCGAAGAAGGAATGGAGGTCATTGCCACTGGCAAGCTGACCACTTTTCCCGGCCAGTCAAAATATCAACTGATCGTGGATGATCTGGAGCCGGCAGGCACCGGTGCCCTGATGGCCATGCTGGAGAAACGTCGCAAGGCACTGGCCTCGGAAGGGCTTTTCGATGCAGACTGTAAGCGCCCCCTGCCCTTCCTGCCCCGTGTCATCGGGGTTGTAACGTCCCCTTCGGGTGCGGTGATCCGCGACATCCTCCACCGGCTCCGAGACCGTTTTCCGACCCATGTCCTGATCTGGCCTGTCGCCGTGCAGGGCACCGCAAGTGCGGGCGAAGTTGCAGCTGGCATCCATGGCTTCAATGCCCTGAACAAAGACGGTCCAATTCCGCGACCGGATCTGATTATCGTTGCCCGTGGCGGTGGCAGCCTTGAGGATCTTTGGGGTTTCAACGAGGAAATCGTAGTCCGCGCTACAGCAGACAGCACCATCCCGCTGATTTCCGCAGTTGGACATGAAACCGATACCACCCTGATCGACTTCGCGGCTGATCGCCGTGCCCCCACCCCCACTGCCGCCGCCGAAATGGCGGTTCCGGTACGTCGCGAACTGGCCACACAGCTACAGCAATTCCGGCTGCGCATGGCCCAGACCATGGATCAGCGACAAACCCGGATGGGTCAGCGGCTGGTCGATCTGGCGCGTGCACTGGGCCGACCTCAGACCCTGACCGAAGCGACACGGCAGCGGCTGGACTTTCGTGGCGGGACATTGGAACCCGCACTGCACAATCTTGTACATCGCCGCCGCGATCGGCTGAATACATTGCGGCTGACACCAGCCATGCTGGCCCGTCTAACCGACCGCGCAGAAAGCCGGCTGGACGGGCTGAGCCGACATTTCAGCGCAACGGCAAAGTCAAATAATGCACAGCGTCGTAACCGGCTGGACGGGCTTTCCTCACGGCTTGATAATGGCCGGGCGCGGATGTTGCATGATACACGCCGTATACTGGCCGATAACAAGGCATTAATACCACCGCTGATGGCCCGGACAGATGCGGCATTCTCACGGATGATCCGCCTGCGCCGTGACACCCTAGAACGTCTGGACCGGATACGACAATCATTGGGCTATACCCAGACACTGGCCCGTGGCTTTGCCCTGGTACGGGACGACAAGGGTCAGATCATGACCTCTGCCGAAACGGCCGGAAAGGCCCGGAGGCTACAGCTTGAATTTACCGATGACATATTATCGGTACGGCCCGACACGGACCCTCAGGGATCTCTCTTCTGATTCTGCGACGGAGGCTTGGGACAATCATCCCATTCACTTGACAGAATACGTTCAGCATCGCCCTTTGGATCATCATATTGCCGGGTCCTGAGCGACCATAGAAATGCGGCAAGCCCGCCTGCACCAAGCAGGATTGACACCGGGATCAGAACAAACAGGATTTCCATCAGCGCAGCCTCAGTGCATTCAGCGTTACCGAAATGGAACTGGCCGACATTGCCAGTGCCGCCAGAAGCGGTGTCGCCAGTCCGGCCATCGCAAACGGAACGGCAATAATATTATAAGCAATCGAAATCGCGAAGTTCTCCTTTATCCGTCGCCGGGCCTTGCCAGCCATAATCAGAGCATCGGCAACCGGGGTCAGATCCTGTCCCATCAGCACAATATCGGAGGCCACCCGCGCCGCATCCAGTGCAGAAGCCGGGGAGATCGAGACATGCGCCCGTGCAAGCGCCGCCGTATCGTTCAACCCATCCCCAACCATCAGGACCCTTCCACCAGCTTCCGACAATCCGGCTATGGTTGATTCCTTATCCTGTGGCGTAACACCAGCACGAAATTCTTCTATCCCAAGTGCCACGGCAGCACGGGCCACGGCCTCATCCCTGTCACCTGACAGCATGATAACCCGCCGTCCTTGACTGCGCAAAGCGGCAATGCATTCGACGGCACCCGGTCGCAGGCTGTCGGCAAACTGCAAGGCAACCGGAGCATCACCATCAACAGCCAGCACACTGACCGGCCCATCAGCATACTCTGGCGTTTTCGCCCCAACCCAATCGGCACGGCCAAGACGCACCTTGCGCCCCTGCCAGTACCCTTCCACACCATAGCCCGGCACCTCGACCAGCTGATCAAGCGTTACAGACGAAACCCCTTCGTCTCTCAAAGCAACCGCAAGCGCACGCGACAACGGATGTTCCGACCCATCTGCAAGCACCAGGGCAACCGGGCGCAAATCATCAGGCAATTCATCGGAACCGGTCAGTTCCGGCTGCCCCATCGTCAGAGTCCCGGTCTTGTCAAAAACGACCGTATCAACTTCGGCCAGACGCTCCAGTGCCGTGCCATCCTTGATCAGAAGCCCACGCCGGAACAACCGGCCCGAGGCAGCCGTTACCACCGCCGGCACGGCCAGCCCAAGGGCGCAGGGACAGGTAATGATTAGAACCGCCGCCGCCACGTTCAGCGCAATACGCCAATCTCCTGTCTGGTACAGCCATATCCCGAAACTGATCAGTGCCAGCAAGTGAACAACAGGCGCATAGGCACGAGAGGCACGCTCCGCCAGCGAGGCATAACGTCCGCGCGTTGCCTCCGCCATTGCCACCAGACTGGCCAGCCGGGACAGTGAACTGTCGCGCCCCGCCGCCGTTACGCGCACATCCAGCGGACCGGTCAGATTGATCTCACCAGCCGAAAGCAATGCTCCCGGTCCGGCCCGTACCGGCAGGCTTTCCCCTGTCAGCAATGACCGGTCAGTTTCCGATATTCCGGAAACCACCTCCCCATCCGCAGGTAAACGCGCACCGGGGCGGATACGGATCACATCACCCGGCAACAGGTCAGCCACAGCAACAACCTGTTCCGCACCATCCCGCAGCAGCACGGCACGCGGGACTTCCAACGCAGTCAGTTCTTCGGCGGCAGAGCGTGCAACGGCGCGGCTGCGATAATCCAGATAGCGCCCGACCAGCAGGAAAAAGCACAGCATCACGGCCGCATCAAAATAGGCATGCCGACCCGACTGTAAGGTTTCGAACAAGGAAATCGCCGTGGCCAGAATCAGCGCCAGTGAGATAGGCACATCCATTCCCAGCCGCCCTGACTTCAATGCCACCCATGCACTGGAAAAGAACGGCTGACCTGCGAAGGCCACCGTTGGCAAGGCGATCAGGGCAGAAATCCAGTGAAACATGTCCCTTGTCGGACCGTCGGCACCCGCCCATACCGCAACCGACAGAATCATGATGTTCATCATCGCAAAGCCCGACACGCCGATGCGCATCAGGATATCACGCCCCTGCCGGTCAGCCGCCGTTGACGTCAGAGCGGCCGGGTCCAGTTCATGCGCCTCATAGCCAACGGCTTCCAGAACCGGGATGAAATCTTCGGCACAGTGACCAGGGGCCTCAATCATTACCCGACGCAGGGTCAGATTGACGCGGGCGGATCTCACCCCCTCTTGCGACATCAGGGCACGTTCAACATCACTGATGCATGTTGCGCAATGTGCTGTCGGCAGAGACAGGACCAGATCCTCACGCATGGCAGCCGTATCGGCGATACGTTCGGCAAGCGGAACGGCATCGCAGGCCGGACATGCACTCAACCGTGCGGCATAGGCCCTGTCTGCGCTCAGATCCGCCATATCAATCCTTCACGATACTACCGGGATAATCTGCCAGCCGCTGACGAAAGACTGTTCCATCCGGGGCATCAGCTTCCAGATGGATAACCCACGCCCCCGGAGCAAGTGTCATATCAGCAACCCAGAGACCACCAGTATACCGCATCTGTGGTGATATATCGTCACGTTTCTGGGTAGGTCTGCTGACAGTTACCCGCAATGCCTGAACCGGAGCAGGTAACCCCTGCGCATCCGAGATCTTCAGTACCAGTGTCCCACTTTCATAAGCTGGGGCAACCTGCCATCCCAGTGCCTCCTGTGCCGTACGGTCACGGTCGAAATTCTGCGAGGCAACATAGGAATTCCTGACCTCCAGCCCCGGACAGGTGCGGATAGCCATAACTGCCAGGACAATATTCACCCCGACAATCACTCCGAAAAGTGACACGAAGGCAAGCAGCATGGTCCGCCCCTTCAGCGGTGTCCTGCCGGTAAAAAGCAGGAATGGAATCAGGAATACCACAGCCACGGCCAGCACGATCAGAAAGGTCACTGTCAGCCGGATGGACGGATCCGAAAATCCCATGCTTAGTTCCTTCCGTGAAAGACAGTGCCGACCGCCGATTGTTGCCCTTCGGAATCGCGCACAACCAGAGTCACATCATTATTCGCGTTCTGTGTCAGAGACGAATCCGGCTGCGCCGTCAGATAGACACGCAATATCGCTGTCTGGTTGGCGGCAACATCCACGGTTGCCCCCTCCTCGATTCCTTCAATCCGTAGATCCAACTGCTCCGGCCGGGCGCCGTCATCCCCGGTCACGGAAATGATAAAAGGCATTTCATCATGCTGCTTGTTGCGCAGGCGGAGTTCGTAAGTGTTGCGGATCGACCCGTCCGAAAGCGTCACGAAAAGCGGATTGCGTACAGGGGTGACATTCAGGTCAAACGGCGAACGCATCAGTAACGCCACCAGCAGGCCAACCCCAAAAGCTGACCACATCGCGAAATAAAGCAATGTCCGCGGCCGCAGGACATGTTTCAGCGCAGATTTCGGGGCGCTCCCCTCACGTTCCGCCGCTTCATCTTTCAGCGCTACATAATCAATCAGGCCATGCGGTTTGCCGATACGGTCCATGATTTCATTGCAGGCATCAATGCAAAGCGCACAGGTAATACATTCCAGTTGCTGACCATCCCGAATGTCGATTCCCATCGGACAGACATCCACACAGGCAAAACAGTCTATGCAATCGCCCTTTTCACCACCATCCGATTTGGTCGCCTCACCCTTGCGGATCTTTCCACGCGCCTCGCCCCGCCATTCCCGATACGCAACCGTCAGCGTATCTTCATCCATCATCGCGCCCTGAATACGGGGCCATGGGCAGGCATAGATACAGATCTGTTCCCGTGCAAAGCCGCCGAACAGGAAGGTGGTGGCGGTCATCGTCAGGATGGTCAGATAGGCGATCGGATGAGCCTGCCCCACCATAAGGTTGCGTGCAAGCGTTGGTGCATCGGTAAAGTAAAACACCCATGCTCCGCCCGTTGCGACCGCGATCAGCAGCCAGAGTGCCCATTTCAGCAACCGCAACCGGACCTTGCGGAAATCCCATTTGGCCCGCCAAAGCCGGATCTGTTTGTTCCGGTCACCCTCTATCCACCGTTCGACATGAATGAAGAGATCTGTCCAGACTGTTTGCGGACAAGCATAGCCACACCAGACCCTGCCAAGTGCCGAGGTAAACAGGAACAGCCCCAGCCCCGCCATGACCAGAAGACCGGCGACGAAATAGAATTCATGCGGCCAGATTTCGATCCCGAAAAAGAAAAAGCGCCGGTTTGCCAAATCAACCAGAACCGCCTGATCCGGAACAGATGGCCCACGATCCCAGCGCAGCCAGGGCGTGATATAATAAATCCCCAGCGTCACCGCCATGATGATCCATTTCAGGCGCCGGAAACTGCCATTCACGGACTTGGGAAAGATCGGTTCCCGCGCCGCATATAGCTGAGTCGGGTCGGTATCCGGCATCGACATGAACTGGCTCCCTAGCTCGTTCAGAACATTATTGTGGATATTGATATCAGGTCTTGACCTGCATCAATCAACGAGCATTTTATATATGCGTTGTACATGTATTCGCGCGGGGACGGATTGTCGCACCCAAGTCGCACATATTCAACAAAAAAGGGGCGGCTAAGCCACCCCTTGAAACGGAAGCCGGTCCCCCAGGAAACGCGCGAACAGGACGGGGGACCGGCACCACCCCGGTGGCCGAGGCCACCGGAATTCGCATTCTCACTCTCCGCCGCCAAGACCGTGAACATAGTAGGACACAGCACGGATATCGTCCTCAGACAGACGCGGGGACCAGTTCGGCATGACTCCGAAACGCGCCCCATGTACGGATTGCCGGATGGTTGCCCGATCCCCGCCATATAGCCAGACCGCATCAGTCAGGTCAGGTGCCCCTTGCATCCGGTCACCCGTGCCATCTTCTCCATGACAGGCTGTGCAGTTATCTGCAAAGACCGTCGCACCTGCCTCGGCATCTGCTGCATCATGTTCCTGCCCGGACTGCGCCAGAACATATTCCACCACCTGTTCAACCTGTTCACGTTCCAGAATGCCATCCACACCAAAGCGCGGCATTTCCGAATAACGCGCATCAGGATCGTCTGCATTGCGGATACCATGGGTAACCGTGGTATGGATCTCTTCCAGAGAGCCGCCCCAAAGCCAGTCATTGTCCAGCAGGTTGGGATAGCCCTTCGCCCCGGCGGCGCCGGAACCATGACATTGCGCACACCATGTCGCAAAGACAGCACGACCGGCATTATTTGCGTAATTGGCCAGTTCCGGATCGTCGGCAATGGCATTCAGATCTGCCGCAATCAGCTTTTGCTGAACATCGGCATTGGCGTCATCATAACGCTGGACTTCAGCCGCCAATTCCTTGCGATAGCTGGTTCCCAGAACGCCCTGCGTCGCGCCATTGATCAGCGGCCATGCCGGATAGAAGACCGTATAGAGTATGGCCCAGACAATGCAGGCATAGAAGCTCCATAACCACCAGCGGGGCATGGGATTGTCATATTCGGTAATACCGTCCCAGCTATGTCCGGTTGATGCAACCTCACTGACCATCCTGCTGGCCCGACGCTTACCGGTCCGGGGGCCGGCCTTGCGCGGAGATGCCGCAGTACGTTCATTATCTTCGCTATCAGCAACAGCAGCCGTGATCGGCTCACTGCCGTCGGAAACGGAATCCTCTGCGGATGGGGTCTCACCCGGTTTCTGACCGCCCTGTTCATCATTGCCTGCCATCACAGCGGTTCCTTCCTGTGCTGCGGCGGTGCCGGGCACCGTTCGTTGCGGAAAATGCTTTCTGCTGCTTCTTCATGGGACTGTCCCGATCCGGGACGAAACGCCCAGACGACCACCCCAAGATAGACAAGAACCAAAGCCAGAAGAGCCCAACTGTCTGCGAACTGGCGCGTCAGCGTATAAAGATCCATGACGCGTCCTCCTCAGCGGTTCGGATCTGGTTCAAAGGTTGAGAAATCGACCATTGTACCAAGAACCTGCAAATAGGCGATCAGCGCATCCATTTCCGAAATGCCGGGCTGACGGTCAAAATTGCGCTGCTGCGATCCGGGATAACGCTCCTCCATCCCCGAGGCATCCGCATCCGGATCGGCCTGCGCAAGGAAATCCCCCCGCGCGGCAGCAATCATGTCATCGCTGTAAGGAACCCCCACCATGCGGTCGGTTTCCAAGCGATCAACAATGTAATTGGCATTCAGCATCCGGTTTTCAAGGAAGCCATAGGCCGGCATGATCGATTCCGGGACAACCGAGCGTGGATCACGCAGGTGGTCGATATGCCATTCGTCCGAATAGCGCCCCCCAACCCGTGCCAGATCCGGCCCTGTTCGCTTGGACCCCCATTGGAACGGATGGTCGTACATCGATTCCGCAGCAAGGCTGTAATGACCATAGCGCTCGACCTCATCCCGCATCGGGCGGATCATCTGGCTGTGGCAGACATAACACCCTTCACGAACATAGATGTCGCGTCCAGTCAGTTCCAGCGGAGTATAGGGTCGCATACCCTCCACCCTCTCGATCGTGCTGTCGATATAAAAAAGCGGTGCGATTTCCACGATACCGCCGACCGTCACGACAAGAAAGGAGAAGACCAACAATAAGGTCGCATTCCGTTCAAGGATCTTGTGCCGTTCAAGGATTTTCATAGCTGATCCCCTTTATTCAGCCGGAACGGCAGAGGTATTGGCGTGAACGCGATCCTGCCGGACAACCGTAGCCCAAAGGTTATACGCCATGATGACAGCACCGCTGAGATACAGCGCCCCGCCCATAAACCGGACCACATTCATCGCATATTTTGCCTGAACCGTGTCAGCAAAAGCATTGACGAGGAAGCCCTGCTGATCGACTTCGCGCCACATCAGACCTTCCATGATCCCGGAAACCCACATTGACGCTGCGTAAAGCACCAGCCCGATCGTGGCGAGCCAGAAGTGCCAGCTGACCAGTTGCAGACTGTAAAGCTGCTGGCGACCCCAAAGCCGGGGCACCAGATAATACAGCGCACCGAAAGTGATCATACCGTTCCAACCAAGAGCACCGGAATGGACATGACCGATGGTCCAGTCCGTATAATGCGACAGGCTGTTGACCGCCTTGATCGACATCATCGGACCCTCGAAAGTCGCCATGCCATAGAAGCCAACTGCGACAACCATCATGCGGATGATCGGATCGGTACGCAGCTTGTCCCAAGCCCCCGAAAGGGTCATCAGCCCGTTGATCATGCCACCCCAGCTCGGCATCCACAGCATGATGGAAAAGACCATGCCCAGCGTCGATGCCCAGTCAGGCAGTGCCGTGTAATGCAGATGGTGGGGACCCGCCCAGATATACAGGAAGATCAGCGCCCAGAAGTGAATAATTGACAGCTTATAGCTGTAAACGGGACGCTCCGCCTGTTTCGGGATGAAGTAGTACATCATTCCCAGGAAACCTGCAGTCAGGAAGAACCCCACCGCATTATGGCCGTACCACCACTGCGTCATGGCATCCTGCACACCGGCAAACAGCTGTACCGATTTCGACCCGAACATACTGACCGGAATGGCAAGGTTATTGACCACATGCAGCAGTGCAATGGTCACGATAAAGGCCAGGTAGAACCAGTTGGCGACATAGATATGAGGCTCGCGCCGCTTCATGATCGTACCGAGGAACACGGCCAGATAGGTCAGCCAGACCAGCGTCAACCACCAGTCCACATACCATTCCGGCTCAGCATATTCCTTGGATTGAGTCGCCCCCAGGATATAGCCGCTTGCAGCCAGCAGGATAAACAGCTGATAGCCCCAGAACACGAACCAAGCGGCATTTCCACCCCAAAGCCGCGCTGCCGAGGTCCGCTGCACGACATAGAAAGAGGTTGCAATCAATGCATTGCCGCCAAAGGCAAAAATAACCGCTGAGGTATGCAGCGGACGAACCTTGCCGAAATTCATATAGCCTTGCACCGTTTCCGACAGATTCAGTGTAGGCCATGCCAGCTGTGCAGCAGCGGTCAGACCAACCAAAAAACCCACAACGCCCCAGAATACGGTCGCAATCACCCCCGCGCGAATAACACCGTCCTGATATTCACCTTCACTGACAGCGGGATGGGGTTCATCCGTATGGCGCAGGAAATAGATGAAAAAGCTGACAGCAAACAGCATCACAATCAGCATATTGGCAGTATATGCCAAGTCGCGCCCGTAATTGGCAGCAATTGCGGCCAGAACCGCGATCACGCCAAGCACGATCAGCTTGATATAGTCCGACATTGGTTTCTGTTCCTCTTTCCGTGCATGAATGACGCCCGAATCACCCCTTTCCAGAATCATTGAACGCTCTTCATACTATTCAGCAGTATATCCGTATCTGAGATGCAACCTTGATCTGCATCAAATACTATTACCCCACTTATATATATTTTCAGGTATTACCCAAGATAGTCTGCATTCGGGATCGGGTACGCAGCGTAAGTAACCCGGACACTGCACAGGAAAGGACGGATGCCATGGCCTATAAAACGATACTGACGGTAGTTTCCAGCAAAAGCCAAACATCCCAGGTAGATGCCGCAATCGGCATTGCTCGGCGAGAAGATGCACATCTTGAGGTCTTCTGCCTTGGCGTCGACCACAGTCAGGCTGGATATTATTACGCCGGAGCCTCTGCTTATGTCTTTCAGGAAAGCATCGACAAGGCACTTGCCGCAGCCGAGGAGCTGGAAGGATCAATACGCAACCGGCTGGAACAGGAAGATATCCGCTGGTCCATGGACAATGCCGTGGCCCAAGTCGGCGGACTGACCACACTGATCGGCATGCGGGCACGGTTTGCCGATCTGGTGGTCCTGAACCGCCCATATGGCGACAACGCCTCTCCGGACGGCGAGGCAATAACCGAAGCCGCCCTGTTCGAAGGCTCTGCCCCGGTGCTGATCCTGCCCGAAACGGGCCTGACCAAAAACTATGGCAAGAAGATCATGGTTGCATGGAATCAGTCAGAAGAAGCCATGACTGCCGTGCGCCGGTCACGCCCCCTGCTGAAGGCGGCCGAAAGTGTCGAAATCACGGTTGTAGATCCATCCCCACACGGGCCGGAACGTTCGGATCCGGGCGGAGCCCTCAGTCAGATGCTGTCACGTCATGGGATCAATGTCGAAATTGCGGTATTGGCACGCACCATGCCCCAGGTCAGTGATATTCTCGACAAGCGGGCACGCGAGACAGGTGCCGACATGATCGTCATGGGAGCATATGGTCATTCCCGCTTCCGGGAGGCCATTCTGGGCGGCACCACCCGCAGTATGCTGACCAAGGCATCCATTCCGGTTCTGATGGCACGCTGATCAGACGAACTGTTCCCGGGTCAACCGTTCTTCCAGACCATGACCCGGATCAAAAAGCAGGCGATGACGGATTGAAGGTTCCGGCCGGATCTCCACCGCGCGCACAGAATCGACCCCGCGCGAATCCGCATCAGCCATGACCGGACGCTTTTCCGGCTCAAGGACATCAAAACGCACCACGGCCGATTTTGGCAAAATCGCCCCCCGCCAGCGGCGGGGCCTGAAAGCAGCAATGGCTGTCAGCGCCAGAACGTCAGATCCAATCGGCAGGATTGGCCCGTTGGCACTGTAATTATATGCCGTAGAACCAGCCGGAGTGGACAGGATCGCCCCATCACAAATCAACTGCTCCAGCCGCACCCGGCCATTCACCGAAATCCGCAACTTCGCTGCCTGAGGACCGGCACGCAAAAGGCTGACCTCGTTAATCGCCAGGGCAACATATTCACGCCCGTCTGCTGTTGTCGCAGTCATGGTCAGGGGGTTAATTCCCGTTTCCTCAGCCGCACTGATCCGTTCTGACAGCTTGTCAGTGACATAATCATTCATCAGGAAGCCGACTGTTCCGCGGTTCATTCCATAAACCGGCAGCCCCCTGTTTTGATGCATGACATTCAGCATCAGCCCATCCCCGCCAAGGGCCACGACGACATCAGCCTCCCGCCACGGGGTCTGACCATAGCGATCAGCCAGTTCGACAAGTGCTTCCTGTGCAGTTTCGGTTTCGCTGGCGATGAAATGTATTCTCATGACCCTCATCATGTCACCCATGCGGGCCATGTCCAGCAACAAACGCATTCCGGGGGCTTTGCCACCACATAAAAAGCCGTTACACCGCCGCCATCCGGATAGGGAAGGGAGCCTCATGAATCGCGATCAATTCTTCACCGAAACACTCGCTGATGCCGATTCTGCAATCAGCACTGCCATCGGCCAGGAACTCAACCGTCAGCGTGATGAGATCGAACTGATCGCATCGGAAAACATCGTCAGTCGTGCTGTGCTGGAAGCACAGGGGTCCGTACTGACCAACAAATATGCCGAAGGCTATCCGGGCAAACGCTATTACGGCGGTTGCGAATATGTCGATATCGTTGAAA
Source organism: Paracoccus sp. (in: a-proteobacteria) (assembly GCA_047971845.1). Taxonomy (GTDB): domain Bacteria; phylum Pseudomonadota; class Alphaproteobacteria; order Rhodobacterales; family Rhodobacteraceae; genus Paracoccus. The sequence continues at coordinate 3,828 of JBKEAB010000168.1, read as the reverse complement.
ACCTTGCCATTGACCGTGTCAAGGAACTGTTTGGTGCAGAATTTGCCAACGTACAGCCCAATTCGGGCAGCCAGATGAACCAGGCAGTATTTCTGGCCCTGCTGCAACCGGGTGACACCTTCATGGGACTGGATCTGAATTCTGGCGGCCACCTGACCCATGGTTCACCGGTCAATATGTCGGGCAAGTGGTTCAATGTCGTCAGCTATGGCGTACGGGCACAGGATCAGCTTCTCGATATGGAAGATATCCGTACCAAGGCTCTGGAACATAAGCCGAAACTGATCCTTGCCGGAGGCACGGCATATAGCCGTATCTGGGACTGGGAAGCCTTCCGCAAGATCGCCGATGAGATCGGCGCGTATCTGATGGTCGACATGGCCCATATCGCAGGACTGGTCGCAGGTGGTCAGCACCCCTCGCCCGTACCCCATGCCCATGTCGTTACCACAACCACACATAAGTCGCTGCGCGGCCCTCGCGGCGGCATCATTCTGACCAATGATGCGGACATCGCAAAGAAAGTAAATTCGGCAGTCTTCCCCGGCCTGCAAGGCGGCCCTCTGATGCATATCATCGCAGCCAAGGCTGTGGCCTTCAGGGAGGCCCTTGATCCCTCCTTCAGGGAATATGCGGCCCAGGTTGTCGTCAATGCCCGCGCCATGGCGGATGAGTTAATGAAGGGTGGCATAAACATTGTCTCAGGTGGCACGGATAATCACCTCTGCCTTGCCGATCTGCGTCCCAAGGGCGTGACCGGGAAACAGGCCGAAGCCGCACTTGGCCGCGCCAATATCACCTGCAACAAGAACGGCATCCCATTTGACCCGGAAAAGCCCTTCGTAACCTCAGGTATCCGCCTTGGCGCACCTGCCGGAACCACACGCGGCTTCAGGGAAGGCGAATTCCGCCAGATCGCCCGCTGGATCACCGAGGTGGTTGACAGCCTTGCCTCTTCTGGCGAGAGCGGCAATGCCGAAACCGAGGCCCGTGTCGCGGATGAGGTCAGGGCATTATGTGCCCGCTTCCCGCTTTACGAGGGAATGTGAACACCCCCTCCGTGCAGGTTAGCCAGACCAGAAGGCTGGAAAGACGTCTTGGTGGCTGGGCCCGTGCCCAGTTGCCAGGACCAGTCGTCGATCTGGTCATGTTCACCCTCAAAATGGGATGGTCGGCACTTTTCGGCGGGCTACTTCTGATCGCAATCATTGCCAGCAAGGCCATCTGGCAGCCCGACTGGCCACTTCAGCGATATGACGCCCTGTTTATCTTTGCGGTCACGGTACAGATCCTGTTCCTGACTTTCCGGCTGGAAAGCTGGACCGAGGCACGGGTCATCCTGTTATTTCATATCACCGGAACCGCAATGGAACTGTTCAAGACCTCTGCCGGATCATGGGTCTATCCTGAAGCGGCTTTTTTCCGAATGATGGGGGTGCCACTGTTTTCGGGTTTCATGTATGCTTCCGTCGGTTCCTTCATCGCCCGCGCCATCCGTAACTTTGATATGCGCTTTGTGCCCTATCCGCCCTTCTGGATGACGGTATTTCTGGCCGTGGCGATCTATGTCAATTTCTTCGCCCATCACTTCCTGCCCGATATCCGCTGGCTGCTGTTTGCCGGAACCGCCCTGGTCTATGGCCGGACCTGGGTCTGGTTCCGGATCAGTCACTGGTACAGGATGCCGATGGTGCTTTCCGCCTTTCTGGCCAGCCTGTTTTTGTGGATTGCCGAAAATATCGGGACATGGACCGGCACATGGCTTTACGCCAATCAGCATGAGGCACAGATGGTCAGTTTTTCCAAGATCGGATCCTGGTATCTTCTGCTTTATGTCAGCTTTGTCACCGTCTCCATCGCTGCTCCACGCGCCATAGCCCACGCCCGGAAACCCGATCATGCCACCCGAAACGCAAGCCCCATTGCCGAGACACAGCCACAGCGTTAGCCTGCACAAAATCGTGTCAGGAGACGACCATGACCAAACCGCAAAGCTGGGAACAACGTGCCGAAGAATATTCCATGTATGGCTTCACCGACTTGCCAAGCGTGCATGAACGCGGCACGGTCGTCGTGACCCATGGCGAAGGCCCCTATGTCTTCGATACCAACGAAAAGCGCTATCTCGACGCGAATTCCGGGCTTTGGAACATGGTCGCGGGGTTTGATCACAAGGGGCTCGCTGATGCGGCAAAAGCGCAATATGACCGCTTCCCCGGCTATCACGCCTTTTTCGGGCGCATGTCCGATCAGACGGTCATGCTGTCGGAAAAGCTGATTGAGGTCTCACCCTTCAGCCGCGGCAAGGTTTTCTACACGAATTCCGGATCGGAAGCCAATGATACAATGGTCAAAATGCTGTGGTTCCTTGCCGGTTCGGAAGGCAAACCGCAAAAACGAAAGATCCTGACCCGCTGGAATGCCTATCATGGCGTGACAGCCGTTTCGGCCTCAATGACCGGCAAGCCCTATAACGAAGTCTTCGGCCTGCCGATGGATGGCTTCATCCACCTGACCTGTCCGCATTACTGGCGCTTTGGCAAGGATGGCGAAACCGAAGAACAGTTCACCGCCCGTCTGGCACAGGAACTGGAAGACACAATCCAACATGAAGGTGCTGACACTATTGCCGGTTTCTTTGCCGAGCCGGTCATGGGTGCAGGCGGGGTCATTCCACCATCTAAGGGTTATTTTCAGGCCATACAGCCTGTCCTGAAGAAACATGGTATTCCGCTGATTTCAGATGAGGTCATCTGCGGTTTTGGCCGGACCGGGAACACCTGGGGTTGTGAAACCTATGATTTTGTTCCCGATGCAATCATCTCATCGAAAAATCTGACCGCCGGCCTGTTCCCGATGGGAGCGGTTATCCTTGGTTCCGAACTTGCTGACCGCCTGAACGCGGCTGTCGAAGCAATTGAGGAATTCCCCCATGGTTTCACCGCCTCCGGCCACCCGGTTGGCTGTGCCATCGCCCTCAGGGCAATTGATGTGGTGATGAACGAGGGGCTGGCCGACAATGTCCGCCGTCTTGCCCCACGTATGGAAACCGGCCTGCGCGGGATTATGGAACGCTCAAACAATATCGGAGAACTGCGTGGCGTTGGTTACATGTGGGCACTGGAAGCCTGTCTGGACCCGGCCACCAAGACCCCCTTTGACGGCAAGCTGTCGGTTTCCGAACGCATTGCCAATACATGTACGGATATGGGACTGATCTGCCGCCCTCTGGGCCAGTCCATTGTCCTGTGTCCGCCCTTCATCCTGACCGAAGCACAGATGGATGAAATGTTTGAAAAGCTGGAAACGGCACTGAACAAGGTCTTTGCCGAGGTCGCATGACCGACGATCCAGCGCTCCGGTTTTATGCTGAACATACCGGGGCGCTGGCTGCAGGGTGGCGAGCTTCCTATACACCGGCCAAGGTTGCTGGCTTATTGCCCCAACCGATAGCTGATATCGGGGGCGGGGCGGGAAGCTGCAGAACTAAAGCTTTTCGTCTAAACCCTGAATCGTTTTGGCTTTCGTTGAAGCGTCGATCGTGATTCCCTTCGATCAGGGAGGATTGGTCATGTCAGCACCTTTGCCTACGGCGCTTCGGGTTTGATTCCAGCGATTGATTGAGAAGGGTTTCAGCGGCCGGGCTGCGGCGGCGCGGTTGCAGTTATCTGCGGCGACCGGATCGCGTTGGTTGCGCGCGATCAGAACGAGGGGACATGCCGAGCCACTGCCCCAGGTTGGCCCTGTCCCGGTTTTGTTCCGGTCTTCTGAGAGCGATGCTCTCATCAAAGGAGACTGGATATGACAGCGATACACAGTGACGAATTC